>JBCCIF010000024.1:0-37747 GCA_039028335.1 Bacteroidota bacterium
ATCGTTGTGACTTCTGCTGGAGCTATTTTTGATCCGCTTATTTTTGATCCAGCAGCAACGATTACAACTCCTCAAACAGGAGCAGGATTGGTCACAGCAGAATTTTGCTGGGTTACTTCATGTGAACAGGGTCAAGAATTGCCTTACCAATTTGTTGCTTCAGCCACAGACGATGGATGCCCTCCAAAAACAACTGACTTTGTATTTCAAGTTGAGGTAATCCCTTTTGACGGTCCTACATTTATAGATGGAAACCCCAATCCTTGTGAAGACGCTGAATATGACTACGAAACTGAATTCTTCGATGGTGCTAATTATGCCTGGGTTGCAACTGGTGGAACAGTGATCACTGGCCAGGGTACGAATGTGGTGACTGTCGATTGGGGAGCCACGGGAATGGGAATGCTTAGCGTTGTTGCAACCAATCATTTGGGATGTATTGCCGATCCAGTTGATTTGTCGATTAACATTCAAAACCTTCCAGCTGTAAATGCTGGAAATGACGAGATAATATGCATAGGAGATAGTGTACAGATTGGCGGTGCGCCAACAGGTCCTGTTGGTGCGGTTTATAATTGGTTGCCAGCGGATAGCATAAGCGATACCGCTGTAGAAAATCCAATTGTTTTTCCATCAGAGAATACGGCCTACATCGTTCAAGTAATTACAGGATTTTCTTGTTTAGGAGAAGATACAGTAGATGTAATAGTGAACATTCCTCAAATAGATGCAGGAGATGATCTCAGTATTTGTTTGGGCGATAGCGTACAATTGAATGGAGTAAATGGCACCAGCTATTTGTGGACTCCATCCGATTCATTGACTGTAGACAATATTGCTGATCCAATTGCCTTTCCAGCCGACACGACTGTTTATTTGGTAACTGGCCCCGATGCAAATACCTGTATTGGAATAGATAGCACGACCGTATTTGTCCTTCCTCAGCCCATAGCATTTGCGGGACCCGACACTGTGATTTGTGGTCTCAGCTATGATATGCAAGCTTCATTTAGTGTTGGTACAGATGGATTGTGGCGACCGCAGGCGGGAATTAATTATACCGATGATACAAGTGCCAGCACCTTGGTTCAAGTAGATGCTGAAGGGATCTATACTTTTACATGGTTAGAAGGCAATGCTAATTGTCTGGATTCCTCTGAGGTGACCATACAATTCATAGCTCAACCTCTCGCAGATGCAGGAATCAATGATTCTATATGCGGCTTAGTCTTCGATCTTCAGGCTCAAAGTAGTGTTGGGATTGGAACTTGGACCTTGCCGGCTGGTTTGAATATTATGCCTAGTGCCAATGACCCTAATGCTGTTCTTACAGCTGATAACTTTGGAGTGTATAGCATTCAATGGGATGAGAATAACAATGGCTGTGCAGATACCAGCATAATTGAGATTAACTTTATAGAGCAACCTGTTATTAATGCAGGATTGAATGACAGTATTTGTGGATTGGAATATACTTTTAGTGGAAGCATTACAGCAGGTTTAGGAACATGGACAGCCAATGGTATAGCTTTTACAGATGAAAATGACCCTTTCGCCACAGCTACGGCCTCTGACAATGGACTAGCGGAAATCATTTGGACAGCAAACAATCAAAATTTTTGTTTTGCAACGGATACGGTAGAAATAGATTTTCAAGAAATTCCCACTGCAGAAGCAGGAGATGATCAGTCCTTGTGCGCGGATTCTGCCATCCTGGATGCCTCAACAACGGGAGCCGGAATGTGGGTGTTCCCTGCTGGAGTCAATTTATCCGACCCTAGTGATCCAAATGCTGTTTTGACGGCTACGCCTTTGGGATCTTATCAATTGTTCTGGAATACGATAATTGGTCAATGCACAAATAGCGATTCGGTTCAAATTGAGCTTTTGCAATCAGCAACAGCTGATGCAGGTCTGGATACACCTATTTGCATTGGCGATGATTTGACCTTGAATGGGAGTGGAGGGGACGATTATACATGGACCCCGGATTCATTCATCGATGATGTAAATAGCCAGAATCCAACTGTAAATCCTGATGCCAGCATTACATACTTCTTAGAAGTCAGCTTAAACAATGGATGTACAGATACTGACAGTGTCATCGTAACCGTAAATCCTTTGCCAATAGTTGATGCTGGAGAAGATATTGATTACCTCTGCGATGGTGACTCTATTCAATTAATTGCGACCCCTGGTTTTTCCGGGTATTCGTGGTCTCCAGCAGGAGATGTTTCTGATCCTTTGATCGAAAACCCCTTTGCTACTGGTGATTTTACTGCCGATTATGTCGTAACAGTAACGGATGCGAATAATTGCATGAATTCGGATACTATTAATATTGTTATAAACGGAATTGTTCCTACTGATGCTGGAGAAGACTTTGCGATTTGTTTAGGTGATTCTGTTCAATTGGGAGCGACACCTGTTGGACCTGATGGAACGACATATCAATGGACACCCGCGACTGGCTTGGACGATGCTTTAGCGGAGAACCCAATGGCTATTCCGACAGAGACCACCACTTATATTGTTCAATCGACCAACTCAATTTGTAATGGTGCAGATACGCTAATCGTTGAGATTATAGCTGTGGATATTCCAGATTTCGAATTTTCTCTTGTGCCGGGTTGTGATGGTCTTTTGGTGAACTTTTTCAATTTAGGGGTAGAAGATTTATCCTATGCCTGGGATTTTGGCGATGGCGCAAGTTCTTCTGCTTATAGTCCGAGTCATACTTATGCATTCAATGGGAACTTCCAAGTAGGCTTAGAAGTTACTACTGCAGAAAATTGTGTAGGAGAAAATTCGGCTTTGATTGATTCAGACAGCTTTGAGGAATATTTCCAAGTTTTGGTGCCAAACGTAATTACGCCAAATCAAGATGGGGAAAATGATATTTTAGACATCAATGTGAGAGGGAATATCCAAGAATGTATAGAATTCAAAGTGTTCAATAGATGGGGCCAGGTGATGTTCAATTCTTCAGGAAACAATACTCGATGGGATGGAAGAACCAATGCCGGAATTTTGGTCAGCCCGGGTGTTTATTTCTATGTGCTAGAATTAAATGGTCAAAGCTTTAAGGGAGATATTCAAGTCATTTATTAGCCTCCGATACTAAAGTTTTATTAATTTTATTTCCAATAAACCTATACAAACAGTTATGAGAAGATATTATACCTTACTTTTTACTTTTCTATTGGCCTTTTCGATGAGTTTTGGCCAAAACCAAGTGGATTTGCGAAATGTATCTGCGCCTATGCCAACAAAGTCGTATACTGGGCTTGAGGAAATGCCTTTGAACTATTATCAAATGAGCAATCAAGTTGCGACTAAACCAACTACTTTTTGCAAAAAAGATGGTGGAATTTGCGAAACAGTTATTGGTACATCAACCTATGATTTGCAATCGAATGCTGCTGTGCAAAACAGATTGGTAATGACAGCAAATGGAATGTCTGCTTTATGGACATTTAGTGATGAGAATTCTACATCTTGGACAGATAGAGGAACAGGACACAATTACCAAGACGGAACAAATTGGGGATCTTTCCCAACAGAACGTTTAGAAACTGTTCGAGTTGGATGGCCTTCAGTTGGTGTGACAGGTGGAGGAAGAGAATTTGCCATTTCTCACCCAGGATTCACTAATATTCAAATGACCTATAGAGATGGTCAAGGAAGCGGAGCATGGTCAGAATTGTTGATCCCTACAAATGTAGATCCGGGATTGCTTTGGCCAAGAGCGACAACAGGTGGAGCCGATAACAATTCTATTCACATGGTATGTGTTTCTACGCCCGTTGCAAACGGTGGAGTTGAATACGAAGGCCTTGACGGAGCTTTGCTTTATTATAGAAGCCAGGATCAAGGGGATACTTGGGATATTATAGATCTTCAAATTCCAGAAATAGAAAATGAGAATTTCATTGGATTTGATGGCGATACATATTCAATCGCTGCGAATGGTAACACAGTTGCTATCGGAGTATTTGGAGATTTTCACGATACCTTCGTTCTTATTTCTGAAGACAATGGAACGACATGGGCCAAAACAACCATGGTTGATTTCCCAATCGATGCATATGTAGTTGATACAGGAATTGATATCGATATGGATGGTATCGCAGATACATTGGATAATAGCGATGGATCAGGGAATGTTATCGTAGATTATAATGGCAATGTGCATTGCTGGTATGGAAATATGCGCTACTTGGACGCTGATTTAGGAGATGGAAATTTCTCGTTTTTCCCATTTACATCAGGTGTGTGGTATTGGAACCAAAGCTTTCAGCAGCCGCAGCAGATCGTAGGAGAAATTGATACAGATGGTGATCCAGACATTCTAGGATACGATGATTTAGGAGCTTATTTCGTTTCTGTTACCGGATTAGTGAATGGTTCGCAAGACCTTGCAGGTAACTTGCATTTGGCCTTTTCGAGTCTGAGGGAGGATGTTTCCAACGGACTACAAAATTACCGACATATATATATTACGTCTTCTTCGGACAATGGGCAAACATGGACAGAGCCTTATGACGTAACGCCAGAATTAGATGGTGACGAAACGATAGAATGCGTGTTCCCTTCTATGGCTCCATTAGTTGATGATAGAATTCAATTGGTATTCCAAAGAGATTTCGAACCAGGACTAGCTGTAAGAGGTGATATGGACCCTGTTGATTTGAATGAAATCGTTCATATGGATATCGCATTCCCTATAGTTGGTTTGCAAGAACAACCAACTTTGGCGACAGATATTCAGGTTTTCCCAAATCCTTCGAACGGATTGATGACCATCAATTCAGACTTTTCGACTATTGATCATTTGAACATCAATGTGATTGACTTAATGGGTAAATCAGTATTCAAAGATCAAATTTTGAGAGCGAACTATACGCTTGACCTGAACCAACTTTCTGCTGGTGCGTATTACATCATTTTTGAAAACGGTGGCTTGCAAAAAGCAGAGAAGATTATCATTGAATAGTCTAATTACAACATTTATTATGAAGAACCCTTTCAAGCAATTGGAGGGGTTTTTTGATGGATAAGAAAATTCTGCTATTGAACTAAGCTTTCTATATTTGTTCAAGCACAAAAGAACAGCTATGAAATGGAAAGGCAGACGTTCAAGTTCAAATGTTGAAGATCGAAGAGGACAATCCTCGGGTTCTTATGGCGGAAGAGGCATGCGTATTCCCAATTTAGGAAGAGGAGGAGGCCGTAAAGGTGGCATGGGATGCGGAACACTGATTTTAGTTGCCATTTTCTTTTTATTCATAGCTCCCAAATTGGGACTTTTTGATCAAGGCTATCAATTGCCACCTTCACCAGGTGAATACAATACCAATTATTACGATGGTGAGAGCAGTCACCCACATGGCACGACCTATACTCAAGCTGATGGAACCGAGATGGATGATTTTCTCGGAGTAGTGCTGGCAGATACTGAAGATGTATGGAAATATATTTTTGAGAAACAACTGGGTCGCAGATATCAAGAACCTGCTATGGTGCTTTATTCAGGAAGTACATCTTCCGCATGTGGACATGCAAGTTCTGCGACCGGTCCTTTTTATTGTCCCGGTGATTATAAATTGTATATCGACCTCTCCTTCTATGATGATTTGAGAAAGAAATTCAAAGCTCCTGGAGATTTTGCTATGGCCTATGTAGTGGCACATGAGGTCGCTCATCATGTACAAAAGCAATTGGGTGCAACGGAATATGTCAATCAGTTTAGAGGGAGTGATCGCCAAAATGAAATGTCTGTGCGTCTAGAATTGCAGGCAGATTTTTATGCTGGGGTTTGGGCGCATTATATGGCCTTACAGGGCGAGATCATCGAAGATGGTGATATTAGAGAAGCTTTGACAGCGGCAAGCGCCATTGGCGATGATCGCCTTCAAAAACAATCCAGAGGCTATGTAATTCCCGATTCCTTTACCCATGGAACTTCGGCACAACGCATGCGCTGGTTCAAAAAGGGATTTGAATCAGGAGATATTCGACAGGGAAATACCTTTGAACTAGATTATAATCAGCTTTAAAATGAAATTTAGAATACAAGATGAAGCAGGAGAGGCAGCTCAGGCAGCAGTTGAACAAGCCATAGAAAATGGATTAGAAGAAGCAGAAGTATTCAGTATGGACAAGGTTATGGAATACCTTATAGCCGCCCAAGATGCAATAGTCGCCTATCTGCCGAAAATTCTCATTGCCGTAATCATCCTTTGGATAGGAATGCGCCTTATCAATCGACTGGTCAATTGGATGAATACTGTTTTTGAAAAGAGAGATTTCTCACCAGAGCTCAGACCTTTTCTCAAATCGGTTTTTAGTGCAACCTTGAAAATTTTACTGATCCTACTTGTTGCCAACTTAATTGGATTGCCGGTTACTTCTTTTGTTGCAATTCTTGCCGCAGCTGGATTCGCAGTGGGTATGGCACTTCAAGGAAGTTTGAGCAATTTTGCCTCGGGCGTAATGATTTTGATTTTTCGTCCCTATAAAGTAGGAGATCTCATTGAAATTGAAGACCAAATGGGGCATGTGAAAGAGATTCAAATTTTCAATACGGTAATTGTTACGCTTGATAACCGAATGGTAATAATACCCAATTCAACGGCTATAGGTGGTATGATTACGAATCTCTCTGCAGAAGAGCATTTGAGAATTGATTTGAATATCAATATGCCCTATAGCGAGGATTTTGATAAAGTGGAGCAAATTCTTCTCAATGCCGTAAAATCTAGTCCAAAAGTTTTGGAAAACCCGGCTCCTATGGTGGGTATAGAATCATATGACACGCACTTTATCGTTCTGGCTGTTCGGCCTTATGCGCGTGTAGAAGATTATTGGGACGTGTATTTTGAAGTCAACAAAAATATGAAGAAGGCTTTCAACGAAAATGGTATTCAGGTGGCCTATTCAGAAGGGGTAGAGCTTGGGCCAATTGGCAAGTAGGTCTCGACTAGGATTCAATTTGCTTTGTGCTCTTTTCCTGCAGTCTATGGCTACTTGAAATGGTACATGTCCAGCCAAGAGCACTGGTTATTTCCTTGATCACCTTGAGCATTTCCATTCCTTCTCTAACCGTCTTTTGCGGAATGTTGTGGTCCTCAATCACTTTACGAATGGTTTCAACGGCCGTCTTATTCAATTTGCTGTAGTCTTCAACTGTAAATTTACTGAGCATGCTTTTGGAGATATCGTAATACTTTACATCCGGTTCGATACTCAAGACTTCCGCTTCAGGTAGATGTGAAATTGTGAGAGATTTATTATCCGTGTTCATGTCGAAATGCGCCTTTGATAAATCAAATCCCATAAGAACTTTGGCCTTCACAATCAAGATGGCTTTTTTCTCCTGAGGAATCAAATTGAAGAAAGTGCTTGACTTTTCTTTGTGGTCAATGATCTCACTGAATTCACTTTCCGTAGTAACCAACTTACATACAGATTGCACACGATCTAGGAGCACTGTTGCTTCGGCTTCGATGTCTTTGCTTTCTTTCTTTTTGAAAAGAAAGTGATAGCCACCCATGCCAATAATGCCACCCAGTAATGCTATGATGATTTCTGCCATATTTTGTATCTCTAGTATTTAGACGTCAGAAGTTGATCCTGTCACCCTTAAAAGAATAAAGATAGTATTCAGCATTTTGATATTCCAATTTAAATGATGGATGGTCAAGCGGCTCTTCATTGATCAAGAAATCAATAGATTCTTTTTCAAAAAAGATATCCGGAGCGCGATCTCCACGCTTAAAGTCCTTTTGCTTTTGAATTCTTTCGTACCATTTCATTAGTTTTATGGTCTCTGCAGGTACAAATTTGTAAATAGAATAATTCTCTCTATTGCTAAAAACACTGAAATTATAATACTTCCAACCATAAGCCTCTCTGGCATTAAAGAGAAATACATCTCCTTTTTGACTTATGTTTTCTGCATGCTTGCACATATCATGATATTGCTTCATTGAAGCAAATTCCGCCTTTCTTTCAAAACCTTTATAACATCGAACGACCGAAAAAAGCACACATGTGCTGAGGAACAGAACATGCAAACGCTTTTTGTGAAGATCAAATATTTTCAAGCGAACGATAAAAAGCGAAGCCAGCATTAAGAATAGCAAATAGGCAAATGAATTCAATCTAAATGGATAATACTTCAACCCCAATGAACCCGCTTGGTTTAGCAAGAATGAATCGATAAATGCCAAGGCTATATAAAGCATAGAAATGCCGAAGCCGACTATTATCCATGGGCTGAGATCTGCTTGAACCTTCTTTTTATGCGCTAGAATCCCCAGAGTAAAAAAGAGTAAAGTAAGTATGCTATTGCTGAGATGAATGCTTAAAAAATAATCGAGCGATTTGGCAATGCCTAAATGATGAGGCAAGCGAAAATAAACGTAAATATGATTTGCGCTCAATTCACCATTAAGACTATCCGGAGATGAAAATAAGGGGCTCAAGTAAAAAAGAAAAGGTGCAAATAGCAGCAATAAGACTATGCTTGCTTTGATGTATTTCTTCCAGCTACCGTTCCATACAGCTACAATTAACAATGCGATCAGAAACCAACCTCCTACGATTACATGGAAGAAACAAGCCGCAAGGGCAGAAAGGATACAAGCCATCCTCTTTTTTTGCAAAAAGAAATAGAAAGCCCATAGAAAAAAGACATATGCAATGGTTTTGGGTTCGAAGGTGCCGATCATCCACTCCTTGGCCATTAGGCTTTGACCACTGAGAAATATCTGAAACATGAATAAAGAAGGAATGAACGGAAGAGTCAGTTTGCGAAAGATCTTGGCAAGAGGAAAGGCAATTAAGAAGAAATTAAAGGCTCTATACAAAATGCTTGCCGTTTCAATATCTAAGTAGTGCAATGGCCATCCAAAAATATACTGAAAGAAAATTCGCGTACCCGGAAACTCACTAAGACTAAAGGATCCTGGAATCCATTCGGGATTCATGTATTGCTTGGCGAAAGACAAGTACTGACTCTCACCACCCGATAAAGGCAGCGCAATAAAATTGAGAAGCATCATGACAAATAATGCCAGTACTTCCCAATGGTATCTATTTATTTTAAACCGAGACAATTCTTTATCCTTAATGCACAATATTACAGGATATAGTTTTTAATTTTGACATATGGATTGGGACGATCTTAAAATACCGTTTTTGATTTCTGCAATTGTGGTCTTTCTCGTTTCGCTCTATTCTTACATATTGAGACAATGGAAGAATCGGGCCCGAGTTGGTTCATTTCCTTTTTTACATTCCTTGCCCAGCAAAAAAGTAAACGAAATTGTGCGTTTTAAATTTGAGTTGCCCTATCCAGAAGATGTGCGTTTTTCTATTCTAGATCAAGACGAACAGCTCGTACAATCCTTAATTGACGAGAGAAAAAGGGAAGGTATTTATGAAGTGGAATTTGACTCGAGCTCTTTGCACCCAGGAGATTATTTCTATTCCTTGGAAACCGCCAGCCACAAAAACATTAAACGCTTTGAGAAAATATAGCGTCTTGTTTTTACTCGTTCTATTGTCCTGTTCAAATGAGTACTGCCGATTGAATGCAGATATTAAATACAAGTTACTGAGTTTTGATGGCGATGATAAACCGATTGTAAAAGGCGATGCCGTTTATATAGATATGCAATGCCGCAATGGCAAAATTCCTGATGAATGGACCGAAAGGTTATTTGTTGCCGACAATAATGAATCTCTTTTCGAAGGGCACCTTTATAAATTTCACGAAGGGGACAGCATGGAGTTGATTGTAGATACGGAATATTTCGGATCGAATGAAAATAGGGATGAACTGGTCTTTAATATGAAAGTGAAAAAAGTTCATCCGCATGATCACATTGGTTTTTTGCCTCGCAGATTATGCATGCAAATTGAAAGAGCTAGAATCCTTCAATATTTAAGAGCAAATGATTTAATTGAGCAAGAGTCATTTAAGGAATTATACATATTAGAAGGAGACCGGGTATCTTATGGTAAAGGCTTGAAAAGGAATGATCCCATTAGCATGCACTACAAAACTTTTCTTTTGGATGGGAAATTAATTGCGAGCTCTGAGGTTACAGGACCCATAAATTTTAAAGTAGGGGAGAAAGGACAGGTACTTGAAGGAATAGAAAACGTACTCTCTAATTTGGTTTATGATGAGCGGTTCAAGCTGCTTATTCCATCTGAATTCGCATTTGGGAACGATGGATCTGGAAAAATTGTTCCGATATATACACCAATTATTATGGAATTGACCTGCGTAAAACCTAGTTACCCAGGATAAAAATGCAGGGTCTTTTGTGCAAGTCTACCTTTTGTTTTCTCCATTCTGCTATCGTTTGACTTTGAATAAACTCGTCTTTTTCCGTAATGTTTCTGGCCAAACAAAGCAACGTAGAAGATGAACAGTTTTCTAAGGTGTCTTCGAGAAGATGCATGTTGCGAAATGGAGTTTCCATAAATATTTGGCTGATTCCATTTTGTGCTTTTCGTTCTGCATTTTGCAATTGCCTTCTGCGTTCTTTTTGCTCTTTAGAGAGGTAACCCAAAAACTCAAACTGTTGTCCGTTGAACCCTGAAGCCATCAATGCCATGTAGATGGATGAAGGCCCTGGAACGGGAATTACCCGAATGCCTTTTTCATGTGCTTTTTTTACAATAACAGAGCCGGGATCTGCAATACCTGGGCAACCGGCCTCTGAAATGATCGCCATGTCATTTCCTTCTAAAGCAGGATTTAGGAAGTATTGTATGTCCAGATCATCGCTGTGTTTATTCAACTCAAAAAATTTGCAGGTATCAATCTCTTTATCTTTGAAAAGCGCCTTCATAAATCGCCTGGCCGTTTTCGTTTTTTCTACAATAAAATACTGCGTGTTTCGAATAATATCAGTTGTGTAAGGATTGAAATATGCATGATTAACCTCTTCTGAAAGCGAACTGGGAAGTAAAAAAATGCGGCCTTTCATGATGACAATTTCTGAATTAACTGTTCACAAGCATCGTTCACTAAATCATAGACTTCTTGAAATCCATTCTCTCCACCAAAATAAGGATCCGGTACTGCGCGATTTTCTCCGGGAAAAGTAGCGTTCAATAAGAAATCTACTTTTTCCATATCGGAATCAGAGCGGCTTAATGCTTTGACATTTGCATAGTTCGAACTATCCATAACATATATAAGATCAAATGTGTCGAAATCTGAAGCATGAAATTTTCTCGAACGCAGCATCGACAAGTCCAGGCCATTCTTTCTAGCATTGTCAGTTGTCCTCGGATCGGGCGCTTCGCCATTATGATAGCCCGAAGTACCACAAGAATCAACGTCTATTTCCATATTGTTATCCTCAGCTTTTTGGCGAAATAGCCCTTCGGCAAGGGGAGAGCGACAAATATTGCCCAAACAAACCATCAATACTTTCATCGGTTAAAAATAGTTCATAAAAAATCCCGAGCCAAAAGACTCGGGATTGCACAAATTCATTTGAGAAAAGATTTATTGAATGCTCAATTTCTTTTCGAGGTCTTCTAAGTACTTCTTGAAGTTCTTATCGGTTTCATTCAAATTATTCACGGTTCTGCATGCGTGCAACACGGTTGCGTGGTCCTTGCCTCCGCAGTGCATTCCAATATTTGCAAGGCTGCTCTTGGTCATCTTCTTAGCAAAGTACATTGCTATTTGTCTGGCCTGAACAACTTCTCTTTTTCGCGTTCTCGATTTAAGTAATTCTATTGGAAGATCGAAATAGTCACAAACCACTTTTTGGATGTAATCGATCGAAACTTCCCTTGCCGTATTCTTGACGAATTTGTCAATCATTTGTTTGGCAAGATCCAATGTTACTGCGCGCTTGTTTAATGAAGCTTGCGCAATCAATGAGATTAATGCACCTTCTAGTTCCCGTATGTTATTTGTAATACTGTAGGCCAAATATTCAACTACATCTTTCGGTAGTTCAATGCCATCGGCATACATTTTCTTTTCTAGTATGGCAATTCTGGTTTCAAGCCCAGGCGTTTGTAAATCTGCAGAAAGCCCCCATTTAAAACGAGAGAGCAAACGCTGTTCAATTCCCTGCATCTCAACCGGAGGTTTATCAGAAGTCATAATCAGTTGCTTTCCTGTTTGATGCAAATGATTAAATACAGTAAAGAAAGCATCTTGCGTTTTCTCTTTCCCAGAGAAAAATTGAACATCGTCAATGATCAATACATCTAACATTTGATAGAAATGCACAAAATCATTTTGACTGTTATTCTTAATGGAATCAACGAACTGAACAGTAAACTTTTCCGAAGAAACATAAAGTACCGTCTTGTTCGGAAATCTGTTTTTGATTTCAATTCCTATAGAATGCGCAAGGTGCGTTTTTCCCAGTCCAACTCCTCCATAAATCAATAATGGATTAAAAGCTGTTCCTCCTGGTTTTTCTGCTACTGCAAATCCAGCAGAGCGCGCAAGTCGATTACAATCCCCTTCTATAAAGTTGTTAAAGGTGTATTTGGCGTTCAAGTTAGACTCTACATGTAATTTCTTTAAGCCCGGAATGATGAATGGATTTTTGATGGTCTTCGCAGAATTTTCCAATGGCGCATTTTGTCGTGGATTTTTTACAGCATCTAAGTTAGCTGTAGGTATCTTGACAGTATACGGATTGGGATTCTGGTGACTCTCCATTATGATGTTGTACTCCAACATTCCCTCTGAACCGAGTTCCTTTCGGATAGTCTTCTTTAATAAATCAATGTAGTGTTCTTCTAACCACTCGTAAAAAAATTGTGAAGGGACTTGAATCGTTAAAACGTTCTCTGATAATTTTACAGGCTTAATAGGCTCGAACCATGTTTTGAATCCTTGTGGCGTCACATTATCTTGGATAATTTGGAGACAATTGTTCCATACCGAATCATGGTTCTTGGTCATAGCTAAAGTAAAAATTAATTAAGTAAAACAATTCAATTGACTCATCAATTGGATAACCCAAAACCCTCTTGATGCGTGGACAAATATTTAGAATTAAAAGTTAAAAAAAAAGTTTTTGCAGTCTTGTTTATTTAAAAAGTTTTACTTGCCTAAACTCCAATCGAAAGTGTCACTTCATTTGATAAATCTATTCTACTGATTTTGTGAATGATAAAGTTTTTTTCTAGCCTTTTTGCTTTTTTTGACTTTTTCAAAAGAGAAATTTAATCTGCCCAATTTCAGTCCAGCCCAACCCACTTGATGGATGAAAACCGGTTCATTGTTGATATTTTTTTGTTGATAAGGTTCGTCCATAAACGTATGGGTATGCCCCCCTAAAATGAGATCTATGTTGGCTGTCTGCGAGGCAAGAACTTTGTCTGATAGTTTATTTCCTTTGTACGAGAAGCCGAGATGTGAAAGGCAAACAACCAAGTCACAGTCCAATTCATTTTTAAGAATATGCGCGTATTTATTTGCCTGGAAAATGGGATCGAGATACATTGTTTCCTTGAACATTGCCCTACTCACTAGACCTTCTAGTTCGATACCCAATCCAAATACACCTATCTTGAGCTCGCCTTTTTGAAATACTTTGTACTTGGCAGTCTTACCATCCAGAATTGTATTACTAAAGTCATAATTTGAGCAGAGAAAAGGAAAATTGGCATGCTTGAGCATGGCATCAAATCCTTCTATAGCATTATCGAAATCATGGTTGCCCATCGTTGCGGCATCGTATCCAATTTCGCTCATCATTTTGAATTCAATTTCTCCTTCAAAAAAATTAAAGTAAGGCGTTCCTTGAAAAATATCTCCTGCATCAAAAAGCAGTGTATGTTCTTTTTCTGTTCTTAT
The DNA here is from genome assembly GCA_039028335.1 of Bacteroidota bacterium. GTDB lineage: Bacteria > Bacteroidota > Bacteroidia > Flavobacteriales_D > JABDKJ01 > JABDKJ01. Next base: position 13,862 of record JBCCIF010000024.1, read on the forward strand.
TCGTTTCACCAAAGAAGCAACTCTGCTCAAACCTCCTTGGCCAGGATAGCGCGAATGATTTTCATCGAAAGGATCAATATGACTATGGATATCATTCGTATGTAAAATGCTTAGTGAAATTTTATCTTCATCGGGGATGTCGAGCAATGAAAAGTTGCTTAATCCAATAATCCCTATTCCACCATAGACGGATGACTTTATGACTGCTCTTCTATTCTTTAATTTGTAATCGCCCATCTAATTGCGGATTGAGTGGTTCATTTTTGTCTCCTTGACGCTTGAAATATATCGCTATGGCATCTCTTAATTTCATCCCAACAGATTGAATTGATTTCCGCTCATCTTGCATGAAGAAATGCATCCGATCTCCACCGTTAGCAAGATAATCTGACGTAAGCACAGTATAGGTCTTGTTTTCGTCAAAAGTCTCATTATTGATCTTGGCTTCGAAACCACCAGTAGTATGAATCAATTGTAAACCGGCTATCGGTTCACCACCAGAGGCTTTTAAATAGTGAATCAGGTCAGCCATTCCTTTTCCATCAATTTGAACAACTACCAATTCATTTTCAAATGGCATTAATTGATAAACATCACCAAGTGTAATATTTCCCTCTGGAAGAGAAGAGCGCAATCCACCTGTGTTCATCATACACATATCTATGGCTACATCCTTCATCTGCTCCTTAGCCAATTCCAAACAGAGATCTGCCACCAAATTTCCTAATTCACTTTCAGGCCTTCCTTTAATAAGCGGTTTATTGCTTGTGCATATTACTTCACGCATGGTTGACTCAACCATTCCTCGGTAGGGTACAATAATTTTTTCACCTGCTTCAGACGAAATGAGATCTTCGTCAATAGGTACAGATTCTTCAGAGATAGAAACTACTTGGTATTCGTAAGTACAACTCGAAAAAAAGAAGATTGCGATAATTATGGATCGAAAAATAATGGTCATTTTCACTGCTCTAATTTCGAAATAAATATTCGATCAAGATTAAATTAAATGTTAACATCCGAGACTATCGTACGCGTGCGCTATTCAGAAACTGATCAAATGGGCTACTGTTATTATGGCAATTATGCGGCCTATTTTGAGGTCGCCAGAGTTGAAGCGATTCGCGATTTGGGCATGTCCTATAAAGAAATGGAGGATCAAGGAATCGCAATGCCCGTTTTGGAATATACCATCAAGTATTTCAAACCGGCCTATTATGATGATGAATTGACAATCAAGACGAATACCTATATAAACGGAATGCGCATTTATTTTGACTATGAGACCTACAATCAGAATCAAGTACTCATTAATCGAGCAAAGACAACTTTGGTATTCATTTCTAAAGAAAGTTTGAAGCCTATTGCTCCTCCGAAAGAATTGGTTGAGAAATTAACTGAGTAATTCCCATTCCAGGCCAAAAGTGTTTTCTAGAATTGCGGAAATATTTTCCTGCTCAGAAAGACGAACACGAATATGAATTTCGCAGAGCGTTTGAAAGTCCCTGTGAATGACCTCAAGTTTTTCGCGCTTTACAATATGCATCACTTCATTCATTTGTTTATAACTAAAGCGAATGGCCAATTGAGCAGTTACGAGGTGTTCGATGATTTTGCCGTTTAAAATAGCTTCTTCAGCTGCTGTTTTGTATGCCGAGATTAAACCACCTACACCAAGTTTCGTCCCCCCAAAATAGCGTACCACAGCGATAAAGCAATTGCAAAGCTCATATTTGATCAATTGACCCAAAATGGGTTTACCGGCTGAATTTGAAGGTTCTCCATCATCATTGGCCCTGAATTTTTCTCCCTTATTTCCTAAACGATATGCATAGCAATGATGACGAGCATCATGGTATTTTTCTTTAAGCCTTGTAAGGGCCTTTTTGATATCCTCCTCTGTATTTACTGGAAAAGCATGCGCGAAAAATTTGCTGCCTTTTTCTTTAAAGAGCCCCTCTGAAGGTTGAGCTAATGATTTATATGTGTCCTGCGCTGACAAGAATGATACAAATAGAAATTATACCCAAAACAAGTCCGAGAAGATTCATGCCTGAAAGTTTTTCTTTAAAGAAAATATAGGCGAATAGACCTGAAAGTGAAATGATACCCATATTATTGATTGAAAAAACGGATGATTGGACCAAATCAGGAGACTCCAAGGCTTTAATGAGAAAATAGAGAGAACCGTAATTGACTATACCCAATACAATTCCGCCAAGCAAACTTCTGGAATTGAATGGATGCTTTTTGCTCACATACTGATAGATCAAGATAAAAACGCCAATCGTTCCCGTGATCAGAAATATACTTGGAATGAATAATTTTTGTTTTAAAGAGGAATCCAAGTATTTGAATTCAGCATAGCCAATTAAGAAATCAATGATTCCCGACCCAAAGAATAAAAATACAGGAAGGTACCAATAGCTGTTGTCCCATTGACTGTCTTTTCTATTGGTTGTCAAAAAAACGGCTAAACATGCCAGAACAATTCCTGTAATTTTCAGAAAACTTGCCTGGTCTTTTTCATTGATTACTATGAAAATGCTTATCGGAATGACCATGCTCATTTTGGAGGCAACAGATGAAGCTGTTAATGAGAGTTTTTGGGCAGTCAATGCCATGCACATAAAAACTGAAATGAAAAGCAATCCCTCTATTCCGGCTATGACTAACCAATCTTTTTGAACGCTTTCCATAGCCATAGAAAAACTCGTGTCTGAGCCCAGGAAAATGACACCAAAACCTAAGCAAGTAGCGGTGATATAGTTGTAAACGATGGCCTCAAAAGTTCGTCCATTCCAGATGTCAATGCACTTGAAAACGACATATATAGCAGAGGAACAAAATATAGATAAGGCCAAAACCAGCATGGCCTCAAAAGTAAATAATCAAATGGGATTCAGTGAAATTAGTTAGAGCAAAGGACGGGAAGACCTTGCGCATTCAAAAGTAACTTCTCTTTGTCCATTTTTCCAAAGTGTTTGCTTTCGGTAGCGATATCGGCTATAATAGATATCAAGCCAATTTCTTCTTGATTCATGAATTTTAAGGTGTCATCGGCAAATCCGAAGTTGGCCATTCCTTTGCTTTCTTCTTTGTATAGCCAAGAGATGTCATGGTCATTTAGATAGCTCTTAGCGCGGTCGACATTCTCTTCTATTTTTTCATCCAGTGCACCATTTTCACTTACCACAGCAAAAAGATATAAGGTGCCTGTTTTGCTCAATAGATTCATGCCGTTGGTCACCTTATCCATGAAATTGTCATGATGCGAAACTGGAACCAAAATTTTATCAAATCCTCCTGATCGAATCTGCGTTCTTTCATTAACAACTAGCGTAGGACATTTAAGAGAACGAACCATTTTATAAATGGCCGATCCAAAAAGCGCCTGTGAAATTCCTTTTTTACCATGTGTTCCAACAATGACCATTGAAGGTTCCAATTCATTCACCAAAATCTCGCTGGCAGAAAATAAATCTCCATGCGAGATCTTAATATCACAGGCTATTCCTTCCGCTTCAATTTTTGATTTGTAACCATTGAGTTGAGATTCGAGGACTTCGGTATGTCCATCTTGTTTTGTATTGTAGATATGGCAAACAGATATTTTTGCATTTTTTTCTTTTGCAAGATCAATGGCTTGCTTAACAGCAATATCCGCTATATCAGTAAAATCAACAAGTACAAGGTAATGCTTCATGAGGTGTATTTGAAACAAATATATTTAAATGTGATGAAATCGAAAGCAGAAATGGACATTGCTTCTTGAATATTTCTTTATTTTTCGCTTCGACAATTGAATGAAGAACCTATGAAAAAGCTTTTTGACTTTACACACTTTCGTGGAGATTTACTCGGAGGAATAACCGCTGGAATAGTGGCTCTGCCATTGGCCCTTGCTTTTGGTTTGCAATCGGGTATGGGAGCTGAAGCTGGACTTTATGGGGCGATTTTCATCTCATTTTTTGCAGCTCTTTTCGGTGGTACGAATACACAAATATCCGGGCCTACGGCTCCCATGACAACCGTCAGTACGATAGTTGTGGCAGGAATTGTTGCAGCCAATGACGGTGATCTAGCCAAAGCCACTCCTTCTATTCTTATTGTATTCTTGCTGGCCGGACTTTTTCAGGTCTTAATTGGCATATTGAAAGTCGGAAAGTATATCCGCTACATTCCTTATCCCGTTGTGTCTGGATTCATGACAGGTATAGGAGTGATCATTATCGTTACTCAATTATTGAAGATGGTAGGTTATTATCCGGCAGAAGATCAGGCCTTTGTGGATTCTTTTCGTCCACAGGCCGAGCAAGTCATTTTGGAAAAGAAAATGAATGAGGCAGCCGAAGCTGGTGTAATGGTGGTCCAGGACTTTCAGGAAATTGAAAAAAGGGCGATTGAAATTACATCCGAGGAAATACAAAAGGAAGCATTGATCTTGGCAAAAAAGGAATCGAGTGGGGTCTTAGGAGCGATTAAAATGTTGGGTCGTGCAATGCAAAACATCAATATGTCCGACCTTATCATGTGCTTATTGAGTATTCTCATTATTTACGGATTTAAACGCATTACCAAAGTTATTCCAAGCGCTTTGGTCGCATTAGTGGTCGTCACCCTTGTTGGGATTTTTGTATATGGGGCAGGCAATTATCGCACTATAGGAGAGATTCCTTCGGGTTTTCCTCCATTGCGTCTAGATGCATTTTCTGGGTTTAATTTTACAGACATACAACCTTACATATTAATGGCGGTGTCATTGGCGATTTTAGGTGCCATCGATTCACTGTTGACCTCAATAGTTGCGGATAATATGACCAAGACCAGACACAATCCAGATAAAGAACTCTTGGGTCAAGGTATTGGAAATTCAATAGCAGCTTTATTTGGTGGACTTCCCGGTGCTGGTGCTACAATTCGCACGGTAGTGAACATAGATGCTGGAGGTAAGACGCGCTTATCGGGAATGATTGCCGGTGTTTTGTTGCTTGTGATCATGTTGGCTTTGGGGCCATTGGCTTCCCAAATCCCAGCTGCGGTTTTAGCCGGAATTTTGATAACTGTGGGTATTGGTGTTATGGACTACAAGGGGCTCAAACATGCAAGGCATTTGCCTATAAGCGAAGTGGCCGTCATGCTTATTGTGATTTTCATAACCGTGTTCTTTGACTTGATTGTTGCAGTTGGAGTTGGCTTACTACTTTCTTCTTTGCTATTCATGAAAAAGATATCTGATGTTGTAGAAGACAGGACAGAGTCCGCTGACTTAGAAAGTTTTTCAAATGAGATGCCCTGGACTGATGAAGGTGATATCATTGAGCGTGTAGGAGATAAGGTATTTATCAAACACTTGGACGGACCTTTGTTTTTTGGATTTGCCTCCCGCTTCAATGAAATGATCAAGGCCTTGCCCGATATCAGAATTGTTATCATTCGAATGGATAAGGTACCTTATGTCGATCAGTCGGGATTGTACGCCATGGAAAATGCTATTCAGGAATTGCAAGCCCAAGGAATAAAAGTAGTCTTTACAGATGTCCATGGACAACCGAGAGATATGTTCGAGACCTTTGAGCTCATTCCCGGACTAGTTCCCGAGGACTTGTGCTTCGAAACCTTCCAAGAGGCTTCACTTTGGTTAGAGGCTTATCTTAAAACAGAGGAAGCCAAAGGATTATTTCAAAGAGTCTAATCTCTTAGGCTATTTATGAAATACTATTTTTAATGCATCTTCATTATATATGAAGAACCTATAACTATGACCTTTAAGAAATTCTTGTGCTTTGCACTTTTCACCTGCTTTATTGTAGTGGAGAATAGCGGGCAAACCACATCTCAGAACTATAGTCCTTACACCTATATTTCATCAGTTGAGGCTGAAACAATAGAAAAGTATATCAATGGCAAAGCTGTGCTTGATTTACAATCCATTCCTTTCAATAAAATTGATTCATTTCCTAACGACTCCTTGAATAAGGTTCCCGAATTAGCCAATGGCCATTATTTATTGAAAAGGGTGGCGAGAAATGATATCGAGATCGAACTAGTCGTGATCAATGATTTAGATATTGAATATGTTCAAGATTTAGACAAAACCGCTCTTTTTGTTCGAAGAAAGAACCAAAACCATTCATGTGATTCACTAAGCTTATTCATTAATGGAAATGCGCTCAAGTACAATCCAAACTTATCCTGTTATGAATCAGAGAAGAAATTTGAGGAAGGATATTTAAAGATTCAAGATGGAGAAAAGACCTTTATCTATGCATTTCAAGCTATCGGGAGAAAGCCAAACTTTTGGAAGAAACTCATTTACCTTCCGGTGATCAAGCATTTTCACCTTGTACCTCGCAGACTTTTTGGTGATTTGCGCTACACACGATATCACAAGAGAGATAATCCTTCAACTAAAGGGTATTTAGTTTTCAATAAACCCAAATTTAGAACAGGCGATACTTTAAAAATTAAGTCCTTTTTATGTAACAAAAATGGAAGAGTATTGAAAAAAGACATGGGCATCTACCTGGAAATGCCTCGAGCCAATAAGGCTATCAAGATAGGTGAGGCGCTTAATAATGGAAAAGGTGCTTATACTTTCGAATATTTCTTGAGTGATTCGCTTAAACTGGACAAGAGGTATTATATAAATATAAGGACTAAGAAAGGAAAAGAGTTGATTTCGCGCTCATTCAGGTTGGAAGATTATGTTTTGAAAGAAGCCAACTATTCTCTAGAATTATTTGGGAATGAGGGAAGGTCTTTCGGTCCTGATAATTCAATAGGTCTAAAATTAAGTGCAAAAGATATAAATGAGCTCAATCTATACGATTGCCGGGCTGATCTGAGGCTGAGTTTGGCAACGCTATTCGATGCTGAGCAAGATATCTTTATTCCTAATCTGGTATGGAAAAAAGAAATTGAAATCGAAACCATAGGGGAGACGGTTTATTTTATTCCCGATTCAGTTATGCCGAGGGTCAATGCTTTTTTCAAATTGGAAGTACAGTTCAAGAATAGCCAAAATGAAATACAGTCTTTGTCAAAAGGCTTTAAATACAGTATAGACAAAACCATTCTTGATCTCAAAATTGAGCAGGATTCCATCAAAGCAAACTGCTTTATAAATGGAATAGAACGAAAAACTGCCAAATTGCGTGAGATATACGAAGGTAAGAGTATGCCTCCTCAGGTATATATCGAAGAAAGAAATCGCTATTTAGTCAAGGATCCTTTTTTTCGATCTAATTATACGCTCAAAAATATTGAACTTCCCTATACTGCTGAACTTAAAACGCACATTAAAAACTATGAGCTTATCTGTGGGGCAGAAAGAAAAACCATAAGCAATAAAGAACCTAATGCAGTTGAAGTGTCCTTAACAAAACATAGAGATTCTACTTATCTGTATATAAATAATCCAGCACAACGAATATTGAGCTATGCTTTATTCAAGAATAATCAATTAATACAAGAAGCAACAATCGTTCACCTCGACACAGTTTGGGAGAGTTCTTATGCAGACAATTTTGAAATCGTCTATTTCTATTTGAAGGACGGAGAAATAATTCAAGATCGAAGCAGAGCGTATACGCTAAAGAATGAACTCGAAATCAATATAGATTTTCCGAAAGAAGTAAGACCGGGAGAAACGCTCAATGCGGCCCTTGAAGTGAAGGATTATAGAGGTCAGTCTGTTCAAGGGGTCGATCTGACAGCTTTTGCATACAACGCTAAATTTGAAGAAGACATAGAAGTGAACCTTCCCTATTTGGGTAAACCCATTAAGAAAAGAAAGGTCAAAAAGAAAAGACTAAAAACTAAATCGATTAAGAGGAAAATCTTCTTAAAAGCACAACAATTAAAGAAATTGGGTATCGATTCGCTTCGAAATTATCAACTGCGCTTTCCCAAAGATGGCTTTGCATTGTTTGAAGACAGTATATCTTCTAATGCCTATGGAGAAATTGTAGTGCATTTGTTCAATAAATACGGAGATCAATTGGAACATTCCTCCATTTATGCGAATGAAACGATTGTATATAATCCGGAGTTTGAAAATCGTTTTCCAAGCATTCCACTGGGTCAAGGATCATATGACTTTAAAATTCTAAGATGGAACGAAGACTTTGTTTTTAAGAATGTTGAAATTAGAAAAGGCATCAGAACAACTCTTTCGCTTAACGTTGATGCAGAGCAGGCGAGGTTTTTCAGATTGAAAAGAGAACAAAGCCACCTCTTGAACAAGCGTGAATCGCATGAAGTATTTAATAGCACAATGAAAATATGGGACAATCAGAATAGCATTGCCTTTATTGAGCAAAATGGCTTTGTTTTTTTGAGACCTGATTGGTCATACAGATCGGAAATAGGCCCAATGCGAACCGGTCGGGTTAGCATTCATTACAAAGATGATCGTGTAGAGCAATTAGAGTATAAGCCAGGTTATACCTACAGGATACAAGAAGGTTATGTCGAATTGATAAAAGATAGAAAAAGACCTGAAAAACACTTTATGAGAATGGGCAGCCCTTTTCGCTTAGAAGGACCCGATTATTTCTCTGAAGCAAAGAAGGCAAGAGAAAAAGAGAATCAATTGAACTCTTTTAGAAAGTATCTGCATCAAGAAATAGTAAAAGGCACGGCAAAGGTCCAACTATACTTAGATAATATATCAGAGCCAGAAGTGATCAGATTAGTAAATCTGGAAAATCCTTATTGCGATTACTTTGACGCGGACATCTCTTTGATAAAGGACATTAAAGCAGGAAATTATCTTCTCGAACTCCTGTATAGTGACACTTCGATTATCCGAACGGATACCTTAGAGATTCGGGCAGAGGGAAAAAATTATTTTCGATTGAATGCTTCCAATACGCAAGTTGTTGATCATTTGCACCCCAGAATAGGAGAGAACTACCTTTTCAAAAACTGGAATATGAAGCTCTTTCAAGTACAAATGGATAGCCTCAAATTAAAGAACCAAGGAACGGGTGAAGTAAAGGGATTGGTTAAATCAGATTTGACCAATTTACCCATTGAAGGTGCACGTGTTTACTTGCTCAACGATTCCTTGCAGCTGACCGGTCACAGGGTGGAAACGGATTCTTTGGGACATTATCATATTAAGGGGCTTCCAGAAGGTAGTTATAAACTGCTCATCGATTTCATTGGCCATGAGACCTTGATTCAATCGGATGTCGCAATCGAAGACGATTGCCAGTTTCATTATCACCCTTTGCTGAAATTTCTCAAGGATGAATTAGAAAAACCTGCGTTCTTCTTTTCAGAATCCGACTCGATTGCTTTTTCTGCTGATTCAATCGCTTATTCTGTTCCTTTATTACAATTGAATTCGGTGCTTTATGATATCGTAATTCCCGGTCATTCTGTTGAATTGAGAACTATTCCCAAAAGGACTTCAACCAGCGTGGCATCCGTTTCCCAATCGAATAACTTATTTGGCATCAGACGCAAAAAGAGCGTAGCTGGATGGGCGGGTTCAAGAAAATCAAGGGCCTTCAGTCCTAGATTTCGAGCGGTTTCGGCTCCCAATTTTGATGCCGATCTAGAAGAAGCTGAAATTGTCTATTCCTACGCCAGGTTAGACGATTCCTTCGATCTCAATAAAGAAAATCGAGTAATCGAAGCGTCCAACCAAGCAAAGGCAAGTGATATCGCCAATCCCTTGATCAGCTATCGCGAAGAATTTCGAGATTATGCATTTTGGGAAGCTGATCTTAAAAGCGATTTTGAAGGCAAGGCCTATTTTCAAACCACTTTTCCTGGAGACATCACCAAATGGAAGACTACAGTACTGGGAATGTCTGCGAAAAAATTAAGTGGTCATATCAGTCAGGACATTCGTTCTTATAAAAATAGTTTTGCTCAATTGAGTCTGCCTCAATTTCTTATTCAAGGAGATCAAAGCGCAGTCATTGGAAAGGTTTCTAATTATTCCGATGAAGACAAATCGATAAGAATTCGTCTTGAACGTGATGGCGAATTAATCTATCAATCGGACACGCTAATAGATAACTCCATCATTACTTCAATGGGATTTATGGCTGATGAAAAAGAGAATATAGAATTTAAATACGGATTCCGCGCCAATGACAATGAGAGTGATGGAGAGCGAAGAGATGTTCCCATATTTCGAAAAGGAATGGAAATAGCAATTGGAGAGATGGGGCGTATTGCTCCAGATTCTAATTTGACCATTTCTATCCCTGCCAATGCGAAGGAAGCGGAATTGAGTTTTTATACACAACCACTGGATCTTTTAAGAGAGGATATCGTCTATTTAGAAAAGTATAAGCACTCTTGCAATGAACAGATGGCTTCACGTCTCATTGCTTTGCTCATGAAGAAAGCACTGATTGATTCGAGTTCTAACTCCCTAGATAAAAAGATTAGAAAGCAAATCAAGGCCCTGTGCGATAATAAAATAGAATATGAAGGTTGGTCATGGTGGGGAAAACAAGCCCCAGCAACAGACTGGGTGACCATTCATTGTTATAGAGCATTGACGATGGCCAAACGGCATGGATTTGATCTAGATTCGGACTTATACGGTGTCGAAATGTATTTGAGCAATAACATCTCTGCGTTTTCAGTGGCTCATGGGCTCGAGTGTATGTTAATGATGTTAGAAAATGATTATAAGCTCAACTATGAGTATGAATTAGAAAGATTTCAATATCGAGAATTGTCTACCTATGAACGCCTGTCCCTTATTCGCCTCTATCAATTACTCGGATTAGATTTCGACCTGCAATTTGTTTTGGATTCAAAAAAGGAAACTGCATTAGGAGATTGGTATTGGGAAGATCCGAAAGAAAATAATTTAAGTGATTATTCTTCGACCTTGATGGCTTATGCGGTTTTGCAAGATGTGGATTCGCTCAAATCTTTCTCACCGAGAATAGAAAACTATATTATTCAAGAAAAGATGAGTAGGCCATTTTTGAACACCTACACGCGTGCTCGAATTCTTCAATCCTTGCTGGCAAATAAAAGCTTCAATGCTTTAAACGAGAAGAGTACAGTGCGTATTAGTGGAGACTACGAAAAAGAGATCGCGCGATTTCCCAGTAAAATAAGACTGAATGATGAACGTAAGTTAAATTTGAACTATAAGGGAAATTCCGATTTGATTTATTCTTTGCATCATAAGGAGTGGGATGAAAGGGCTCCTGTTAAAAGTGATCATTTCAAGATAGAGAGTTATTTCGAAGAACAAGATAAACGAACATCTGAGCTCAGGGAAGGCGCATATTCAAAGATGCGCATTAGTGTTGAATGCATGAAGACCAGTAAATATGTTGCCCTTGAAATACCAATTCCAGCAGGATGCTTCTATGCAGATAAGAATGAAGAAAAAAATGCAAATGAAGTGCATCGCGAATACAAAAAAGATCGTGCAATCATCTATATAGAAAATATGAAAGAAGGAAAGCACGAATACAGCATTGCTTTTCAAAATAGATTCAAGGGTTCCTATACCCTGAATCCCATTAAAATAGAACTTATGTATTTTCCACTCGTCAATGGAAATAATGAATTGAAAAATGTTTCATTAGTAGAATGAAAACAAAACACCTCATTTCAATTTTGTATTGCCTTTTGGTCTTTGCTTGTCAAACAAATGAAGTAGAACGAGGTATGGAAGAAGTTCCTTCAAAAGAACCCCAAAAGATCTTGAACGCTGCTTTCTTAATCATGGACGGTGTTTACAATACTGAATTGACAGCACCAATGGATATTCTGCAGCATTCAAAATACAGACATGAGCATTATATAGATGTGTTCACTGTTGCAGAGCAGAGGGATACGGTCATTTCATTCGAAGGATTGAAAATCATTCCTGACTATACTTTTAGCGATCATCCTTCTATTGATATGCTGATTGTACCCAGCGCAGAGCATCACCTTGATTCAGATCTCGAGAATGAGCTCATGATAAATTGGGTCAAAGAGATTGATAAAGATGCAGAGTGGATGATGTCGCTTTGCGATGGGGCTTTTGTTCTAGCAAAAGCGGGATTGTTAGAAGGGGTCAATTGCACGACCTTTCCCTCGGATATTGATCAACTACAAAGAGACTTTCCCAAGCTTATTGCGCACAAAGATGTTTTGTTCGTGCACGAAGGCAAATACATCACATCGGTAGGAGGAGCGCGTTCTTTTGAGCCTGCTTTGTATTTGCATCATCTGCTTTATGGCGATTCTCTTACTAAAAAAACTGCAGGTGGCTTGGTTCTGGACTGGGATATTCAGTCTTTGAATTATATCCGTTTTTGAAATCAATAATGATGAGTTCTTGATGTAGAGTATTGGAATTCTAAAAATTTTCTTTACATTAGAACAAACAAAATCAGCAGGCACCAAAATTTCGAAATCTATTTATTGGCAAAACACCTTAACAAAGCCATGATGGATAGATTCTTTTCAACAACTAATTTTACTCTTCCCAGTTTCTGGGATACGATCGAATCAATCATTCGTGACTTTCTAATGTACGCAAGGAAAAAACAAGATTACTCGCTGCTGTTTAATGTGAAAAACCGAAAGCAAAATTTGAAAATCGTGTATTGTTTGGTTTAGGGATATTTTTTGAAACCTAATCAGCCCCTGGCTTGGTTGTTTTTATATTTGTGCTATGCAAGAAGCACAGAAAGACGGTCGTAAAAGGGCCAATGTTAAATTGGCTGCCGAAGTAGAAATCGTTCAGAAACAACATCAACGAACAGGAGAATTGACTCATGGTTTTGTGCTCAAAATTTTGACCAAGTCATCGCATCATCCCCATGGCATCAAGGTAATGCTGGAAAGCGGAGAAGTTGGTCGCGTGAAAAATGTCCTTGAAGAAGAGGACTAAGACCTGTTCATTCTGCAATCAATTTTCTTGCACAGATTCAATCACATCTAAAAGATTTACCTTTCTTTGCATCCGGTAGCGGTAAATGCGCTAAACGAAAGTGCATTTTTAAAAGGGAATTTGGTGTAAGTCCAAAACTGTGCCCGCAGCTGTAAACTCCTTGAAATTCTATAAAATCAGACCACTGATTCAGATCGGGAAGGTATATAGAATGAGTAAGTCAGAAGACCTGCCTCTTCCATTGAATTTTGGGCAATGCTCGGTGTCAAGCAAAGCGCGAAAACAAATGTATTCAAACAGAAATGTTGCTAAAGAGGCTTATATGCGCGGCTATGCTGTGGGCTATTGCTCCACTACATGCACAAAAAGATACCCTGCTCTTGTCAGAGGTGCTCATCGTAGATTCTGCGGTACTCTTCTTCAGTAGCAATGAAATCAGTGAGCGCATAGGTCATACCCACCTCAATCTGCGATCTAATGGACCTGAAGCACTGACTACCTTGTCTTTTAGAGGTGGAAGTTCTTCTCATTTATCCATAAGATGGAATGGGGTAGATATTCAAAGTCCAATGCTGGGCCAACTCGATGCTTCACTTATCGATTTTGCTTTTTTCGATCAAGTGCAGTGCAATGCGCAAGCAGCCGATCGAACCAATAGCGGTATTTCTGGAAATCTTGAATTGGCTTCTTCTTTAAATGCGGATGCCAATTCATTGAGTTTATCAGCAGCTTTTCGGACATATGATCATCAGACTTATCGCCTTGAATGGAAAGATCAACGGGGACCATTCCAACAGGAACTGCAGCTCGTCAAAAGACAAGGATTAAACGATTATCCTATTCCTGAAGCGGACAGAACAGCTAATGAACATGCCCAATTTGATGTCACGGGCTTGCATTGGCAAGGAAAGTTGAAAGTGAACAAAAAGACCGAGCTCATAGGAAGAGTATGGGCTCAGGACCGCGAAAGCGAGCTGGCTCCTCATATTCAACAAACTAGAAGTGAAGCAGAGCAATTTGATCGTTTCTTGAGGACACAATTGGCCCTAAGGCAACAAAGTGCATTTATGGATTATGAGGTGCAGCTGTCCTATTTCAGTGATGACAATATCTATATAGATCCACTGTCGCTGTTGAATGACACCAATCATTATGAATTGGGCAATGTGAGAATATTATTGAAAAAGGAATTAGATGATGCCTTTCAAATCGACTTGAATCTCGAGGCCCAAAGGGTAGTGGCTGAAAGCCCAAATTACAATAGGAATATTCAGCAGAACCGCCAGCATGTCGATCTTATTCTCAATAAAGCATGGAAGTTTGGTATGTCTCGAGCCATGAATGGATTCACTTTCAACAATGGCACCTTTTATCATTCACTGCTTCTTCAACAAGGATTTCAGCTTCATCCCAGCTATCAGATTCAATTAACTGGACACAGAAATTTCCGAATCCCTTCTTTGAACGATGTTTATTGGAGCCCTGGAGGTAATCCTAATCTGCAAGTCGAGCGGTCAGAGAGTATAGAATTAAGGCAGCGCTATGAATACAAAAACAAGAAAAGCGCTTTGGCATTAAATGGCGCCTTGTATTACCGCAATTCAAGTGATTGGATATTGTGGTCCTTTGATCAAGAGCTGAATTATTGGACCCCCCATAATATCAATCAAGTTCGATCGCAGGGTATTGAAATGAGTGCCTCCTATAGAAAGCAATGGAAGGCTTTTGCCATTCAGTCCGAAGTGCATCTCGACTATACAGATGCTGAGTTTCTTAAGGCTCAAGAGCTTCCTCGAATTGTTGCTGGTCAGCGCCTTTACTACATTCCTGAATTCAAAACGCAATTCAGGCAATCACTCAAATGGAAAAATTGGGATGCGGCCTACTCACTACGCCATAACAGTTCAAATGCAGGTACGCTTTATATAATTGAAGCTTTTGTGCTGCACAATTTTGAATTAGCTAAGCGCATTGCCCTTAAAAAGTCCATTCTCTCTTTAGCCATGCGATTGGAGAATGCTTTTGATACACGCTATGAAGCCATTGAAAGAAGGCCACTAGCCGGAAGAAATTTTAATCTATCTATTCAATATAAATTTACATATCAATGATGAAAATTATACAAACAATGAGCCTTGCGCTCTTATTTTCTGTTGCACTTTCTGCACAGAATACCTGCGATTTTGAAAGCTTTGGGTTATCTGTGGATAGCTACAATAACAACAGTACATCTGGTAGTTTTGATTGCGAGAATATCTCGCTTTTCAATGACTACAGTGAAGAATTTATGTTTTGGTCGGGTTGGGCCCTGTCAAGCATAACGGATAATACGACTGGAGGATTGGCCAATCAGTACAGCTCTATTGCCGGAGGTGGACACAATTCAGATACCTATGCCTTGACCTATGCTTTTTCGGGGAGCGTGATTCGTTTCGATCAGACGAGCATGCCAGAAAGTATTTCGATCAGTAATTCTTCTTATGCCTATTTCTCAATGTTGGAAGGAGACGCATTTGCCAAGAAATTTGGAGGAGAGACTGGGGATGATCCGGATTATTTTGATTTGGAAATTCGGAAGTACTTGAATGGCGATATTGGAACACTTTCAATCGAACTGCGTTTGGCAGATTATACGTTTTCCGATAATGCTCAAGACTATATTTTGGAGGGTTGGAATGAAATTGACTTGAGCCCGCTGGGGAATGCAGACTCTTTGCTTTTTACACTGAGCAGCACGGACAATGGCGATTTCGGAATGAATACACCGGCTTATTTCTGTATTGACAATGTGAGCACAACTCCATTGAGTATCTCGATTCAGGAATTAGACGAAGGAGCATTGAATATTTTTCCCAATCCAGCTCAAGATGTCTTGAATATAGAACTGGAGCAGGTTTCACAAGTACGTGTTTACAATGCGCTGCAGCAAGAAGTATCGAGCGTTCAGTTCAACGCGGGACGCCATCAACTTGCAGTGAATAATTGGCCAGCTGGCATTTATTTCTTGCATGTTCAACAAGGCGAGAAACGAGGTGTACAGCGCTTTGTAATAAAGTAATTTACCGATTATCCAGTAAAAACAGGACTTTGCAGGAATGACCTTGTACAATTATTTCATGGCGTCTATATTGGCGCCATGATTTTAATTGCAGTGCTTCTACCATGGCTCTCCTTCTTTCTTCGTGGAAAGATTTTGGCGGGCATCATATGTCTCATCTTACAAATCACCATTTTGGGTTGGTTGCCTGCTGCCATTTGGGCGGTTGCAGCACGACTCGATGGAAAAAACAAAAAGCGTTTACGGGATATGGAGCGCAGAGTGGTGCGCGATTGCTAAAGAATGTCGTTCAGCGACTGCACCCATCGCACATCTTCATTTCTCCTCAACCAGGTCTCTTGACGCTTGGCATAGCGTCTGGTGTTTTTCTTGATTTCCTCCACACATTCATCCCAGCTTGTTTTTTCTTCTATAAAATCAAAGAGGTCTTTATAGCCGACCGTGTTTAAGGCATTCAATTGGCGATGCGGATAGAGTTCCTTTGCCTCTTCTAGCCAGCCCGCTTCGAGCATAGTGTCTGTGCGCTGATTGATGCGTTCATAGAGTTTTTCACGCTCCATTTCTATGGCGTAATAGGCAATGTCAAAATCGCGTTGAGCTTTTGTTTTGGAATGGTAATTCGAGAAGGGCACGCCTGTACTCCGAAATACTTCAAGGGCTCTGATGACGCGTTGGGGGTTGGCCCGGTCAACCCGTTCATAATGGACGGGATCTACTTTTTGCAGTTCTTCGACCAGTTTGGAAAGACCAAATTCCGCCAATTCTTCATTGAGCGACTTGCGGATGTCGAGATCACGGGGCACGTCATCAAAGCCATAACAGACAGCATCGATGAACATACCTGAACCTCCGGCCATCACGACTTTGTCGTTTTCCTGAAAGTAAGCTTTCAGGAATGCGAGCACTTCCTGCTCGAAATGGCCGGCTGAATAATCATCATGGATACTTAAATTATCGACAAAATGATGCTTTACTTGCGCACGTTCCTCAACAGATGGTTTGGCCGTTCCAATCTCCATCTCGCGATAAAATTGCCGACTGTCGGCTGAAATGATTTCGGTCGAATAATGCTGCGCTACTTCAATCGCAAGAGATGTTTTTCCGGAAGCAGTAGGTCCGGCAATGACAATAAGCTGGGGCATCAGATGTCCAGGTTATCGATGTCTTCGAAACTCTCCATGTCCCAATCATCTCCTGCATCACCAAAGGGATCATCTCCAATGCCGGCCATAGGGTCTTCATCCAATTGAAACTCCGAAAAGTCCGATTCGGCCGATTCGGGAGGAGCCTCACCGTATTCGAGAACGACATGAGGCAGGGCACCCTGAAAGTCTTCCTGACCCATCATTTCGATCATGAAAATCTTCATGTTTAGGAAGTCGTAGATGTACAGGAATTTGTCGCCTTCTTCAATGAATACCTCTTCGATTTTGGTTTCAGACATGAGCTTGCCTTCGTCTTCTTTCTCGAACATGTCCATGAGCGGAAATTCCTCTCCTCTGTCCCAGTTTTCGTTGCTGCGGTAGAAAGAGGCCATCTGCTGACCTGAGAACGCATAGCAATTGAGAATGGTATGATGAAAATCTTCAAGCGTACAAGCCGGATCCATGAGGACATCCCGAAAAACGGTTTCCTTACCGTCTAATACCACCCTGAACTTGAAGGACTTCATGGGGCGAAAATAAGGATTTGAGTGGATTTCCTGAGGGAATCAAAATCTCAATCAAAATCTCAATCAAAATCGAACTACCTTACTTCTTAAATCTCAACTCTTCAATCTCCGCTCTTCAATCTTAACTCTTCAATTATTTCTCTTCAATCTTCGTTTTAGTCAAGCTTAACCAATGTTTCCTCGATCGCTTTTCGCTTCTTGGGATCAACACCTACTGCTTTGGCGTATTTGGGCCAGTCATGAACAACGGATGCCACTTCTTCAATGATGCGATCTGCCTTTTTGATATTGGCCACTTTGGCCACAGCCAGCAGATCTGCGCGCTCAAAATCCTTGCGTTTACCATGGATACTCAAGGCATGTTGGCTCACCCATTGACTGTCGGGACGATAGGCATGGCAAATATCATAAGCTGGAGAGAGCGCCCAGGATGCGTCCTGTTTAAGGCGAAAAGAAAAGTTCTTGGTATGGTCATCACAGTTTTTACTGAGCACATTAAAGACCATTCTACGAAACAGCTCTTCTCCCGTTTTATAACTCAGCTTGAGTTCACGCAGCGTTTGAAAAAGCTGCTCATAGCTAAAGCTGTTCACCTCCGTAAAGTCCACGTGCTGCATGGCGCAAAAGGTCTGAATGTGATGCTTGACATTGCCTTCAGCTCGGTCAAAGCGTTGGGTCATAAAGTGTGCCCGCCCGTTTTCTTCCAAGAGGCGACATGGGCTCATTTCAATGCCCGCATCTTTTGCCATCAGGTAATAGGCCATCTCTACACGACCATAGCCCTGTGTATCTCCCAATTGCACATCACTCACACCGTCCAGTTTGATAAGCCAATGTTCAAATCCTTGAGGAACTTTGGTCTGTCCTGAACGCACCTCTTTGGTTTTTGGGTTATAGGCGATAACCGCCTTGGGGCGAGCTCCACCTGCTGAAGTGCCGATACTGATCAGTTGTTTGATTGCGGCTTCTTCGCTGTTGAGCTGTGTGCTGAAAGCCGCTCGTTGATTCAACATTTTAGCTGCGATCTGCACCAATTGATCCACTTCAAGCTTGACCGTGTTTTGTCGTGTTCGCATGCCTTGCGGTTCAAATTCCAGGGCGCCCATTCCGCGGCTGCCAATGAAACACAATTGCTCCAGCGGATTCATGCTGTTGGCAGGACGACCTTGTTGGGCCAGCCACACGTTCATGAGCTGATTACCGTATTTGTCGGGAAGGGTGTCAGCCAATAGACCGGGAAGACCCTTGAAGGTGTTGAATGGACTGTTGCGTTGAGGGCGCAATTGCGGAAAAGAAAAAACGCGTTCAGCTTGGTTGAGTGGCATTTTAATCGGGGAGAGCTCCCAGTTTTTGGAGACAAAGTGTTGATCGTACTCAAAAAAGCCCAGGTCTTGATTGGCGTCCCAGGCGATGGCTCCTGCAGTTTCACCCCATATTTTGACAAAGGCTGTCGTAATCATGCCTTTTTCTTTCGTGATTTATAACCTGCCCTTTTTCGTTCTTTGGCTTGCATTTTGGCCAAGGCCATGGGGCTAAAACTTTGCTTGATTTGAAAAGCCTCTAGTACATGCAGTGCATCTAAAGAGCGCAAGATCTGAATGAGGCTGCCCAAATTGACGGATTCACCCCTTTCGAGTAGGCTCAAAGTAGAGCGGCTGACATTGGCCTTTTCGGCCACTTCTGCTTGCGAGTAGTGCTGCTGCAAACGTTGCTGCTTGACAAAGCCCCCAATCAAAGCCATGAGCGCATTATCGCTCATAGAGTGGAAATGATTGTATGAAATATCAGTCATAATAATTGTTTATTGCAATATATGCATGAATAATCATTCGAATATACGAAAATAGATTAAAATTGTTAGGTCAAAATGAATGATAAATCATTCAAAATATGATAATAGAGGTCATATTGTATGAAAAAACAGACATATAAAGTAAAAATAATGATCTAAATAGGAGGAATTCGATTCTTGATCAAAAGAATGTAATCCTTTTGAGCTTCTAGGCCCTACCGCATTAATCCTTCATCACATCTTCCTCATTGACCAAAGAATACCTTTCTTGAAAGGACTGGATACCATGCGCATCTATTTGAAATGATCCCTTAATTTTTAGAAAGAGGCTTCCCATGCTCTTTGAATAACTTTGATAGATTTCATGGGGTAGAGCAAAACGCAAAGCTTCAGTGCCCATATCGTCATGAAAATATTCATATTCAATAAAGGCCTTTTCTTCTTTGATGCTAAATGTTAAAACAGGATCTGACTGGAACCATAAATTGTATAGACGGAATTCATACGTTTCATAAGGCGAACCAAAATACTGGGAGAGCATGCTTGTGGAATCCGTGATTACCGGAGTGATTTGAACAGGTGAGAAACCTTTCTCTTCCTTTTTTAGGATTTTAAATCCTTTGCTGGTTCCTCCCATATTTCCCGACCAATGGGCCGTTGAATGGATAATATATAAGCTATCATTAAAGGATAGGATGTGATCTACTTCAGCAGCTTGAAATTTGTCCCAAGCGCCATTTTCCAATTGCACAAGATTGGAGTAGAGGCCATTGCAATTCGCTCCGCAAGCTTCGCCAATGAAGGTGAAAACGCGAAAGCTAGAATCGGGTGCATAGCTGATTTTATAGTCGTGATAGCCACCATTCGACTGACTATCAAAAACAAATCGCTCTTCGAAATAGTAGTCCATGTTGCACTCCAAAAGGTCGATGCCCTTTTTAGCAAAGGCCTGCCCATCTGCGAAGGTATAGTTCGGATATTCCTTTTGCCAATCGCGCTCAGAGAGCCATTTGCAATAAGCCAAATCAAGCAAAGGCCGATAAGCAACATGGTCGTATTCATAAAGTTCTACGGGATCATTGTAGAGAAAGCCCTTGTATTTTTGATCAAGAGAAATGATCTTCTGGCCCTCTCCACAGGCTTCGATACTATAGCGTTCATTGGGTCTGGCTATGCTGTCTATGCTGCAAAGGGGAAGAGAATAGGAGCTGAACGTATCTCGCTCTTCTTGAGGTATTTTAGAAATGACATGCGGAGAATAAAAGAGCTCCAAGGCCTCTTCATGAAGAGAATAGGAACCAAAATGTAGGCGTGCATTTTCGCAGCTGTTAAGAAGGTAAAAATGCCCATTGTCAAAGAGCAGCAAATCATCCCAACAGCATTCGCAGTTCAATTCAAAAGTACAAGCGTTCGTTTGATGCTCTTCTGAAGAGAGCACAAAATGGAAGATGGGCTTGAATTGCGCGTCAAGGCGAAGAAGAAAAAAGGAAAGTATTATGGCGAGGTGAAACTTCAAATTGAATCGCGGAATGGTTTTACAAATTAAAGAAAGGCAAAGGACTTTCGTATTCATTCTGACGAAATGAAAAATGATTCACGATTACAAGCCGATCTTGTATAAGGCCTTCTTTAAACAATTCAGGCTGCCTGCTGTTCACTTAAAAATCACAAAATGAAACTCACCCTTTTAATTCTCGCCACTATGTTGACAGCCCCCTTGACAAATACCGACAAAGCACCTGCAAAAGACATTTACCGTATTTCAATCAATACTTTGGAAGGAGAATCTTTGGACCTTTCCCAGTTTAAGGGTAAATACATCTTATTTGTCAATGTGGCCAGCAAATGCGGCTATACCAAACAATACGCAGGGCTTCAGGAATTGCATGAGCAATACAAAGACCGTTTGGCCATTGTGGGTGTGCCTTGCAATCAATTTGCGCGACAAGAACCGGGAACGGCTGAAGAGATCATGAGCTTTTGCCAAAAGAATTACGGTGTAGACTTTCAAATGACCGAAAAGGTGAAAGTGAAAGGAGAGGAGCAGCACCCGCTTTATGCATGGTTAACACGAGTAGAATTGAATGGGGTAGAAGACAGCAAAGTGGGTTGGAATTTCAATAAGTTTCTCATTAGTCCTGAAGGCCAATACCTGGCCCATTTCAAAAGTGGCGTGAAGCCGATGAGTACCGAGATCACCGGGTATTTGAATGAATAAAGCTCTCTCATTATCAGAATTTTAATTCCTTTTTGCACTTCTTAAACGTTTGCTTAAATCCTTGAAGAGACGGATTTCAAATTTATTGGCTTTCTTTGGTTGTATGTACAAAACGAAGAACTCCAGAATAGGCGCTTTCATCGCATTCAGTTTTTTAGCAATGACACAAATATTCGCTCAGAATGTGCCCATCGATTTTGAACCGATGGGAAATGGCGCTGATTGGGCCTGGACAACCTTTGAGAATGATGCCAACCCAGCCTTGGAGATCGTCAATAATCCAGCACCGGGACCTTTGAACAATTCAAATACAGTGGCCAAATTCACCGCTTTGGCAGCTGGACAACCTTTCGCAGGCATAGAATCTATGCACGGTTCTGACATCGGTTCCTTTACCATTACAGCGGAGAATTCGATTATTCGGATTACGGTGTGGAAATCGGTCATCAGCAATGTGGGCATCAAATTGGTAAGGGAAGACAATTGGTCTTTAGGAGAAATTTTGATCCCCAATACGGTGGTCAATGAATGGGAACAGATTGAATACGACTTTTCTTCGCACATCGGCAATAACTACGATCAAATTGTCATTTTCCCTGACTTTGCGGATAGGGATTCCACTAACATCATTTATTTCGACAATGTCTATGGAGGACTGGCGACACCCAATTCAATTCAGGAATTGGATGAAGTTCTGGTCACTTTAGCCCCCAACCCGAGCCATGACTTCTTGACCATTACTTCAGAAAAGGCCATTGAGAACGTAGTCATTTATTCGAATGCAGGAGCTAGGGTATTGCACATTGCAGGAAACGATGTGCGGGAAGGCATTGACATCTCTGATTTAGCTCCCGGTCTCTATCTCGCCCAGATAGCGGTTGAGGGAAGAAAGCGGGTGCTGCAATTTGTGAAGGAGTGATTAGCAATTGGATAAAAACCGAGAATCCAAGACATCTAGACATTAGTTACGCTTTCTTAGAAGCACCAAGAAGAGAAAAGGAAAGCAATATGTTTGGGAGATATTTCAAATCTATTTTCACCCAATAAAGATTCGAAAATTATACAATCATCTCATTCTAGTCATTCAAATCCTTTAGCAACTTTCGATGTTCGTATGAATTATTTTCATTCAAGGCTTTCTGAAATTAAATCATTGGTTTTTAAGTATTTCTTGAACTAATTCAAAACCTTGCAGCAAATATTCACGAATCTCAGTGTCTTCTATTTTTTGAATTGATTTGGATTCGTCCAGAATAATACTTGCCATTTCCAAAAGTTCAGGTGCCAATTTCTTTCTGTTTGCTCCATGGTCGATAATCAGTTCTGTTAAAGATCCTGATACATAATCTGTCATGTGCTGCGGAGGCCCCGATTCTAAATAAGCACTGCATCTAGTAATTAGGTCATTTTTCTTTTTCTTAAATAGATTTCTAAACATTCAGTTTAAATTTAGTTTTCTCAGCAGAGGGTTATATTGCATACAACGTCTGGCAAAAGTACGTTGTGCAATGGGCTTTAGCTATTGTTAGCTGTATATTTCTATTAACTTCTCACCGGACTCACACAGTGGGGTAACAACATCAACAGCTAATTTAGCTATTCCAACAAATGATATACGCTCGTAATGCCCTTCCATGTTTGCCTCTCCTGTCCAGCGAATCATGACGTTATTCTCATCAATCATCTGAAAATGAATCACGTTGTTGTCAATTTGTTCACCATCCCAAATGCCGATCATTGTAAACATTCTATCGTTGTCCCAACCGTTTTTGATTAAAATTTCCTGTTTGTCAAGTTCGTGAAAAGACGTGAAATGAGTAGGATAATTAGCTAACATAATTACAACTCTATCGTCAATGTAACCATCTGAATAGGTAGTAGTGGTCAAGTTTATTTCCTCGAAATAAAATCGAAGAATTGTCAATTCCTTAGTCAGTTTACAAAATTCGATTTTCCCTTTTTCTTTTAATTGAAAAACTGCATTGTGGTTGTCAGAATGTTCTATTCTAAGATAGTTTTCCATTGTATATAGCAACTAACGTTTCGCAAAAGAGCAGTGGTGGATTTATGACCACAACTTTTTCCACCAAGACGTATTTTTGTTATTATTATCCTTCGAATTTTTACTTTTGCTGCCATTGCTTTTATGCATTGTTGGCTGCTGCTTTTTTATAATCATTTCAGCTACATTGTTGTGGTCTTGTAGGTTTCTATTGTTATCGTCATAAAGATATTGCCACTTAAAATTCGGTATAAGAATTTTTGA
>JBCCIF010000025.1:0-37532 GCA_039028335.1 Bacteroidota bacterium
GCGACAGGGCAACTACCTATACATACAGCTGGTACAGGGCTTTGCCTATACACACAGCCAAAGTCGTAGAAGTGAAGGGCTTTGCACAAAGCACTACACCTGCTTTGTCATCTTCAAAATTTTTCAAGGTTTTTGATGGTTCTCCACAGGAGCGAATTGTTTATGATTCCACTTTAGAAATATCACTGTTAATCAAAGAGAAATTTGAATTAGTGGACATCAAAAAAACTTATAAAGACTAATGCAGTTCTTCTATGATATATTGGGACCAGCTCTTATTAGCTTGTTCTTTCTCGCTCTAGTATTTACTCCATTGGAAAAAGTATTTCCTGCAAAAAAACAACAAAGATTCTTTCGCAAACATTGGATACTGGATTTGACTTTCTTTTTAGGTCAATATCTCATTTGGGGTGGATTTGTACTTTATTTTCTTCATTTCTTCGAACTATTTATTCATTCTTTTGTTCCCTTAGCTTTTCACGAAACAGTTCAAAAGCAAGCTTTCTTATTGCAAGTTTTTGAAGTGGTTGTGCTAAGTGATATCCTCATTTATTGGGGCCATCGTTTGCAGCATAAGTATGATTTTTTATGGCGTTTTCATAAAATTCACCACAGTGCAGAGCGACTAGATTGGTTGGCCGCGCATAGAGAACATCCCCTTGATACGATCTATACAGTTGGAATAATCAATCTACCGGCAATAGCGCTGGGATTTCCTCTAGAGTCGATTGCAGGCTTAATTGCTTTCCGAGGAATTTGGGCAATCTATATTCACAGCAATGTTCGCTTACCTCTGGGGCCACTAAAGGTGCTGATCGGATCGCCTGAATTGCATCATTGGCATCATGATCTAGATAGACGAGCTGGAAATTATGCCAATATTTCTCCCCTGATGGATGTTATCTTCGGCACGTATACTTGTCCGGATCACGAACCAGAAAAATTCGGCATTGATGAAAAAATTCCTTCATCCTATATAGGACAACTTATTCATCCATTAACACCCAAAAAATGGCAGTCTCGAAAGGCCAAAAATTGATCCAAAAACCATTGCTCTAATTCAGTATAAATTAGCACTTTTGAGCTTCTATACACTATGACAAATTCCTTGAAAGCACTTTTTTCATTCAACAAATCCAATTTTGGGCGAGTCATATTTTTTTGTCTTTTGACTTTCGCTCATTTTAATGACCTAATTGCGATCGATGGAAAAGTTACCAATATCAATGGAGAAGCGATATCGAACGTTTACGTGGTAAACCTCAGAAATGATGCCCATGCGCATAGTGACTTAGCAGGATATTTCAACCTAGAAGATGCAAAAGAAGCGGACACCCTGAGATTCGTTCATATCACCTACGAAGAAAACTTCGTTATTCTCCAACAGAATCAAAAGTCCCTTAATGTTGTATTGTATGAAAAATCTTTTTCACTTGAAGAGGTAACCATTCGACCAAGAGAAAATTCACTTAGCCTGCTCAGCGAAATCGATTTGGTTTTGGACCCTGTAAATTCAGCACAAGAAATCTTGAGAAAAGTTCCTGGACTATTCATCGGTCAGCATGCTGGCGGAGGTAAAGCTGAACAGATTTTCCTAAGGGGTTTTGATATTGACCATGGAACAGATATTCAAATTGAAGTAGATGGCATGCCCGTCAATATGGTTTCACATGCCCATGGACAAGGATATGCGGACTTGCACTTTTTAATTCCCGAAACTGTCGAGCGCATAGATTTTCACAAAGGGCCGTATATGGCAGAACATGGAAATTTCAACACTGCCGGTTATGTTGGTTTTAAAAGCAAAGAATACTTTGAAAGAAATATTTTAAAAGTAGAGGGGGGTGCTTTTAACACCTCGAGGCTATTTGGTGCTTTCAATTTGATCAACAAAGATAAAACCAAGGGATACATAGCGAGTGAAATTCTGCGAAGTGATGGCCCTTTTGATAGCCCTCAAAATTTCAAGAGAATTAACATTATGGGCTCTTTAAATAGTGCATTGAGTGAAAAACATCGCTTGCGATTTTCCTTGTCCCATTTCAGAAGCAATTGGGATGCATCTGGTCAAATTCCTATTCGAGCCATAGAATCCGGACAAATAGGATGGTTCGGAGCAATTGATGACACAGAAGGAGGCTTTACTTCTCGAACCAATGCCAATTTGCATCTGATCTGTGATATAAATGAAAATACCTTATTGACTAATCAGATCTATTTTTCTCATTACGACTTCGAATTATATTCCAACTTCACCTTCTTTTTGAATGATACTGCGAACGGAGACCAAATTCGACAAAAAGAGGATCGGGTGCTTTTTGGAATTAAATCAGAATTAGCCCAGAGCAAAAGAATGAATGAAGTCGATTTGGATTGGAAAATTGGCTTACAACTTAGAGAGGACATTGTGAACAACAATGAGTTATCGCGAACACGAAATAGAAGTGAAACACTCAATCGCATTCGTTTCGGAGATGTGCAAGAACATAATCTTTCTGCTTATTCTTCGGCTAGATTAAGTCATAAAAAATGGTCAGTTCAAGGCGGACTTCGCTATGAAATTTTTGATTTCGAGTATTTAGATGATTTGGATTCCATTTATTCCAAAGCTAGCGAAGTTGCAACAGGCTTTTTTCCGAAAGTCAACTTAACCTTTGATCAATCCAATTCATTGCAATTCTATTTCAGTGCTGGAACAGGTTTCCATTCAAATGATAGTCGTTTAGTCACAAGCAATGCTGTTGAAGATTTCATCCCAAGTGGGCCAAGCTATGACCTGGGATTGAATTGGAAACCCTTTGAAAATACTTTTGTGAATATTGCCCTTTGGCAATTAGATCTGGATCAAGAATTCGTATATGTTGGAGATGAGGGAATTGTTGAGCCAAGTGGTAGGACGAGTCGAAGAGGAATTGACTTTTCATGGCGACAGCAATTTTCAAAACGCCTTTCTTTCAATACCGATATCAACTATGCCCATGCACGATCCATTGATGAGCCGGAAAATGAAGATTTTATTCCATTAGCTCCAAATTTCACATTGGCTTCAGGCTTGTATTTAAAAATGAAAGAAGGCCTTGAAAGTTTTGTCAAAGTGAGACATATGGGTGACAGGGCGGCAAATGAGGACAATTCAATAATTGCGGAAGGGTATTCAATCTTTGATGTGGGAAGCACATTTTCGTGGCAAAATATAGCTCTTTCGGTCTCTATTCAAAATATTTTGAACACGGAATGGAAAGAAACACAGTTTGCAACCTTATCTCGTTTGCAAGGTGAAAGCAATCCGGTAGAAGAAATTCATTTCACCCCGGGTACACCTCGATTTTTGATGGTAAAATTAGCTTATCATTTTGATTAATGCTTTTTTTGCTCGACAGGTCAAGATCAAACTTGCTTGAAAGGCCGAGAAAAATTGAACACGACACAGACACAAAAGCCCTTCTACAGTCAAATTTTTGCCGCGCTAAAAGGTGAAGAGTTTGACTATACCGAAATACCCCTGAAAAAATCTATATGGCTGCTTTCAATACCCATGATCATCGAATTGATGATGGAATCAACTTTTGCAGTGGTAGACATGTATTTTGTAGGGCAGCTTGGACCTTCTGCTGTGTCTACAGTTGGACTTACCGAAATTTACATTTACCTCATCTATGCAATTGGATACGGAATGGCCATGGGAGTTACGGCCATTATTGCACGAAGAACCGGTGAGAAAGATACCAAAGGCGCACAGAATTCTGCTGTTCAATCCATTCTACTTGCCTTCATATTATCCCTACCGTTGGCTATTGCGGGAATTTTCTTTCCGCAGCAGTTACTGGGCTTAATGGGCGCAGATGACTGGGCCTTAAACAATGGGTATCCTTTTATGCAATGGATGCTGGGAACAAATGTGATCATCACCTTATTATTTGTAATCAATTCTATATTCCGAGGGGCAGGAGACGCTGTTATCGCTATGTGGGTTTTATTGATTTCCAATCTCATCAATATCGCTTTAGATCCCATTCTCATTTTCGGTTTAGGCCCCATTCCGGCAATGGGACTTGAAGGTGCAGCCAAAGCCACTGTTATCGGCCGAGGAATTGGTGTCCTTATCCAATTTTATCTATTATTTAAAGGAAGTCGTCATATCCGTTTGCAATGGAATTACATAAAGGCAGATCTGAAGCTGATGATTCATATTCTGAAAACGTGCTTGGGAGGAATAGGGCAAATGTTCATCGGAATGCTTGCTTGGGCTTTTCTGCAGCGCATTCTTTCCGACATAGGAACCAATGCCGTTGCGGCATCGACTATAGTGATAAGAATCATGATGTTCACACTTATGCCTGCTTGGGGCTTTTCTAACGCTGCAGCCACCTTGGTTGGTCAAAATTTAGGTGCCGAAAAACCGGATAGAGCCGAAAAGTCAGTTTGGCAAATAGGTATCTATAATATGATCTTTTTGATTGTCGTTTCGATTTTCTATTTCTTCTTCAACGAAGAACTAATGCGCATTTTCACAGATGATCCTGAAGTAATTCGAATTGGCGCAGAATGGATTCAAATTCTCTCCTATTCTTACTTCTTATATGGATGGTGGATGGTTTCCGTTCAAGCATTTAATGGAGCAGGAGACACAATAACTCCGACTTGGATCAATTTTATTTTCTTTTGGCTCATCCAATTGCCTCTCGCTTATCTTATGGCCATTTTCTTCAATTGGTCCTATTCAGGGGTATTCTGGGCAGTTCTCATTTCAGAAACTGCAATAGGTATCTTCACTTTGTATTTATTCAGCAGAGGAAAATGGAAAAACTATAAGGTATAAAAAAAGCACCTTCTACTGAAGGCGCTTTAAATGAAATAATTTGTAAAATATTAGTTCCCTCCAGAATTATAGCCATCTATGATTCCTTGATACTCGTCAACTCGCCCTTGAAAATATTCCATGTATTTAGTCGCTGTTTCCAAATCAGGTGTGGTATCATAAAGCTTCAATGCAGCCATTACACCACCAATTACACAAAAGAAACAAAATGCATATCCTGCATCAATTAAAATCAATTTGAATGATTTTTTCTGATACATATAATTAATAATCAATAAAGGAATCGCGAAGTAAAGCGCATTTTCCATCGCATGATAAGCACCATGACCGATGGTGCCGTCTTGCATGTGCTTTCCATTTGTAAAATATGCAATGACAAACATCATTAAAAAAGCAACCCCGTGAGTCAAAGCTATTCCTGTCTTTGCTTGCTCATCTGTAATGCCAGTTTCGGCCTGCCATACTTTTCCAAAAAGAGCAGTATACCATAAAAATCCAAGTGCAAATGCTGCAATTGCAGCTATCAAAAGTTCTACATATAACATAGCTAAAATGTTTGGTTTAGATGCTCAATTTAAGCATATGAATTGAAATGCAAAATTCTGATAATCAAAATATTCCAATTCAATCGCTTTGCTAAATGTGGATTAAATTCATACTAATTGATCCCATCAATGATTCAGAATCTGCTGATCGCCCCCGCCTCAAATCGGGCATTGGTCTCTCAAATCAGTCCTTCAAACCCTTATAAACGTGCTTCAGCAGAATATTTCAAAATCCCTCTTGACTCGCCTTCATATTTGCTCTACTTTTCATTTCGAAATAGAATACGGGAAAATGAATTTCAAAGCTCGCATATTATTCTTCATCAGCCTTTTGGTCCTTGCGACCTCCTCATTGTTCAATAGCGATACCCCAGCATCAGAAGAAACCACAGATGTAATCCAAAAAGAGCAAATTATTACCGCTGAGAATAGTCGAATTTTGAAATAAGAAATTCTTAATCAAACAATAAGCCTGCAAGCAAAATTATTGAACCTCAACTGTTCTATGATGGGGTCATGCTCAGTGCATGATTGGTGTGAACCGAGCTCGTCTGTGAGGTACAATGCAAATTTGCTGTGTTTGAATGCATTGAAGGAATGGATGAGATAGAATGAGCTCGGTTCTTTTTTATTTGACATTTCTCAAATCTCTTCTTATCTTCTTCGAACTAAACTAAGCACATGAACACGAAACACCTATACATTCTCGGTGCGCTATTTCTTTTTTGCAATGCATTCAAAGCACAAAATTGGGATCACGATTTGAGCACATTTCAAGGACAACAGGATCGTTTAGACATGCTAATCGAAGCCGCTAATTCTACCGAACTTTCTACTTCATATTATGAATGGTTAACGGGTAAGTTGAACGAATTAGCTGAAATAAATCCCTCTTGTGAGAATTTGTCCTTTGGCGATACTAAAATGCAGACAATTGATGATTTGATAATGAGAATAGAAACATGGAAGTACATTACGATTTACCTTTGGTACAGCCGATTCAAAGACATCACATCGGATGAATTAGAAGATAGAATAAGAAAAGAAATTTCATGTAACTACTACAATGAACCTTTATCACCCGAACAAAATGTCTTTTTGCGAGACTGGTTTCGAGATTATGATAAAAACGGCTATGGAATTTTAACCTTCCGTAAATTAAATTGTGATCATT
The DNA here is from genome assembly GCA_039028335.1 of Bacteroidota bacterium. Lineage (GTDB taxonomy): Bacteria > Bacteroidota > Bacteroidia > Flavobacteriales_D > JABDKJ01 > JABDKJ01. The sequence continues at coordinate 6,539 of JBCCIF010000025.1, forward strand.
AACTGAGCTGCTCCAATTCTTCGCTAGCACTTTCCCAATCTTTCATTACCCTGCTCAATTCATCTTTCAAGGTCTGAAATTCGTTCAATGAGGCATTTGATTTTTCCTTGTCTGAAAAATCAAGCGAAGCAATTTCAATTTCCTTTTTCTGCACCAACTCTTCCAATTCATCAATGCGCTTTTCACATTTTTGAATTCTATTCTTCAATTTCCTGAGTTTCTTATCCTGTTCTTTTCTTGCTTCATAAGCCATTTTCTGGTCGCTTTCACCTTTTCGTTTTTGTGCGATCTCCGATATGCCCTTTTCGTATAAGGCAATGCTCTCTGCTTTCTTTTCTTTTAAGAAATCATAGATATCCCCTATATACTGACTAAGTCCATCCTTCTTTAGCTCATATATCGTCTCTGCCAGTTCGTGCAAGAAATTTCGATCATGCGAAACAATCAAAACGGTACCTTTAAAGCTTTTAATTGCCTCTTTCAGCACATTTTTAGAAACCAAATCCAGGTGATTCGTTGGCTCATCCAGAATAATCAAATTATTCTCTTCAAGCATCAATTTGCACAGTGCCAAGCGAGTCTTCTCTCCACCTGACAGAACCGATACTTTTTTATCAATATCATCTCCTCCGAACAAAAAAGCTCCCAAAATACTCCTCAATTGTGTTCGAATATCTCCGATCGCTACATCATCTATGGTCTCAAAAACAGTTTTAGTTGTATCTAATTTTTCCGCCTCGTTCTGGGCGAAATATCCAATTGATACATTGTGCCCAATTTTAAAACTTCCTCTATGATCAAGTCCTTGGGTCAAAATCTTAAGTAAAGTCGTTTTTCCGACTCCATTTTTTCCAACCAAAGCAATTTTCTCGCCTTTTTTTATGTAAAAATTCACATCGGAAAAAATGTGTTTGTCTGTGTAATACTTTTCTAAATTATGGGCCTCTACAACCACTTTTCCGGCATGCGGGGGCTCAGGAAAAACGATTTTCATTTTTGAGTTATCAAACTCATCCACTTCAATCCGTTCAAGTTTCTCCAATTTTTTAATCAAGGACTGAGCAAAAGCGGCTTTGTTTTTCTTCGCCCTAAACTTGTTGATCAGTTTTTCAGTATCCTGTATGTATTTCTGTTGATTCTTATAGGCTTCTTTCTGCCTTTCCATTTCATCTGTCCTTTGAACGATATACTTGCTATAAGAAAACTTATAGTCATAGGTTCGCCCATTCATGATTTCAATGGTTCGATTGGTGATATTATCCAGAAAATCGCGGTCATGAGAAATCAGGATTATTGAACCAGGATGCTTGACCAAAAAAGACTCCAACCATTCTATACTATCCAAATCCAAATGATTCGTTGGCTCATCAAGCAAAATGGCATCTGGTGATTGCAACAGAATTTTCGCCAATTCCACACGCATCTTCCAACCTCCAGAAAATTCGGACATCTTTCTGTCTAAATCGGATTGAACAAATCCCAATCCTTTTAATACGCGTTCTATGTGCTCTTGGAGTGAGCCTCCTCCTATTAAAGTTAAGCGATCATTCAGCACGTTCAATTCTTCGATTAAATGGCTGTAGGCATCACTCTCATAATCCGTTCGCGTCTCTAGTTCTTTTGTAATTTGAGCTATTCGCTCATCAATCTTATTCTCTTCTTCGAAAGCAAGGGAGGCTTCTTCTAAAATGGTATTCTCCTCATTGTGCACCATTTGCTGAGGCAGATAGCCAATTTTAAAATCTTTGGGTATTGAGACCTGCCCTTTTGTTGGAGAAATTATGCCCTTAATAACTTTGAGCATAGTCGACTTTCCAGCTCCATTTTTTCCCACCAAACCAATTTTGTCCTTTGGGCTTAAATGAAATGAAAGGCCGTCAAACAACTTTCGCTCGCCATAGATGACGGATATATCATTGACTGAAATCACAAGAGCGCGAAAATAATTGATTAATGATAATTCAAGAGGGAAACAAGGAAACAATTACCATCGATATTCAATAGGCAATTGACTAAGAATTTCTTTTTTGAGGGAAAACAGATTTCAATGCTTTTTACTGCTCGAATGAAAAATTCGGCTAACTTCGATTATTCTTTTCGATTATGAGTTGGTACAAGAGAATAAAAGAAGGGATCACTACATCCACCAAAGACAAAAAGGAAACACCAGAGGGTTTATGGCATAAGTGTCCAACCTGTCAGACCTTAACGTCAACCGAAGACTTTGCGGCAAATATTTGGATTTGCCCTAAATGTGAAAGGCATGACCGCATAGGCTCCGAAGAATACTTCAGCATTATCTTTAATGATGGCCGCTATAAAGAACTCTTTCCAAAAATTGCTTCGGGCGACCCATTGAAATTTGAAGACACTAAGAAATACGCAGATCGACTTAAGTCTGCACAAAAAAAGACGGGTCTTAAAGATGCAGTTCGCGTTGCAATTGGACGTATTGAAGATGAAGATATTGTTATAGCGGCAATGGACTTTTCATTCATAGGAGGATCCATGGGCTCAGCAGTAGGTGAAAAAATAGCTAGAGCAGTTGATCATTGCGTGAAGTACGAAATTCCACTCATGGTAATTTCAAAATCTGGAGGTGCGCGAATGATGGAGGCTAGCTTCTCATTGATGCAAATGGCTAAGATTTCTGCAAAATTAAGTCAATTGGCTAAAGCAAGAGTTCCATATATTTCGTTTCTAACAGATCCTACTACAGGAGGAATTACTGCCTCCTTTGCCATGCTTGGCGATGTGAATATTGCTGAACCTGGTGCATTAATTGGATTTGCAGGACCAAGAGTCGTCAAAGAAACAATCGGTAGAGATTTACCAGAAGGATTCCAGACATCCGAATTTGTGCTAGAACATGGATTCTTGGACTTTATTGTCAAAAGAAATGATTTGCGTGACACCCTTTTGCGCTTAATTCGCATGTTCAAGGAATAGCGCTAATTCCTCCATTTAAATGAAATTTTTGTCACTATCAGGTTTGAATGTCCAATAGTTTTAAGCACAATTCACAAAATACCTAAACACTTTTCTGGACTCAATTTTTAAAATTTAAGGTCTGTTTGATATTGAAGCTGAAATCTGGACTTCATTGATTGGAATCCAAAGATTAAATTATAAATGCAACTCTGTTGCGTTTATTGCAATTTCTTGCTTAAATTCGCGTTTTCATGAGCATTTGCTATAGCATTTGCACACGATCGCTGAGTGAAACATTGTTCAAAACATATTACATTTTTCCTGGGCTTAAATCTGTTCTGCGTCTTTGCAATTGGTCAAAACTATTATCAATTTAAGGGGCAAGTTTTAGATGAAAACAAATCTCCCCTTAAAGATGCTGCCATAGCAATTTATAGTTTAGATAAATTTGGAGTAACTGATGCCCAAGGCAGATTTGAAATTTTTGATTTATCGAAAAGCAGCTTCCAAGTCGAAATCTCTTTTTTAGGATATGAGTCCTTGAGACAAAAAGTTACGCTTGGCGACAATGCTCAAAACGTTTTTGAATTGAAGAAAGTCTCGATGGATCTCGCTGAGGTCATTGTTCAGAATAGGTATGCAGAAAATAAGAAAAAGGAATCGTCCTTAAATGTAGAGATCGTTAACGAAGAATTCCTCAAACAAAATCTTGGAGGTAGTTTGATGAAATCAATTGAAAGATTACCGGGCGTCTCAACAATAGATATTGGGTCGGGACAATCAAAACCTGTTATCAGAGGTTTAGGATTCAATCGTGTTGTTGTGGTGGAGAACAACATCAAACATGAAGCGCAACAATGGGGTGCAGATCATGGATTGGAAATTGATCAATACGCCATAGACAATGTTGAAGTAATTAAAGGTCCGGCTTCATTGATGTATGGATCGGATGCAATTGGCGGAGTGATTGATTTGAACAATAGAAACCTGCCTTTGAAAAATTCGTTTGGTGGACAGATCGATTTATCTGGCAAAAGCAATAATGATTTCCTAGGGACTTCCCTTTCTTTGTATTCCCGAAAAGATCAATTTTTTGTCACCGCGAGGGCAACCATTCTCGATTATGGCGATTTCAGAGTGCCCGCTGACAGTGTCGACATTTATAGCTTTCGGGTACCGCTTCATAAAAACCGAATACGAAATTCCGCTGGTCGAGAGCAAAACTTTCACAGCTCTTTTGGTTTTATCAATGACAAAGTACATAGCCGTTTTTACCTGAGTAATGTATCAAGCAAAAGTGGTTTTTTCGCCAATGCTCATGGACTAAGACCGATAAATGTTGACAATGATTTTCACGACTCGTCCAATAGAGACATTCAATTTCCACGTCAAGAGGTCAATCATTTTAAAGTGATCAATAAAAGCACTATTTGGTCAAATCAATGGCGATTAGAATTTGATTTGGGCTATCAAAACAACTTCAGGCAAGAATGGAGTCGCTATGTCGACCATGGTTTTATGCCCAGTTTGGCACCAGAAGATTTAGCATTCAATCCTCAAATAGAACGTCAGTTCGATAAAGAAATATATTCCGGAAACGCACGGTTTTTTTATCCAATTTCTAAACGAACCGATTTGCGAATAGGCATTAATGCTGAATATCAAGACAATGACATCAGTGGTCGTGGCTTTATCATCCCCGCATTCGATAAATCCAATCTAGGTGGCTTTGGGTTCATCAAACATAAAATTTCTGAAAAGAGTCTTATTCAAGCAGGCCTCCGCTATGATTATGGGAATATCAAGACCGATAGTTACTTCGATTGGTTTTCATCCCCTGTAGAAGGAACCGATGATTCTTTGAATTTACAGCGTTCTTTAGATCTCGATCGAAACTTCTCAAATTTCACATGGTCATTGGGCTATAATTACAACCTGCTGAAGTGGTCATATAAAGTAAACGTAGGCAAAAGTTTCAGAATGCCAATAGCTAAAGAACTTTCGGCAAATGGTGTCAATTATCACCGCTTTAGCTATGAAGTAGGTAATGCAAATTTATCTCCGGAAATTTCGTATCAATTCGATGCAGGTGTAGATTATCATTCCCGTAAATTTGGATTTGGGGCTTCACCATTTTTCAATTACTTCACCAATTATATTTACCTAAACCCGACTCCAGAGCACGATAGACTTTACGGATTTGGAAACCAGATCTTTGAGTATACAGAAAGTGAAGTATTAAGATATGGAGGTGAGATCTATGCGCATTTCGATGCCTTCAAATTCTTGCAGTTCGGATTTACAGGTGAATATGTTTATGCAGAACAACTATCAGGGGAAAAGAAAGGATTTACGCTTCCCTTTTCACCGCCTGCCAAAGGAATATTTAATTCGAGATATCAAAACCCTCAGATAGGATTTTTAAACGATGCGTTCCTTTCTTTGGACTTTATCATAGCAGCTGCTCAAGATAATATTGTTCCTCCAGAAGTAAGAACGGATGGCTATCAAGTAATTAATCTGAGTCTGGGAGGAGATGTAAAAGTTAATAATCAAATTATTGACATTTCAATACAAGTTCAAAACCTATTGAACGCAAGATATTTTAACCACACCAGCTATTACAGGCTTATTAATGTGCCTGAAATGAGCAGAAATTTAGTAATCAATATATCAATCCCTTTTTCGATGAAAAAGGAAAAATAATTCATAACATAATAATTTATAAGACATGATTTTCAAATTCAAATTTTCAACACTCGTTCTTGCCATGGCTTCCATGGTATTCTTTACTTCATGCGATGATGACGATGAAGTGACTTTTCCTTCACCAACCATTGCAAACCTCGAAGTAGGTATAGGCAATAGCCTAACTGCTCCAATTGGAGGATTCTTGCATATGGATGCTGAAATTGTTGCTGAAGGAACAATCGATAGAATAATGATCGACATTCACAAAGAAGACGGAACAGGAGAGGATATAGAAATGACCTATACCAATTACTCAGGTCAGAAAAATGCAGATTTTCACGAAGACCTTGATATTCCAGCAACAGCTACTGAAGGAGAGTACCACTTTCACATTAAAGTAATCGACCAACAAGGTCAGACCAAACAATTGGAAAGAGATATCATGATCGTTGCTTCTTCGTCTACAGCTCCAGAAATTGAGGACTTAGAAATTGGAGAGAATGACAACCATACAGCTACCATTGGAGGTGAATTGGATTTAGATGCACATATCCATGCACATGAGGGTATAGACCACATTGAAGTAGATATGCACAATGAAGATGGAACAGGAGATGATATAGAAGTGGAATGGACAAACTATGAAGGACTAGAAGATGCTGATTTCCATGAGCATGTTGAAATTCCTGCAACGGCAACACCAGGTGAATATCACTTTCATTTCAAAGTGGTAGATCAAGCTGGTCAAGTCACTGAAATTGACGCAGACGTTACCATTGAACAATAAATAATAAAGTATTTTCAGAGACTGTGTCAAAAAGATGCAGTCTCTGATTTACACCTTTTCACCCTTTTGGACAATTTGATTACTCGAATTAAAACGTCATGACAAAATTGAAATATATCTCCTTTATCATATGCGCAGCATTACTCTTCTCTTCTTGTGAAAAAGATGAAGAAATAGATACGCAGAAACCCACCATCAATATTGACTTTGCGAATGCTTTTCCCAAAAACTGTGAAGTCATTTATTTTGATGAGCCATTTTCTATAAGAGCTGTATTGTCAGACAATGTTCAATTGGGCTCGTTCAGCATTGATATACATAATAATTTTGATCATCATACGCATAGCACGGAATTTGAAAGTTGTCCGTTGGATGACATCAAAGACCCTGTCAATCCTTATTTGATCATTGAGGATTTCTCCATTCCAGAAGGTCTTTCAGAATACGAAACAGAAGTGATGCTAACAATCCCTTCTACTGACGGCACAAATCTGTATGATGAAGGAGACTATCATTTCCATTTGGGGGTGACCGACCAAGAAGGTTGGGCTTCTCAAATAGGTTTACATATTAAAATTCTTCACCAATAATCATCAGTATTGTCAGGCATTTCCTGCATTCGGGTTCATTGAGAATACATTCGAGCGTCTCGTTTTAAGCACTTCTTTTTGAGGAGAAAAGAAGTAAAAAAGGCAAAAGAATATAACCCTAGTTCCTTATTTGCGTTATACCCCAAAATAATTGCGTAGAATGGCGCTTTATCTTTAGAATACGCTATCTTTGCGCCTTGAAAATTTATCGCATAACAATCATTTAAAGAATATTGGAATGTATTTAACAACAGAAAAGAAAAAAGAGATTTTTGCCAAGTACGGAAAAGGCGAAAATGATACAGGTTCAGCAGAAGGGCAGATTGCCTTATTCACTTTTAGAATTAACCACCTTACAGAGCACCTAAAAAACAACAAGAAAGATTACAATACAGAACGATCTTTGGTAAAGTTGGTAGGTAAAAGAAGAAGATTATTGGATTACCTGAAAAATGGTGAGATTGAACGATATAGAACAATCATTAAAGAGCTGGGAATCAGAAAGTAATTGGTTTCCAACAGACATATCTAAATAATATTACAAGAGGCGGCCTTTTAGAGCTGCCTCTTTTACTATCATCGTTTCCTTATTTTAAGAATTAAATAATATAATACACATATAAAATGAACGTAGTTAATAAGACGATTAACTTAGGTGATGGAAAGGCCATTACCATGGAAACCGGAAAATTAGCCAAGCTGGCTGATGGATCGGTAGTTGTTCGCCTGGGTGATACCATGCTCTTGGCGACAGTAGTAGCAGCGAAAGATGCTGCTGACGACATCGATTTTTTACCATTGACGGTAGAATATCGAGAAAAGTACGCTTCTGCTGGAAAAATTCCAGGAGGATTTTTTAAACGAGAAGCTCGACCTTCTGAAGATGAAATTTTAACTGCACGTTTAATTGATCGTGCATTACGACCGCTTTTCCCAGATGATTTTCACGCCAGCACGCAAGTTGTAGTGAATTTGATTTCTGCCGATAAAGTCCACAATCCTGATGCGCTAGCATGTTTGGCGGCTTCAGCGGCAATCAGCGTTTCAAATATCCCATTTAATGGTCCAGTATCAGAAGTGCGTGTTGCGAGAATTGATGGCAAGTTTGTGATCAATCCTACTCTTGAAGAAATGGAGCAAGCGGACATTGATCTTATGGTTGCAGGTACTGCTGATAGCATCATGATGGTAGAGGGTGAAATGCATGAAGTTTCGGAAGATGAAATGGTCGATGCAATTAATGCCGCTCATGCCGCAATTCAAGTTCATTGTGCTGCTCAGGTAGACTTTGCATCGCAAGTAGAAAAGTCTAAGATTAAGCGCGAATATGAGCATGAAAAGCATGACGAAGATTTGAAAAAAGAAATCTGGGATTTTGCTTTCGAAAAATACAAAGCCGTTGCTAGAGATGCTTCAAGTAAAGAAGAACGCGGAGAAAAATTTGGAGCGATCAAAGATGAATGGTGCGAAGGAAGATCTGAAGAAGAGTTAGATGAGAAAGGATTTATGATCGGTCAATACTTCGGCAAAGCAAAAAAAGCCGCAGTAAGAGATGTCATGCTGAATGAAGGCATTCGACTGGATGGTAGAAAGAGTACTGATATCCGAGATATCTGGTGTGAAGTTGATTATTTGCCTGGAACGCACGGTTCTGCAATATTCACAAGAGGTGAAACACAATCTTTAACAACTTTAACTTTAGGATCAAAGCTAGACGAACAAAAAATTGATGGAGCTATATTCGAAGAGAGCCGAAAATTCATGTTGCACTATAATTTCCCACCTTTTTCGGTAGGAGATGCACGTCCTATCAGAAGTACCAGTAGACGTGAGATTGGACACGGTAATTTGGCATTAAGAGCATTGAAACATGTCATTCCTGGAGCTCCTGAAAATCCTTATACTGTGCGTTTAGTATCCGAAATTTTAGAGTCAAACGGATCTTCTTCGATGGCAACTGTTTGCGCAGGTTGTTTGGCCTTGATGGATGGCGGAATTCAAGTCTCTTCTCCTGTATCGGGAATCGCAATGGGATTAATTACTGATCCCGACAGTGGCAAGTATATGATTCTTTCCGATATTTTAGGTGATGAAGATCACTTAGGAGACATGGATTTCAAAGTTACGGGAACAACAAAAGGAATCACGGCATGTCAAATGGACATTAAGATTGGGGGAATTTCTGCCGAAATGATGCGTGAGGCATTGCAACAGGCAAAAGACGGAAGACATCATATTTTAAACGAAATGATGAAAACGCTAGACTCTCCTCGAGGAGATTACAAAGGTCATGCACCAAGAATTGAATCATTCGATATTCCGAAAGAAATGATCGGACCGGTAATCGGACCAGGTGGAAAAATCATTCAAGAGATTCAAGAAAAGTCGGGAGCTACAATCGTATTGGAAGAAATCGATGGTAAAGGTAGAGTAGATATTGTTTCCGACAACAAAGAAGCATTGGATATGGCAATGTCTGCAGTTAAAGCCATTGCCTTCCCTCCTACTCCTGAAGTTGGGAAAACCTATGATGGAAAAGTTAAGTCAATTATGCCTTATGGTGCTTTCGTTGAAATATTACCAGGTGTTGATGGTCTTTTACACGTTTCTGAAATAGATTGGAAACGCGTGGAAAAAGTAGAAGACTATTTCAAAGAAGGAGATGAAGTTCAAGTGAAACTCGTTGATATTGAACAGCGAAGTGGTAAATTGAAATTGTCTCGCAAAGTATTGATTGAACGACCTAAGAAAGAACCAGCCAATTAAAAGGCGATAATCGAGATACTGAAACCCCTCAAATTCAAATTTGAGGGGTTTTTTAATGCCTATTTCTTAAAGTAGTAACGTGTGATAAAAATACCCTTGCTATCTGTTTCACCAGCATCACTTTCAACTCCACTTGTAATGTGCATAAGATCCCATCCATCTGCCGACATTTTATTCAGCTTATCAGTGATCAAGGCATCATTAGAAGCGATATTTTGAAAATTGATTCCTACTCCACTGTAGAAATTCAACATCTTTGATTCTGCAAATGCATCAATCTTTGCATCTTTCCTTTTGACGCTACCTTGATCGCTTTTCTTTCCATCAAAACGCTCAGTAGTAAAATTTTCGATATTCAATTTGGTCTTGTTCTCTATCATTCGAGAGCGACCAATCCCCATAGGAACAATGGATTCAACGACTGTAATAACCTTGTATTCCGGTGCTTGATTTACATTGACTTCCAATTCTTCATTTTGATTGATGGTAAATGCAAATGTGAATGCGATTGCCAATCCGACTAAAAATTTCCAATTTTTCATAGATTCTATTTATTGTGTTAACGAATGTGTCCCTAGAGGGCATGCTAAAATCGCACCAAAAATCTTATCTGGCAAACGCATGCAATTTATTATGCATGAATAATATTTTCCTATAAATGAGGCAACGGATCATAAAAGCATTCGTCTAAAAAACAACAGGGTAAGAAACAAGAACCCTGACGATTGGGCCTGGACTAAACAAGCAAATACACGAACAGATAAAAAATGTCTCAGCACCAAGAGTCGGGAAACGGAAACAGAATTTATAGATGATATTATCAATTTAATCGATATTTTATTTCAATTCATCTTTAAATTGTTGATAACTTTTGGTAACCTTTTCGTTGGGGTTCTCGTTTCCATTAGTAACACGTTTAGATAGAAATTTTATGAGACAGTTAAAAATCACCAAGCAGGTGACCAACAGAGAACATGCTTCTCTGGACAAGTATCTGCAAGAGATCGGGAGGGTCGATCTACTTTCTGCAGAAGAAGAAGTTAGCTTGGCAAAACGCATCAAAAAAGGCGATCACGATGCCTTAGAAAGATTGACAAAAGCCAATTTGCGTTTTGTCGTATCAGTTTCCAAGCAATACCAAAATCAAGGATTAAGTTTACCAGATCTCATTAATGAGGGAAATCTAGGTTTGATTAAAGCGGCACAGCGTTTTGATGAAACAAGAGGATTTAAGTTTATCTCTTATGCCGTTTGGTGGATCAGACAGTCAATATTGCAGGCCTTAGCTGAGCAAGCTAGAATTGTACGATTGCCTTTAAATAAAATAGGAAACATCAACAAGATCAATAAAGCCTTTTCGCAGCTCGAACAAGAATATGAAAGGCCTCCCACGGCATCCGAATTGGCCGAAGTTCTTGAATTGACTTTAGATGAAGTAAAGCAATCATTGGCCAATTCAGGAAGACACGTATCAATGGATGCTCCACTGAAAAGTGATGATGAAACGAGCAGCAATATGTATGATGTCATGCAAAATCCAGGTATCCCTGGTCCCGATACCGAGCTAATGGAGAAGTCATTGAAAGATGAAGTAAAACGTAGTCTTCATGCTTTAACAGCACGAGAACAGGACGTTGTAAAATTATACTACGGTATTGACATGGAAAGCGGACATACGCTTGAAGAGATCGGTCAAAAATTTGATTTAACGAGGGAACGTGTGCGACAAATCAAAGAAAAGGCCTTAAGAAGAATGAAACACACTTCAAGAAGTGAAGTACTAAGATCTTTTTTAGGACAATAACGTGTCCTAAGAGCTTTTGAACATTGAAAAACACTGACCCCTTCTCTTGACGAGGAGGGGTTTCTTTATTCCACACCTGCCCAGCACATGTATTTGATATTCAAATAGTCTTCAATTCCATACTTAGATCCTTCTCTTCCGAATCCACTTTCCTTAACGCCTCCAAATGGTGCTGCTACGTTCGAAACGATCCCCGTATTGATTCCAACCATTCCAAAATCCAATTCTTCAGCTACTTTCCAGATTCTTGAATAATCTCTTCCAAAAAAATAGGCAGCTAAACCGTAATTGGTATCGTTAGCAGCTTCAATGACTTCGTCAACAGAAGTGAAAGAATAAATGGGCACTACAGGTCCAAATATCTCCTCTTTGAAAATTCGCATTTTTGGATTGACTTTAGTTAAAACTGTCGGCTCAAATATCAAGTCATTTTGAGAAGAAGGCTTTCCTCCAATCAAGACTTCCGCTCCCCTATTCTTCGCATCATCAATCAATTCATTCACCTTGTGAACGGCTGCTTCTTCAATCATTGGACCGATATTAACCCCCTCATCCAAGCCATTTCCTAATTTCAACGATTGCATTGCTTCGCCTAGTTTGCTCTTGAATTCGTCTTCTAAACTCTCATGCACAAAAATTCGATTTGAACAGACACAGGTTTGGCCGGTATTTCGAAATTTAGAAGCCATTAAACCTTTTACAGCGTCATCTACATCAGCATCTTCAAAGACAATAAAAGGCGCATTTCCTCCTAACTCTAAGGAGACTTTTTTTACTTGATCTGCAGATTGCTTCAAAAGCAATTTACCAACTGCTGTAGATCCCGTGAACGAAATTTTCTTCACCAATGAATTTGTGGTAAGTTCCAGTCCTACTTCAGATGGACGATTGCTTGTAACTACATTGAAAACACCTGGAGGGAATCCCGCTTCCTCTGCTAATTGGGCTAAAGAAAGCGCACTTAAAGGCGTTAATTCAGAGGGCTTAATAACTACAGTGCAACCAGCGGCCAATGCCGGAGCAACTTTTCGTGTAATCATGGCACTTGGAAAATTCCAAGGAGTTATAGCCCCCACTACACCGATTGGTTGCTTTATCACTGTTATTCGATGTTTAGACGTTTGGCCAGGAATGACATCACCATAAACCCTTTTCGCTTCTTCTGCAAACCATTCAACATAACTCGCACCGTATTTTATTTCACCTATCGCTTCAGCCAGAGGCTTTCCTTGCTCAAGTGTTAAAATTTGAGCTAATTCGCTTGCGTTCTCCAATTGAAGACGAAACCAATTCTTGAGGATCTTTGACCTTTTATTCGCGGAATAAGCTCGCCAAAGAGCGAATGCACTCTGAGCGGCTTCAATTGCAGATCTCGTTTCATCACGACCTAAATCCGAAACCTCCGCAATCAGCGATCCATCAAATGGATTGTGAACTGGAAATTTTTGGGCACCTTCTAGCCAGCTGCCATTGACGTACGACTTTACCTTGAATAACTTATTAGGGCTTAGTCCTGTTTCTTGAATTCCGCTCATTTGATTTTCCTATATTAAAGTTATAACCAAAAACAATATAATATTCCAAATATCCAACATTATGATCACCGATCTCTGGTTCCGCATTTTTGATCAATACCGAAGGCAATGTCGCATACCCCGCCCTGATTTCAGAAGAAAGAAAGATTCTGTTTTTATACGTTATTCGCGGTCCGGACTTAGCTGAAAGCGTATAACCAGCAATGTGAAAATCATTGTCTAAACCATCTCCAAGAACTTTGACCCTAGTTTTGGTAACCACCCATACTCCTCCTATTCCCAAGTTCCAATGAAGGTGAAAATTCTTTGATGGCTCTTCTTTAATAGGCATCAAATATTCTACATCAAGACTCAAAAGGTTAAAGCCATCTGTATGATCAAAAGTGAGTAATTCCTCTTTTAACTCTATCGGTTCATTTAGATAGGCTCCAGCATATTCAGTCGAAGCTTCTGGACTGATGACTCCTGATATTGTCGTCCATTGATTTTGATCAATGACATACTTCATATGATCATTTCCAATAGATACGGCTATTCTATCCGTAAAAAAATAACCCAATCGGTAATTGTATTGGGGGATACTTAAAGTTCTTGGATTAAAGTAAACCGAACCAAATTTCGAAGGCCTATCATGAGCAGTCAAATTGTAAAGTGTAAAATCATAATTGGGTCCATTGAAATGCAAATTGCTTTTGGAATAGAATCCTCTGTTATATCCCCAATAAAAATAAAAACTACCCTTTCGATACTCTTCATTTGACACTTCATCTGTCTGCGAATACGACACATGTGACAAAAGCAAAAACAGAACTATGCAACCTCTTTTAATCATGAATACTTCTAGTTTGATCACTACAGCTTTCAGTTACACCATCCCATTTTCATGCGCCATGGTTTCAGGCACTTTTTGAATGGCGTCCCAATGCTCTACAATTTTTCCATTTTCATCAAAACGAAAAAAATCCATGGTAACGTATTGTTCATTTTCTGGCCAATGCTGAAGGGTGTGAAGAGCAACCAAATCATCTTCTGCAATACACCTTACAAATTCAATTTCCTTGTTGGGGAAATCTCTTTGCATTCGATCAAAATATTCAATAAAGCCTTGTGGACCATCCCTTACATCCGGATTATGTTGAATATATTGATCTCCAACATACATTTCTATAGCCATGGCCGGCTTTCCTAGATAGGCCATCCTATAAAATGCAATGGCATTCTCCTTGTTAAGTTTTGTGTTCATAGTTTCAATAGTGAAAAACAAATTTACTTTGTTCCCGAAAATTTGGAGGACTAGTTATTTGATTTGAAAAATTTAATTACCTCCAAAGCTATATTCTCAGAATCAAGAGCTCTTAAGAAATACATTCCAGAATTCAATTGGTCGAGGTAAATTTGAGCAGCAAAATCTTCAGTCTCAGTCTTCGTCTGCCTTTTCAACACCCTACCTTTTAAATCAATGATTTCGATGCTAGAAATTGCGCATTTGGGACATTGTACATTTATAAAATCCGTTGTGGGATTAGGGTAAACGAGTAATTCAAAGTCCTGGCCTAGCACACCTGGCTCTTCATTTTTAGGAACAAATGAAATCCAAGGTCTGGCTTGCTTAATGATCAATTGCCCATTTTCATCAATTTTATATTCAATATCCATAGCAAAAGAAGCATTGTCTTCAGCGTCATATAGAATTTGAAATTCCTGATGAATTCGTGCTAGATATTCCCTCATTTGTATCAAATACTCTCCGCTCATCATTGTTGAGTCATGGGGCACAAGATTGGAATTTTGAACGATGATTATCCCATCTTCCGTGACTTCCTCTGCATCAACCAAAACCTCCTCCGGAATTGAATTTCCGCTGGGATTGGTAATTAATTCTTCACCCAATTGAGAATTCAAATAGAAGGTGTTTTCTGTATCGTAAATCGGATCTGTACTTACGCCAACCCCATTCACCAATTCATTCGCAAAGTTCGGATGACATAAAACGGCCATAGAAGAAGTAAAGTGATCTATTCTATAGAAATCTCTTTCTTCAAACGCTCTCAAATTCCAAAGACTGGCAAAAATTTCTTTGACTGTTTTATCGATCAAGCCCTCATTCGGATGATGGGTCTTGGAATCATACAATCCCGCTCCATTAAATCCTGCTAAATCTTCATTATTTGAACTCGAACGGCAACGAATAGAAGTGCCCGAAGGAAACGAGAATTGCATTTCTGCAAGAGCGATATACATCCAATCTGGCATATTGGCATTGATAATTTCTTGTCTCAAAATAGCCAATTGCTGATCTCGTTCATTTCGGTTATTGATAAAGTCGTCTTGGCCTATCATGTTTTCAATATTTTCAAAGAAATTATTGAACTCCATGAATTCTCGGTAGAAATAGAATGGAATACCAAAGCCATTTGGAATGGTGCCCTCAGGAAATCCAAATCCTCTCATTGTCGCGACATTCGCACATTTCGCGCCATATCCATCATACATCTCAAATGCAATAGATTCAAGAGGCAATATCGAATCATAGTCTAAATTAAGCGGAGGATATTGTGTTTCCTCTGGTCGAATATTATCGAACCAGGCATTCACTTCATCCACAGTAGCTTCTCGAATTTCGAAGCCACTTTGTTCGACTTTATAGTAAACATATTTGTTTAAGAGACTGGCAATAGTATCATTCTCCAAAGGATCTCTTACGAATGCATTCGGTATATTATTCTGTATTGCTCTTAAATTCACATGTGAAAGAGGAGTTTGAATAATTGAGGTCATTATTCCAGCAACTCTTGGTAAATTATTGGGCAGGGCATCGTACAGAACAATATCTTTTGGCCCGGGAACATCTTCTAATGCAACATGTCTGAAGAATCCAAAACCTTCAGCTTCATTTAAGCCCCAGAAATTCACATTCGCAAACAAGTCCTCTTCCAGCAGAACAGCAACACGCGAAGCATTGAATTGTTCTTCTTCCTCTTGATATTGTTGATCGCTATTATCCGTGACATAGTAGGCCAGATTATTCTTCAAATAGGGCATATTCGCAGCAAGAATTTCCTGTGTACGCTGAACTATTTCAAAGTCTCTCGGATAACCATTACTATAGTTGAAAGCATAGGTTCCAAAGGTCCCATTCTCAGAGATGACTGTTGGATGATAAGAAATCTGGCCTTTTTGAATATTATCTCCAATGACCTCAATTCCTATTGAAGCTCCAAAATCAGCATGCAGATTGTGATTTTCTGTATTGATGAAGTAGACTTCAGGGTTATCATCAAAATTTGAGATGATGAATTTCACATATTCCAGCTCATTCAAAAACTCAGACCACTGCACCACATCTCTTTTTTCGGAGAGGGTCTGAAAAGTAGCGAAGTTATTCACCATCACATATCCATCTTCCACATCTACACTTACAGAGGCGCTCAAGGGACCTTGGTCTGGTTGATTTGATAGCTCTGTTAAGTCATCAATACCATCTCCATCTATATCTCCAGGATCATTTTGATCCAGTTCAATGACTTGATAATGGCTCAGCGGATAAGCGGCTAGAGGCTCGGTAATAACTATTTGACCTCCTGTACCTAAGGTTATAGAATTCACCAACTCGAACTCGGCATTCGGCTGATGACGAACATTCAAAAGATAGTACTTATTGGCTTGTGAGTTAATCGTTAAACGAACCTGACCAAATTCATCCACATTGTAGTCCTCGATAGGCACTTCTTGTGCAAGTATACCTTGCAGAGAAGAAATGAAAAAAAGACTACATATTCCGATTAATCTAATCAATTTACAATCAATGTTATGGCCAATAATTAAACAGATTAAAATTAAGAAAGTTGTGCGATGTAGTAAAGCGAATACCCTTTCAAATTCATTGCACTGGTCTTAGCATTTCAATAGTAAGAACCCACAATTCATTTCAGAATGGATAAATCCAATGTTTTGGTTAAAAATTAAAGTAGAATACGTTTTTCATTTGCCCCTGATTTTTGACCTTTGCCTCATGAACCACATAGTCGCCCCTTCTTTACTTGCAGCAGATTTCGGAAACCTTCAAAGGGATATAGAAATGGTCAATCAAAGCCGAGCTCAATGGCTACATATTGACATCATGGATGGTGTATTCGTACCCAATATTTCTTTCGGAACTCCGATAATGAAGACTATTCAATCCCACTGTACAAAAGTGAAAGATGTGCATTTGATGATTGTCGACCCAGACCGCTACATCGATCTATTTGCAGAGCTTGGAACGGATGTTTTGACGGTACATTATGAAGCATGTACGCATTTGCACAGAACTATTCAGGCAATCAAAGACAAAGGGATGAAAGCTGGAGTTGCCCTCAACCCGCATACAAGTGTTCATTTGCTGACAGACACACTCAAGGATCTAGATCTTGTTTGTCTTATGTCGGTAAATCCTGGCTTTGGCGGACAAAAATTCATCGAGAATACCTACAATAAAGCAAAATCCTTGCGTAAAATGGCAGATGCTGTAAACCCCAATTTAATGATCGAAATAGACGGAGGGGTCAATGCCGCTAACGCTCCAAAGCTGCTAGCAGCGGGAGCAAATGTATTGGTCGCAGGCAGTTTTGTATTCAAGTCTTCAAATCCAACGGAAACCATTCAGGGTCTTGTCAACGCAGGTACTCCAGTTTGATTTTTCTCAAATTAAAGGAATTGTTGAAGATAAAAAGTGGAGCCGGAGGGAGTCGAACCCTCGTCCAAACACGGCATTTTAATGCTTTCTACATGTTTATCTCTATATTGATTGTCGGCCTGAGGCGGGCTAAGAGCTGCCAACCGTGGGCTTATCTTCTATTAATTTCGAAATCCGTTCGAAGAAAACTTCATTCTAGCTTAACATGACGAAACCCAAACGAAAGAACTGTTAAGCGCGTCTTCTTTCAAGGGTTACTTGTTCACCCCACCTAGTAGGATTGAATTAGGCTTTATCGCTTAGCGATTAGGCCGCAAGTCTGTAGTCAGTATTGCCAGTTATTGGCTTGAGAAACAGTTTTTAACAGGCTTACTCTCCTGGCCCGACATGCTTACAATAAAAAGTCACGCGCTGTCAAATCCAGTCGGCCCCATTTTATTGTCTTTTCAAAGAACAGGTCAAAAATACAATTGTCTTTCTAAAACGAACAATTTAAAAATGGTTGCCTCTTCATTGAAAAAAATCATCTTTGCCAGATGTCTTTAAAACATTATTCACCATTCAACGCTTCTCACTGGAAAGGTCGAACAGATAGTCATATTGACGAAGACGCCTTTCGATTGCATCAAGTCGTTCGCGAATTTGACTTGAATCGTCCAGTTAAAATCGAGTTCGATGGCGTGGTTTTTTGTTTACTAGGATTTGCAAGTGACGAAGGTGTAGTGCGCAATAAAGGAAGAAAAGGAGCTGCTGAAGCACCGATATTTATCCGAAAACAACTCGCAAATTTACCCGCTAATTTCATCGGAAAAGCCTTGCTCTTCGATGCAGGAAACATTGACGTAAATGAAAACGATCTCGAACAGGCACAAAATGATTTGAGTAAGGCTGTGCAGATTATTCTTGAAAACGGCATGTTTCCTTTGGTACTTGGTGGAGGGCACGAAATTGTTCTCGGACATTTCAATGGTATAGATGCATTTTTGTCCAATTCAAGGAAGAGCCCTTTGATTATAAATTTTGATGCGCACTTCGATTTGAGGCCTGTTTCAAACTATGGAAGTTCAGGAACAATGTTCGTTCAAATTGCTGATCGAATGATACACGATTCGAGAAATTTCGATTATTTGGTTGTGGGACTTCAAACCTATGCCAATACCAAAAGCCTCTACCGAACTGCAGATGATCTTGGAGTTAACTATATCCATTCTAAAGACATTCTTCTCACCAATAAAATCCCGGTTCTAAATAAGATCTTGGATCATATTGAAAGTCATGAAGACATTTATCTAACACTTGATTTCGATGTATTGAATGCAGCCAATGCTCCCGGTGTTTCTGCACCTCAGCCATTCGGAATGGATCCTGAAATCTTTCTTTTTTTAGTGAAGGGTATTTTGAAAACAGGAAAAGTTCGAAGCATCGACATCGCTGAAATATCTCCGCGTTATGATGATGATAATAGAACTTCCAAGCTCGCTGCTGTCACCTTATTTGCGATAATGAATGAGTTAATTAACTTGCACCGAAAATCGTGAAGAATGAAAGTAGGTATTATCAGAGAAGGCAAAAACCCACCGGATAAACGCGTCCCTTTAAGTCCGGAACAATGTAATATCGTCATGGAAAAATGGCCCCATGTCGAAATTATCGTTCAACCAAGCCCGATTAGGGATATTGAGGATCAGGAATACCTTGACGCTGGGGTGAACATGCAAGAAGACCTTTCGGATTGTGATATTTTGATGGGGGTAAAAGAAGTTCCTTATGATGATCTCATTCCAAATAAGAAATACTTCTTTTTTTCTCATACGTATAAAGAGCAACCATATAATGCTAAACTGCTTCAAACCATTTTAGAAAAAAAGATTCAATTAATAGATTATGAATTGCTGAAGAAAAAGAGCGGTGCGCGATTATTAGGATTCGGTAGATATGCCGGAATTGTTGGAATGTATAATGCGCTGTACGCCTGGGGAAAAAAATTCAATTCTTTTGACCTCAAAAGAGCAATAGATTGCAAGGACCGAAAAGAAGCCGAAGCTGAATTGAAAAAAGTGGTCCTTCCAAGTAATTTCAAAGCCGTATTAACAGGAAAAGGACGCGTGGGTAAAGGAGCACGAGAAATCATTGAACTCCTCAACATTAAAGAAGTCGGAGTCGAGGATTTTCTCAATGAAAACAATTCAGAAGCATGTTGGTGCCAAATAGATGTCGAAGACTATAATAAGCATCCAGAATTAGTATTTGATCGTCAGCACTTTTTTGCGAATGAAGAAGCCTATGAATCCAATTTTTATCGCTTTGCGCAAAAAGCAGATATGTATGTGGCATGCCATTATTGGGCAAATAATGCTCCTCAAATTTTAACAAAAGAACAAATTGCACGTTCCGACTTCAATCTGAAAATCATCGGTGACATATCTTGTGATATTGGTGAACCCATTGCCTCTACACTGAGGCCATCCACGATAGCTGAACCGCTATATGGAATTAACAAGAATTCCTTGACCGAAGTTGACTTTCACATTGAAGATAGTTTGGGCATAATGGCTGTAGACAATTTACCCTGCGAGCTTTCCCGAGATGCTTCCATAGATTTCGGTGAAAATTTGATTTCAAATATTTTTCCTCATTTATTCGGAGATGATCCCGACCTGGTGATTGAAAGAGCTTCTGAAACAAATCTTCAAGGCGAACTTATGCCTGCATTCAAATACTTAAAAGATTATGTGGAGGGCGCTTAAGACTTTCCTCGAAATTTATACGTTTATTTAATCGCTGAACGATCAATTGGCGTATACATTGATCTCAATCAATTTGAAAGGAAGTCATTACATACTATTACTCAGCTTTTTATCTTGCTTAACTATACAAGGTCAAAAAACAGCAATGGATTCATTACGCGGGCTGGGAATTTGCGATGAAAATGGATTTTGCAATCCCAATTTACCCGGTGTTCCTCGGTCCAAAGGATTTGAACTCACTAAACAACATGTTCTGGACTACAGAATCCAAACGGCTATTAATGACTCTTCACAAACTACAAGCTCTGAAGTAAATGGTGATGATCGGATAAGTCTGAAGTTGAAATTCCCATTGTTATTGAAAGATAATTTTCAGCTAGGAATGGGTGTTTCATATACAACCGAAAATTTCCGTTTTGATGATATTGAGAATATCAATAATGAGTTCTATGAAAACCTAGAAAATAAGTCGCTGAGAAGACTTTCAAGCAGTATTTATGGAATTCGCCCCTTTAAGGGCAATCGATATATGGCCGGGAGATTCAATGTTAGCCTAAATGGAGACTTCAACGATGGTTTTGGGAAAACGACAGATTACCTTAGGTTTTCTGTTGCCCTCTTATATGGGATACGTTCGAACATGTTTAAAGTGGAAGGAATAGGTCTCGCATACAACTATAATTTTGGACGATTAGCGATTTATCCCTTTTACGCTTACAATAGACAATTTTCAAATAAACATGGAGTTGAATTATTGCTCCCTGTTCAAGCCAAATACCGTTATAGCCCAAATGATAAAAACTACTTTCTGTTCACTATGCAGTTAGAAGGATCGAATTACAATATTAACCTGCCTTCTTTCCCTGAGAGTTCCTTGTTTCTAGCGAAATCTGATTTGTCTAGCATGATCACTTATGAAAAAGAAATTCACGATTTTTTCTGGGTGAGTGGAAGTATTGGATATCGAAAAAATTTAAATTTTGATTTGGATCGTCAAATCGAATTCGTGAACCGTAGCAAAGAACCCTTTATTGATAATACGGTTAATGATGCACTCTTCTTTCGTATAAGTGTATTCTTGGTCCCTCCGCGATCTTGGATGGAAAAGTTTGGTAAATGACACAAAAGGAATTTGAAGATCGTTTGGATTCAAATCTTTACCAGGTTTTTCTTTTTAGTGCTCCCCTTCCCTATCCTTTAAATTTTGCGGTGCATGGATGGTTTGTTATTAACCTAAATGGTCGTATTCATAGATGGGATTTTGGCAGATTTATTGACTCACCTCATCCCAATAAAATAGGTGTACTTAAAGACTTTATTCCTTTTACTACTGGACTCCGGAAGTTTCCTTGGAATACAAAATACGTAACAGAATCTAAGCTACATGGATATATATCGGGACCTCTTGATTCAAGAGCCGAAAAAATGGCACGTTTTATAGAGAACGAAACTCCAAACTATCCCCTAAGAGACACCTATAAGTTAATTGGACCAAATTCTAACACCTATGTGAAATGGGTGATCAATCATTTTTCTGATTGTGGTTTTAAACTCCCTTGGAATGCTTTTGGAAGGAATTGCAAAGAAGCAGAAAGCAATTACCTCACTAAAGTAACCGAGCCCTTAAATTCTTCAAGTTCTGGCTGATCAATCGGTTTGGTAATAATTTGCCAAACAAAAACTTCATTTTCAGCATAATATTCCTTGTTTTCCATTCCTGTTCCTGGCCATCCTTCTTCAACATCTTCGGTTTCAAATACCAACTCCCCCCAGCGATTCCATATTCTGAATTCGTATTCATTGTCATCTCCACCCAATATTTGAGGACGATATACATCATTTATCCCATCGGCATTTGGGGTAAATGAATTCGGAATCCATATCGTAAGTTCATTACCTAAGCGTAAGAGCTCACAGGTAGTATCTGGGCAGTTAAATTCATTCACAATTGCATGGCAAATCATCCATGTATCTCCTATTTCTCCTTCCAAAATCAAATCGGCATTTACCTCATCAGAAAATTGATGACTCTCATCAATTATCCAAGAATGTCCCCATTCATTTGGATTTCCGCTGTAGAAGTTCACCAAATTATTGACTAAAGTTGGTGGATCCGGACTAAAAGAAAATCTGGCTTCCGGAACGGGTAAAATGGTGATGGCATTGTCTAGTGTATCTATTGTTGTGCATCCCTCAATAGATTCTACCTGTAAAATGAGTTCCGCTGTTCCAACTTCACTAATGTTCAGTTCAAGTTGATCACAAACATTGTACTCAGTTCCATTCACATTCCATGTACAATTCTGTCCATAAGTATTCAAAGGAATATCAGAATCCAATTGAAATAGTTGCGGACCACATAAGGAGTCTCCCAAAGACATAAATTCGAAACTCGGATAAGGATGTAAACCTATAACTATACTATCTCCATATAGAATTCCACATCCATCATCCACAAGGAATTCAAACGTCTGTGGTTCGTTGATTTGATGAGTCAATTGATTACCTTCCAATGTGTCATTTCCAACTACCCACCAATATTGGAAAGGTCCTCCGAATCCTCCAGTTGCTGAACCGATAGTCTCAAAATAGCTGTGAATACAAACATCTCCATCTTCCATCAAATCAATACTTGGAGCTTCAAAATAACTGAGCTCAAAAAGGTCAACAGGATTCGATTGGCAATGTGCATCAACCAATGAGACGATTGAATAGTTTCCTTCAAGATTAATGGGTAAACTCATGCTATTATCAGCACTGCTGAATGAACCAAACGGCATACCATCTAATTCCAGATCGAAATAAAAAGGGGCTTCTCCCGTAAAAGTCATATTCAATTCTGATAGAGCATTTGAACAAATTACTTCATCTTCATCAAAAAATACATCTGGGAGACTGTAATGGTTTACATCAATTTGACCTGAAAAACTTCCACTACACACGGTATTGTTGACCCCAGTTATTAAATACTCACCGGCTTCATTTACTGGAAAGGTTCCCGGTAATGTAAAAATTGTGTCCAAAATTCCAGGCGCAGAATTGAGCTCATAAGAGATGATCCATGGTCCATTTCCATTCAACTCTAGCTCTACCTCTTGAGATTCATAAGGGCAAATGCTAATTGCACTGTTGACCATAACATCTGGGGCTTGAACCAGATCTACACTTACCACATTTTGCATAAATCCAGGGCATTGATTATTCCATAGAAAAGACTCAATGACATATTCGCCCTCTTCAAAAACATTTAAATTGTAAGGGTTATCGGATGTCGATATTTGACCTTGCAAAATTCCGTCTATACTGTATTCGAATTGATTCGATCCGGGTTCACTAAAATTTATCTGGAGTTGCCCAGAATTACCCTCGCAGAGTGTAATGCTCTCTTGAAAAGTTATAAAAACAGAGTCTAGATAAGAGACTTCGATCGTATTGTCCAATTCAATAGTGCAACTACCATCGCTTAAATGTTCAAATGAATAAATACCTTCTTCATCCGTTGTAAAAAGAAAGTTTTCTTGGTTATTGGAAAGAGGAGTTTGACCGACTCCGTTCAAAGAATAGTCCAGTGTCCAATCCGTATCAAACCCAATAATCTCCAATTGCATTTCTGCCTCCTCACCTGGGCATAATTCTAATGTCATCCCATTCAGATCGAACATGAGGTTATTCCCAACTTCAATTTGAACTTCACCATTTACCGTTCCTGCGCAGCCCCCTGCTCCTGAGCTTGTAAAAAAATACAATTCAACGGTGCCGTTCTCAAAAAATTGAAAGGGATAAACGAAGATTCCACCACTATTTTCAGAAATACTAGAAAGGAAATTCCCATTGAAATAAAGATCTCCTGTATAAGGTGGAGAGCCTCCTGAAAATTCGATGAATATATTGGCCGTATTGCCTGCACAAATGGTTGTATCTCCCCACAATTCTGCACTTCCTCCAGATCCGGCATCTACTACTGCCACTCCAGATGCATCGTAATCATTGCAGGTAGAACCATCTACAATTGAAGTTACATTGATTATTTCGTAAACACCTGGCGTCCAAACATCGATTATGGTTGAAGGATTACTTGAACTTAAAACCACAGAACCTGAAGCAATTCCATCTATAGAATATTCCACAATGTATTCAACATCAATGGTATTAGGTGTAGTAAGATCAAAGAGTATGGAAGCCGGATTTCCGCCACAAATAGTGCCTCCACCAGAAATGCTCACTTCAGGAGGCAATATCACTTGATAGAAATAAGTAGCAGAAGCAAAACATTGTCCGTTATCTATTTCAACATAAACTTCAGTTCCGTTTATCTCATCAATCACTGGTTCGAACCAATAAAAGCAATCCCATCCACCGGTCTCATAGACTCCGTCAACATAAATGGAATAATTGCATCCAAAACCATCAACATTAACTGCCGCTAATTCGATTATAGGAATTCCTGCCTCACCGCAGAAAATCTCTCCTCCCCAATCAATTATTTCTGCGGGACAATCCCAACACCCGTCATGTGGTTCACATCCTAAACTGGCATAGAAAGAAATCGATTCCGCGCTCAAACAGGTTTCATCATTAAAAGCTCCGGAAATTCCATCTGAAAGGGGTAAAATTGATAATCCAATATCTTGAAAAGGACCATCCCATAATATTTCGCAATAACCCGCAGAAGCCGTCCAACAAAACTGCAAGCCTTCTGGAGGAATGCACTGATCTCCTTGATTATTTCCCGTTTGCATATCCAAACCAGTTCCCAAGTCGGCCTCATAAAAAAAACCAGGTCCATAAAAATCCCCTGTTCCAGTGCTCAATACATCATCATCATTTACAAAAACCCACTCTCCATTTCCATCACAGGAATTTGGAAGACTAACTACACTAATATTCATTGGAAAGGTGGGGTTTAGTTGCTCAAGGTTAAGTCCATGAAATGCATTTGGAGATCCGCCTCCATTCCATTCATAAAGCGTATAGCAATATCCGAAGGACTGGCCTGAATAGCAAAAACTTCCCTGGGACCATGGCTGATCTAATTCATAAGAAAAATGAGCAAAACACGATTCATCTGATCGACATGAAATCTCTGCTTCCCACCCTTCTCCTGACGAGCTTAAGTCATTATTAAACTCAACGAAAAAAGAGTCGCCAGTCGAAACGATAGTTCCTGGCGAATTATTTAATGTAAAAGGACTTCCTGGTACTTGAGGAGACGAAGCATCAGGACCGTCATATATAATTACCTCATCAATGGGGCCAAGATCAAATTGAGAAAAATCCATTTGAACGTGAAAATATATCTCGGAAGCCCTTATTCGAATCTGATTACTGTTTCCGGGGAGATAAGGATTTGGACCTTGAGCGTCATAGAATGTGCCACCACATAGTTGAACTGAATTGCCATCGGCAATGTCAAAATCTTGGGCAATGATATTTAGGCACACGAAAATCGCTAGTGTTGAACTGCAAAGCTTTTTCATGGTTAGTTTGAATGGTGTACTTAGTAGACGTAGAAAAGTCGAAAAGGCTGCCTACTTGGCGGAATTTCTATACATTAAATCGGAAATGCATTACATCTCCATCTTCCACAGTATAGTCTTTACCTTCTACATTTAGCTTACCGGCATCACGTACTGCCGATTCAGAACCTAGGGCAATATAATCAGCATATTTTATTACTTCTGCTCGAATAAAACCTTTCTCAAAATCGGTATGAATGACTCCAGCCGCCTGTGGGGCTTTTGCTCCAACTTTAACCGTCCATGCCCTTACCTCTTTTTCACCAGCTGTAAAATATGTTTGCAGATTTAACAATTTGTAAGCTGCTTTTATCAATTTGCTTACACCAGGTTCTTCAAGGCCTAAATCATCTAAAAACATCTTGCGGTCATCATAACTTTCCATAGCGCTTATATCGGCTTCAATCGCAGCCCCTATTATCAGTACTTCGGCATTTTCATCTTTCACCGCTTCTTTAACTTTAGAAACATATTCGTTCCCAGATAGCACTGAAGACTCATCTACATTGCATACGTATAGTATAGGTTTATTGGTCAAAAGCTGCACATCTCTTACTAATTCTGCTTCAGCCTCATTTAACTCCACGGTCCGCGCGGACTTACCAGACATCAAAGCTTCTTCAATTCTCCCTAAGACTTCTGCCCGTTTCAATAATACTTTATCTCCAGATTTTGATCCTTTCTTGGCCTGTTCATGAAGTTTTGAAACGACTTCATGGTCCTTGAGCTGCAATTCAATATCAATGATTTCCTTATCTCTCACGGGGTCAACAGATCCATCTACATGAACCACATTGCCATCATCAAAGCATCGCAAGACATGAATAATTGCATTCGTTTCTCGAATATTTCCAAGAAATTGATTGCCCAATCCCTCACCTTTGCTTGCACCTTTGACCAAGCCCGCAATGTCCACAATCTCTATGGTAGTAGGTATAACCTTTTGAGGGTTAACCAAATCTGAAAGCTTATTAAGTCGCTCATCTGGAACCGTAATTACGCCAACATTGGGTTCAATTGTACAAAAAGGAAAGTTTGCAGCTTGCGCTTTTGCATTCGACAAACAATTAAAAAGTGTTGATTTACCAACATTTGGCAAGCCCACTATTCCGCATTTCAAAGCCATTTATTCTAAAAATTAAAGGAGCGCGAAGATATTAAAATTGCAGGTTCAATTCTACTCCGTCTTAATTATTCCACATAGAGCATGTTTTTATCAACACAAGCCTACCAAGCCTTTAAATTACAGTACTTTCGTGACTTTAAACCTCAATTAAAATCTCGTGAATAACCCAACAATCCAAGAACCAAATTCAAGTGTAATGAGTGAGTATAGCCAATTAGAAAAGACAGCTTCACAAGTAAGAAGAGATATTGTAAGAATGGTGCATGCAGTGAATTCAGGTCATCCTGGTGGTTCTCTCGGCTGTGCCGATTTCTTTGTAGCCATGTATTTTTCGATAATGAATCACGATCCTAAGAATTTTTCCATGGATGGAAAAAATCAAGATCTCTTTTTCCTATCAAATGGCCATATCAGCCCAGTTTGGTACAGTACCTTGGCACGAAGTGGTTATTTTGAAGTAGCCGAATTAGCTAGCTTTAGAAAAATAGACTCACGTCTTCAAGGGCACCCGGCAACAGAAGAAGGTCTACCTGGAATCCGTGTAGCCTCAGGTTCACTTGGTCAAGGCCTTTCAGTTGCATGTGGTGCAGCACAAACGAAAAAATTAAATGGAGATTCATCATGGGTTTTTAGTTTGCACGGAGATGGAGAGCTGCAAGAAGGACAAATCTGGGAAGCGGCAATGTACGGGAGTCATCACAAAATCGATAATTTAATTTCTGTAGTTGATTATAATGGAAGACAAATTGATGGTGATGTAGAAGATGTTATGACATTGGGTGACCTCGAAGGAAAATGGAAATCCTTTGGTTGGAATGTTCATCGCATGGATGGACACAATTTTGACGCTATCCACTCAACAATTGAAGTGGCCAAGAAAAGTAATCAAAATGGCAAGCCTTCTCTCATTCTTATGACTACTGAAATGGGACAAGGAGTCGATTTTATGGTAGGCACCCATAAATGGCATGGAGTAGCACCAAATGATGAACAGCTTGAACAAGCCTTGGGCCAGCTAGATGAAACATTGGGAGATTATTAAACAATATTTGGCACTTCGATTGCATTGTGCAATTACATGAAGCGGATCACGGCATATTTATTTTGTATTTTTTTCTTTGTTCTTGCTCAAAGTCAAGATCAAACAACGCGCATCCTTTTTGTTTTTGATGCCTCAAATAGCATGAACGGCTTTTGGAATGGCAAGCCAAAAATTCAAACAGCAACTGCCTTGCTCAAGGAATCGCTGAAAGAATTGGAATACAAAAAAAATGTTGAATTAGGCCTTCGTGTATATGGAAACAACGCTCCTATTTCTGCCGGAAATCAAGACTGTGAAGACACTGAATTAATGGTTCCTATTGGCAAGTCAAACGTATGGGACATTCAGCAGGCACTTAAGAAAATCAGACCAAAGGGAACCACGCCAATTGCTCAAACTTTAGAAAAGTGTGGAAGCGATTTCAGAGAGGCGGACAACACACGAAATATTATCATATTAATTACAGATGGAATCGAAGCTTGTGATGGAGATCCTTGTGCCGTATCCTTGGCTTTACAGAAAAAGAATATTGTTCTGAAGCCTTTTGTAATTGGCATAGGAATAGAAGACTATACGTCATTTGAATGTGTTGGAAACTTCTACGATGCCAGTGACGAAAAGACCTTTGAAAAAGTGTTGGATATAGTCATTTCTCAAGCATTAAATAACACCACAGCACAGGTCAACCTGTTGAATATCAATGATAAACCTTTAGAAACGAATGTTCCCATGACCTTTTATGATTCGAAAACAGGTCAAATCTTGTATAACTTCGTGCACACCCTCAATCATAAAGGAAATCCAGATACGATACCTATTGATCCCGTGCACAATTATGACTTAAAAATTCATACTATCCCTTCCGTAGAAATTAAAGATATCCAACTCACTCCAGGAATTCACAATTATATTTCAGCAAGTACTCCGCAGGGAGACCTAGAATTTAAAATGAGTGGACGAAATAGCTATAAGGATTTAAAAGTACTGCTAAGAAAAAAAGGTGAGCCTGAAGTGATTCACGTTCAAAATTTTGATCAGATAGAGCGTTTAATTGTAGGTGAATACGACCTTGAAATACTAACACTACCCAGAACAAGAATTGAAAAAAGTTCAATAGCTCAAAGTCATACAACAAGCATTGAAATTCCTCATCCAGGAGTCGTCAATGTGAGTATTGCTAAACAAGGCTACGGTTCAATATTCCTCCTAAATGGAGACGATATGGAATGGGTATGTAATTTAGATGCAACGGAATCAAGGCAGACTGTGACTTTACAACCCGGGTTTTATAAGGTAGTTTTTCGCTCAAAAACTTCAAAACAATCTATTTATACCCTTGAAGAGGAATTTCAAATTAAATCAGGAATATCAACAACATTGAAAATTTAAATACATATGCTAACCGTAACTGAAAAAAAAGACACGCGTTCGGGATTTGGAGCCGGGCTATTGGAATTAGGAAGACAAAATTCCGATGTAGTAGCGCTTTGCGCTGATTTAACGGGTTCTCTAAAAATGGGAGATTTCAAGAACGAATTTCCCGATCGATTTTTTCAAGTCGGAATTGCAGAAGCAAACATGATGGGTCTAGCGGCAGGAATGACAATTGGGGGGAAAATTCCTTTCACTGGAACTTTTGCTAATTTTTCTACCGGAAGAGTTTATGACCAGATTCGTCAATCGATTGCATACAGTGAGAAAAATGTAAAAATATGTGCTTCCCATGCAGGACTAACATTAGGCGAAGATGGTGCTACTCATCAAATTTTAGAGGACATTGGAATGATGAAGATGCTTCCAAACATGACTGTAATTTGTCCTTGCGACTACAATCAAACCAAGCAGGCTACTTTAGCTATCGCTGAGCATCACGGACCAGTCTATCTGCGCTTCGGCCGTCCTAAAATGCCTGTTTTTGTAGATCCTGCAGAGAAATTCGTAATTGGAAAAGCTCAGCTGATTAGCGAAGGAAGTGATGTAAGTATTTTTGCAACAGGTCATTTGGTTTGGAAAGCGATGGAGGCCAAGGAAGAATTAAAGGGCCAAGGAATCAATGCAGAAATAATTAATATCCATACCATTAAACCTTTGGACGAAGAAACGGTCTTAGATTCAGTTAGTAAAACCAAATGTGTGGTAACAGCAGAAGAACATCAGCAAAATGGAGGTCTTGGAGAAAGCATCGCTAGCCTTTTGTCGCGAAAAATGCCAAGCCCAATGGAATTGGTGGCGGTCAACGATCAGTTCGGTGAGAGCGGCACACCAATGCAACTGATGGACAAATATGGAATTGGAACCGGGAATATCGTGAAAGCGGTAGAATCTGTTCTAAGCCGAAAATGATTGCTGATACCGCAAAATAAATTGCGGATTTGAATCAATTTACAGACAAAGAACTTCTCGAAAAAATAAGGCGCAATGAGCGCAGATACGAAGCTTTTGAAATCATTGTAAGAAGGCATCAGGAGAAATTGTATTCGAGCATAAGAAGAATGCTTCGCAATCACGAAGACACCAATGATGTGATTCAGAATGTATTTCTAAAGGCCTGGAAAAATCTTGATAAATTTAAAGGAGAATCGGCATTCTATACATGGCTCTATCGCATTGCCTACAATGAAACCATCAATTTTATCAATGCCAACAAAAAACACAGGCATGTGGATCTCGCAGATACTGAATACGCCCAAATTCAAAATTCAGAGGCCGACCATATTTATGATGGAGATCAAATAAAACGAAAACTGGATGCTGCGATTGCTAGACTACCTGAAAAGCAAAAAA
>JBCCIF010000026.1:0-37082 GCA_039028335.1 Bacteroidota bacterium
CTTTTCGCATTGATCAATTATTTGATTTTTTATCGTAAAAAGAACTTTTATTTAGAGCATTTAATCCTCTCTTTTCATATCCATACTTTTTTTCTCATTCTATCGATCTTTGGAATAGTGATTAGCTTAATTTCAGGATACAGAGCAATTGGTCCGATTCTCTTTTGCTTGAGCATTTTTACTATAATTAGCATGAAAAATTACTATAAAACCTCTTGGGGAGGAGTTATCTGGCGATTTTTTCTGTCAATTGGTATATATACTTTTGTGCTTGGTATAACAGTATCGGTAATTGCTTTGCTCGCTATTTATTCTAGCGGTGCACAAGATATTTTTACCCTTGGCTCATAAAAGGCTGTAACTTTTTAAAATACTTGTTCGTCATAGGCATGAATTCCAATGAACACAGATCAATATAACCAAAGCGTTGACTTGTTTTCTGATAATGTTTATCGATTTATTCTTAAGAATTTAAGAGATGAAGAAAAATCGAAAGACATTGTTCAGGATGCCTACCTTAAATTATGGGAAAGAGCAAGTGAAGTCAACTTTGAAAAAGTTAAGTCTTGGCTTTTTTCTACGGCCTATCGCTTGATGATTGATGGCTTGCGAAGAGACAAGAAGATGGGAGATATAGAAGCTGTAAAAGAAGCAGCTTTTGGTGTGTCAAATCAGTATACTGATTTGAATGAAAAATTACACCAGGCATTGAATCGCCTTCCTGCCGATCAAAAGTCGGTTATTCTGTTGAGAGATTATGAGGGCTATTCGTATGAGGAGATTGCGGAAATTACGACTTTGAGCCTTTCTCAGGTTAAGGTGTACATATATCGTGGAAGGGTTGCTTTGAAGAAATACATTGGTAATATTGAAGTACTTATATGAAGATCAATAGAAATAATTATGAATCTTTTTTCCTGGATTTAATTGAAGGAAATCTCTCTGAAATTGAGAAGAAAGAAGTATTGATCTTTTTACAAGACCACCCTGATTTGCAAGCTGAATTTGATGCTTTCGAATCGATTGAGCTTATGCCCGATTCTTTTGAATATGATGTCGAACTTCAACGAACACTTGATACTGGCTTAAGCAAGGAAGAATTGGCTATTGCATATGCAGAAGGGGACTTAAGCGAAAGACAAAAGAGTTTGGTTATAGAAAAAGCTGCAAACGATTCTGAATTCAATTTGCTTCTGGCTTCATTTTCCAAACTTAAATTGGTCCCTAGAGAAACGACTGATTTTGCTAAGGGAGAAATTAAGGCGATTGATATAAATGATGAAAATTCGGAAGAGCTTTTAATGGCCTATGCTGAAGATATGCTAAGCAAGCACCATTCTCATCAAGTTGAATCCTCCTTTAGTCAGCAAGAAATTCAAGAAGCAATTGACTTAAATAAGCGTTTGAGATTGGATCCAGATGAGACGATTGTGTTTCCCTTAAAAGCAGAGCTCAAAAGAAGGGAGGATACAAAGGTGATTCCTTTATACGCCTGGATATCCAGTGCGGCAGCTGTGTTCCTATTATTTTTCTTTTTATTTAGAGATGATAAAGGAATTGAGATCGTTCATTCGAATATTGATGATGAACAAAAAGAGAGAGTTGAATTGGTTCAAAACGAAGTAGAAGAATCCTCTTCGTTTACTAATGAAGAGCAAGAAACTAATACGGAGAATGTTTTGGACCAAGCAGATCACGATGCGCCAGTGATTGTTAAAGTGAACAATCCAAGTGAGAGAGTTGATTCAAAATCTAATCCTCCCAAAGTAAAGGAGAACATACCCTTTTCGAGAGTCCCTGAAAATTTGGCATTGGAAAATCAAGAAGAAAGCCCTTCAATTGAAATTGATATTCCAAAACAAGTTCAATTACCAGAGCATCAACTTCCTGAGATAGTTAATGATGAATCTATTGCGGATCATCCTACTAATGATGTTGAAAACCAATCAGAACCGGATGCCATTTCTACTGGTTCAAGTAAGGTGCTTAATATTATCAATGTATTAGAGGATGCAACAGAAAATTCTGAATTGATATCTTTTCAATCTAATGTAAATGAGGAGGCTTTATATAACGAGACTTCATTTTCGATAGGTAAATTTAAGTTCAAGAGAAAGGCCAAAAGAAAGAACAGATCCTAGTTTTTCAGACCTTTTATACTAACCTGCTACCAGTCATCACAAAAGCCAATTTCTGAGTAACAAATCGGGCTCCTTAAGCGTCTTACAGGCGAAACAACAACGATTATAAAAATGAAAAAAGTATTTGGAATCGCCTTCATTGCACTCATGATGTTACCCGTGAATATGGAGGCAAACGTATCAGAAAAAAAAGCAAAAGTTAAAGTCGAGACTATTGACTATGTAAAGCGTATAATTTCAGAGCAGCTGCAAGAAACTTCAGCAATAGATTTGCCCAATGAAAAAATAGAACTGGAGATCGCCATTGATGAAGATGGAGAATTGAAAGTGATTGGAATGCGAGGCGCGAATAAAAAGCAGCGAAGAAAAATTGCAAAGAAAGTTGAGCAATTGGTTTTTCCTGGAATAGAGGAGATCCATGGAAAAATTGTGACCTGCGACTTAAAATTCAGAAAGATTTAAAGCAACATATACAAACGATTAAGGCGGGTAGCATAATGCACCCGCCTTTTTTGTTTTATTGCTTCAAGGAGTCTCTCAGGATTTATACACTGTCGGAATCAAAGAGCATCTAATTTTCAATGCAAATAATCGTCATAAAGACAGAAGGGTGCTCTTTCCCCGATTGAAAGGGAAGAACATTTTTATCCATTGAATTGATTTATTTAAGGCAAGTCACTTAAAAATTTATTTGCTGTAACTTTTTTAATCATCAATTCGTCATACGTTCGAATTAGAAAATTAGGAATGATGAAAAAGTTAACTAGCCTCTTTTGTTTATGTCTTGCTTTAAACCTTATTGGACAAGAGACGGATACCGTTCGTGTTGCAGAGAGTGATACCACAATGATTGACATAGGAAATACCCGGATCATAATTATTGGAAATGACTCCGAAGCGAATTCAGATACGGTAATTAATTGGGATTCTTCGGACGATGATTTGACCTGGTGGGATGGAATCGATGTAGGTGTAAACGGCTATTTTTTTGGAGAGAATTTTGACGTTGATCCAATAGATGGCCAAGAACATTTAGAAATCAATTATGCTGGATCGCGTTCTTTTTCTTTGAATTTTGCGGAAACAAAGATCAAGCTTATTGATAATTATGTTGGATTGGTTACGGGCCTTGGATTACAGTATCAGAGCTATAAATTTCAGAATGACTACACATTGGGACTGAGCGGTGATAGTATCGTTGCTTTTATGGATACGACCATTAACTTGCGCAAGAACAAGCTGAGAACGGGTTATTTGGTTATTCCGCTTCTTTTAGAGTTTAATACAAGTAAGGATGCAGATCGGAGCTTTCACCTTTCTGGAGGTGTTGTAGGAGGGATCAATCTCGGGAATAAGTACAAACAAAAATTTGAAGTTCTTGAAACAGGGGAAAGAGAAAAAGTTAAAGTTAAGAGTAAATGGGATGTTGCTCCATTTAAATTGGATGCAATGGCACGTGTTGGATATGGAGACTTTTCCCTCTTCGCAAGCTATGCACTAACGGATATGTTCAGAAGTGAGAGTAATCCACAATTACGTCCTTTTAGTGCAGGACTGACATTGAACTTTTAAAAATTTCGTAAGCATATATTTGGTTATCGTTCATTGGAGAACGAGGAAGTCCCTCCATCATTTGATGGGGGGATTTTTTATTTTTTCAAGGTTGAGGTTAACCATTTCGGCAACAGGTCGATCTTCAATTTTACTGTCTAACCATGAAATAATATCCAGGTATAAAAAGGGTCTATTCTCATAAGGGTTTTTTCTTAATTCGATTAAATTATCTCTCAATAGAATGAACGCTGGCTTCATATTTTTTTGATCCATGTACACTGTTTTTTTTAGAAACTTCATGAACTCCAATTGGACAGCTTGAAGGTCTTTTAATTTCCCTAAGAATCGGTAGACACTTTTAATACGATAAAAAACCAACTCTTCATTTCCCAGCTCGAAATGGGCTACCAAATCAAGAATTCGAGCGAAACTTTGAACATCTTCTCGTAGTGATAACTCATTCCGATTGATGATTTTATTTAGGTAGGAGATGCATTTTTTATTTTCGCCACGCGTAAAGTATATCGTTGCAATTTTGTACCATATCAGCATCATTCGATGTCGATCTAAATCTCTTTCCTTGGCATCGATTTCACCTATGATCCTTTCTAATCTTGACGCGCAATTCATAAAATTACCCGATAGCAGGATGTCATTTAACTCTCCTGTTTTTATATAGGCAAATGCCATTAACTGGGCATTTATCGACAGATCTTCTTCTTGGAAATAGCGATGGAGCTCATTTAGATGCTTGAGATGGCGTTTTTCATCAATACAATAAAAAGCACTATTCATACAATTTTGTTGAGCTCGAATGAACTCTACTTTCTCAAGCGAGAGAAAACTTGGAAAATCATCAAACAATTGAACATATTTCCGTCCATATCGATAGCCATTTTTAAAGTCTTGTTGAATAAAGAAATACCAGAGATGGCTCCTTATTTTATGGAGCTTGATAAAAAATGAGGAATTTTCAAGCCCTCTATTTCTTGGTTTATTATCTTCAAAATACTTTTGAAAAGAGAAGTGCTCTTTTTTGTTTTTGACATGTCCAATTTTGAGATATCTGCTGTAGAGCTGAATCGATAAATCCGACCATCTGGTCATCAAGAATAATTTTTGTCTTGTTATGTGAATGGATTCCGTTATTTCTTTTGCTCTATTGGCATGACTTCGTGTGACGTGTCTTGATTCAATTTTTTTTTCAAATTCCAAAATTTCATGGAGCAAAGAAAAGTTTTCCTGAGACTCGGCAATTTGCTTGGTTTTCTGCAATTGCTCCAGGCTTTGAATAAACATTCCTTTTTGATAAAGTACCGTTGCGAAGTCCAACCCCTGTCTTATATTAAATAGGCTCTTATTCGAATTCAGAAATCGAAGGCATTGAAGAATTTGGGTGTATAAATGACCCTTTAAATCTGATATTTGTTTAGCCGAAAACTGAGGAAGCCTATCCAATATACGCTTAGGATCGTACATTGTCATTGAATTTAATACTTCATATACCAGCATAAAATTCAGGTCTTTTTTTTGACTAAAACTTCTTTGAACAAAGAGTTTGAAATTCCTTTTTTCGGATTTACTCATTTTTTGTACAAGCCGATAAAGAGAGAGACTATTTTGTTTAGACATTCGAAATATAAATTTATAAATATCAGATAAACAGTATGTTATAGTATAAAGAATAGTTTAGATATACGAATATAGAAAATGAATTATTTAGTTCCATACACGACAATGGGCACTTTTGTGCGGATTTATGTGCTATGAGCAACAAAGTTTTAATATTCGATACTACGCTGAGGGATGGAGAGCAAGTTCCAGGATGTCAATTGAAGCCTAATGAAAAATTAGAGATTGCAAAGGAATTAGAAAATCTTGGAGTTGATATTGTTGAAGCAGGGTTCCCTTGTTCAAGTCCTGACGATTTCAAGGCTGTTGAAATGATAGCAGATGCTTTGGTCAATCCCGTTGTTTGTGCATTGACCAGAGCCGTTGAAAGAGATATAGATATTGCCGCTCAAGCGCTGAAGAGCGCAAAGCGTCCGAGGATTCATACGGGAATTGGAACATCGGATTCGCATATTAAATTTAAGTTTAAGTCGACACGACAAGGAGTGCTCGAAAGAGCCATTGATGCCGTAAAATATGCCAAGAGTTATGCTGAAGATGTCGAGTTCTATGCTGAAGATGCTGGCCGGACAGAAAATGAATTCCTGGCCAGAATAACGGAGGCAGTCATTCAGGCCGGTGCCACGGTTGTCAATATTCCTGACACAACTGGCTATTGTTTACCAGAGGAATATGGAAAGAAGATTTCTTTTTTGATGGAAAATGTAAAAGGCATTCATAAAGTAATGCTATCTACCCATTGCCATAACGACTTGGGAATGGCAACAGCCAATTCCATTGCAGGAATTTGTAATGGTGCAAGACAAATCGAATGTACAATCAATGGAATTGGTGAAAGAGCAGGAAATACTTCATTAGAAGAAGTTGTAATGATCCTGAAACAACACAAAA
Source organism: Bacteroidota bacterium (assembly GCA_039028335.1). Taxonomy (GTDB): domain Bacteria; phylum Bacteroidota; class Bacteroidia; order Flavobacteriales_D; family JABDKJ01; genus JABDKJ01. The sequence goes on from JBCCIF010000026.1 coordinate 6,219, forward strand.
AGTTGAATTTTGAAACATCTATTGACACGCGACAATTGATGTCAATATCGAAATTGGTAGAAAGCTATATGCGCATGCCTGTGCAAGCCAACAAGGCTGTCGTAGGCAGCAATGCTTTTGCACATTCTTCCGGGATACATCAGGATGGTGTTATTAAGAATAGACAGACTTATGAAATTATGAATCCGCAAGATGTGGGCGCTGATGATTCTTCAATTGTTTTGACTGCTCGCAGTGGAAGAGCAGCTTTGAAATACAAGGCTGAGAAACTGGGATATAAGTTGGTCGGTGAACGATTGAATGAAGTCTATGGAGAGTTTTTGAAATTGGCAGATGCAAAGAAATTGATTACTGATAATCATTTGAAAGTATTGCTGAATAAAGTATATGCCTAATGGGAAGGACATTGTTTGATAAGATTTGGGATCGCCATTTGATTAAGTCTCTTGATAGGAGTGCAGATGTTTTATACATAGACAAGCATTTTATTCACGAGGTGACTAGCCCACAAGCTTTTTCACAATTAAATGATAATGGACTGAAAGTATTCCGTCCCGAGTCTACAATCGCAACAGTCGATCATAATATTCCAACGTTGAATCAACATTTGCCTATTAAAGAAGCCTTATCAAGAAAGCAGGTAAATACATTGATTGAAAATTGTAATGAACATAATATTAATCTATACGGAATAGGTCACCCGAATCAAGGAATTGTGCACGTGATTGGCCCTGAATTGGGAATTACACAACCGGGTATGACAATTGTCTGTGGGGATAGCCATACAAGTACTCATGGAGCTTTTGGGAATATAGCATTTGGCATTGGAACTTCTCAAGTTGCGCAAGTACTTGCTACGCAAGCCTTAATTATTTCAAGACCTAAAACGATGCGGATTGCTATCAATGGCGTCTTAAAGAAAGGTGTTTCAGCAAAAGATTTGATTTTATATGTTATCGCAAGACTGGGCACTGGAGGCTGCACAGGTCATTTCGTAGAGTATGCAGGAAGTGCGGTAGAATCAATGAGTATGGAAGAGCGAATGACAGTATGTAATATGAGCATTGAAATGGGTGCAAGAGGGGGCATAGTCGCAGCTGATCAAAAGACGTTTGAATACCTGAAAGGTCGTGAGTTTGTTCCAAAAGGTGATGATTGGAAGAAGAAATGCCATGAATGGAGCATGCTAAAATCGGATCAAAATGCCAATTTCGACAAGGAGCTGTTATTAGATGCTGGAGAAATTTCTCCAATGATTACATATGGAACGAGTCCGGACACGGGTATTGCAATTGATCAAGTAATTCCTGAAAAAACTGAAAGAAATGAAAAATCGCTCACCTATATGGGATTCGAGGGGGGAGAGCCAATGGTAAACAAGAATATAGATTATGTATTTATAGGTTCATGTACAAATAGTCGAATTGAAGATTTGCGTGCTGCGGCTAGAATAATAAAAGGACGTAAAAAATCGAATAGCGTGGAGGTTTGGATAGTTCCAGGCTCTCAGAAAGTCCTGAAACAGGCGCATCAAGAAGGACTAATTGAGGTCTTCGCTCAAGCGGGTATTCGCATGAGGGAGCCAGGCTGTTCAGCTTGCCTTGCAATGAATGAAGACAAGATCCCTAAGGGTTCATTGTGCATTTCAACTTCGAACAGGAATTTTGAGGGAAGGCAAGGAGAAGGAGCTCGAACTATATTAGCTAGTCCTCTTTCTGCAGCCGCAGCAGCAATAACTGGCAAAGTATCAGATCCAAGACAATTTATTAATTAATGGAAGCTATAAATAGAATAGATTCTACAATCGTTCCCGTTCTCAATGATAATATCGATACGGATCAAATCATCCCAGCAAGGTTTTTAAAGCAGACTTCTCGGGATGGATTTGGAGAAAATCTATTCAGAGACTGGCGATTTGATGATTTGGGAAATCAAAGAGATGATTTTTCTCTTAACCAAGATAGATATAAAGGAAGAGTACTTCTCGCGGGTGACAATTTTGGTTGCGGTTCAAGTCGAGAGCATGCAGCATGGGCTTTATACGACTATGGCTTTAGAGCAGTAATCTCCACCTCTTTTGCGGATATTTTCAAGAACAATGCTTTAAATAATGGTTTACTGCCTATTGAAATCAGTGAAGAACTACACCAAAAGTTGAAGCAGAGCGTATTAGCCGACCCAAATACAACAGTTGAAATTAATCTAGAAGAACAGGTAGTAACCTGCATAGAAATTACAGAGAAGTTTGAGATAAATTCCTTTAAAAAGTCATGCCTGATAAAAGGCCAAGATGAATTTGGATTTTTGGTGGAGTTAAGAAATGAAATAGAATCGTTTGAAGATGAGCGTTAAGGAATATAAGATTGCCCTATTGCCCGGAGATGGAATTGGCCCAGAAGTAGTAAAACAAGCCACGAAAGTGCTTAAGGCCGTTGAACAAAGGTTCGAAGTCAAATTTGATGTGTTAGAATCTTTAATAGGAGGTGTTGCAATTGATGAAGCGAACAATCCATTGCCTGCAGAGACCATCGACAACTGTATGGATTCGGATGCTATTTTATTGGGAGCTATTGGACATCCTAAATACGATAACGATCCAAAGAGCAAGTTGCGTCCAGAGCAAGGATTATTGGGCTTGAGAGGAGCATTGAAACTTCATACGAATATTCGTCCTGTCCGGTCGTATTCGTTTTTGAACGAGCAGTCTCCGCTCAAGAATGATCTGCTCAAGGGAGTAAACATAAACATCTATCGAGAACTTACCGGAGGAATATATTTTGGTGAAAAGACCAAGTCTAAGGACGGTTTAAGAGCTAGCGACCTTTGTGCATATAGCAGAGGTGAAATCGAGCGAATTGCTGTAAAGGCCTTTGAAGCTGCAGAACAAAAAAAAGGGAAATTGACGCTAGTTGATAAAGCCAATGTTCTTGAAACTTCGAGGCTTTGGCGAACAGTAATTCAAGAGATGTCTAGCGATTATCCAGAAGTCGAGGTCGATTACTTATATGTTGATAATGCGGCTATGCAAATCGTAACCAAACCTTCTTCCTTTGATATTATTTTGACTGAGAATATGTTCGGAGATATTCTGTCAGACATAGCAAGTGTATTATGCGGATCACTGGGGCTCTTGCCTTCTGCTTCTATAGGGGACAGATTTTCTCTTTTCGAACCGGTTCATGGATCTTATCCTCAAGTGGCAGGATTGGATAAAGCTAACCCCGTTGCTACCATTCTTTCTCTACAAATGATGTTACGCCATTTGGGATTGAGGGAAGCAGCATTTGCAGTGCAAGAAGCTGTTGATTGGAGCTTAGAGAAGGGGTTCAGCACAGAAGATGTGAATCAAAACAACCCCATATCCTGTTCAATGGTTGGCGATTTGATTGCTCTTCGTGTAGAAAATGGTGCAGGATTTAACCCAGATGAAAATTATGTAAATAGGGGAACGTACTATATTTAAGATAATAGATCTACCGCTTTTTCAATGGCCTTCTTTAAACGATTTACTTCACTGAAAGAATTGTACATTGCAAATGAAGCTCGAACTGTGCCAGGTATACCAAACCGATTCATAAGGGGTTCAGTGCAATGATGCCCTGTGCGAACAGCAATCCCCATTTGATCGAGCAGCGTTCCCAAATCAAAGGGATGGATATTACCAACGTTGAACGAAATGACGCTAAGCTTGTTTTTCGCATCTCCATAAATTTTCAATTCTGAAATCTCTTTTAATGAGTCGCTCGCATAGGCTAAGAGTTCTTTTTCATATTGAAAAAGACTTTGATGGTCGATGCTAAACCAAAACCTAAGGGCTTCGGCTAAACCAACCATTTGAGCAATTGCAGGTGTTCCGGCTTCAAATTTGTAAGGCAGTTCATTGAAAGATGTTTTTTCAAATGTGACACTTTTAATCATCTCGCCCCCACCTAAAAATGGAGGCATTTCTTCCAAAATATCTTCCTTTCCAAAGAGCACTCCAATTCCAGTTGGGCCATAAAATTTATGCCCAGAGAAACAATAGAAATCACAATCTAAATCCTGGACATCAACCTTGAGGTGTGCTACTGCTTGAGCTCCATCAACGAGAAATACTGCACCAACTTTTTTAGCAGCGGAGCACATTTCTTTAATTGAGTTTAACGTGCCCAAAGCGTTCGAAACATGATTGACAGCGACTAGTTTTGTTCTTTCAGATAAGAGAGCATAATAATCTTCTAAATTGAGTTCTCCCGCATCATTGATAGGGATGACTTTAAGCGTAGCCTTTTTTTCTTCGCAGATAAGCTGCCATGGAACAATGTTGGAATGATGTTCTAAGGTAGATATTAAGACTTCATCTCCTTCCTTGAGATTTCTTCGTCCATAAGAATTAGCAACTAGATTTATACTCTCTGTCGTCCCAGAAGTAAATATAATCTCTTCGACTTTGCGCGCATTCAGCAATTGTTGAACGAGACCTCGTGCTTCCTCTGAAGCATTGGTGGCTTGAACACTTAAGTGATGGACTCCACGATGAACATTACTATTTATTTTGCGATAGTAGTGATCAATTGCCTCAATAACGGCACTCGGTTTTTGTGTTGTAGCCGCATTGTCTAAATAAATCAATTCAGACCCGTTTACACGTTGATGGAGCAGGGGAAATTGACTTCTAATCGTATCTATTTGAAAGTCTTTAACCAATCTTTCAATGAATTTAAGACAGTATTTCGGATTGCTTTTTTTCAAGCAAGCCCTCAACGTATTCCTTTACTTCTTCATTATGAATATTCACAAGTGCATCACTTAAAAAAGCATTGACTAAAAGTTTTCGAGCATTCAATTCACTGATGCCTCTTGCTCTTAAATAAAAAACAGCTTCTTCATCAAATTGACCCGTAGTTGAGCCATGTGAGCATTTAACATCATCAGCATAAATCTCCAACTCTGGCTTTGAATTCATGCTTGCGTTTTCACTCATAACGATGTTATTGTTTGATTGAAATGCATTGGTTTTTTGCGCATCTTCTCGAACAAAAACTTTTCCGTTAAAGACCCCGGTAGCTTGGTCGTAAATCACTCCTTTGTACATTTCATTTGAGTTACAGTGTGGCTTCAAATGATCTACAACGGTATGGTTGTCAATATGCTGTTTTTCGATCGGAAGATATACTCCGTTTAAGTTTGACTCGCAATTGATTCCTTCAATATTTATCTTTAAATCATTACGCACCCATCCTGCATCCACGGAAATGGTATTTATGGTAAAGTGGCTGTCTTGTTCTTGATAGATTGCTTCTGTGCACATTTGAAATTCTTCAGAACCAGCTTGTTGAATCTTGTCAATATGCAATTTTGCATTCTTTCCTAATCGCGCTTCGGTAATTACATTTTGATAGGTTTTTCCTGAACCTGTTCCAACAATGCTTATCACTATTTCAGCTTCTGCTCCTTCTTCTAATACGATCACATTGCGCATATGCACTGCCGTATTTGGATTGTCAATAGCCATAACAACATGCACTGGCTCTTTGAGTTGGACGTTCTTTGGAACATGCAAGAATAAACCATCTTGCCAAGATGTATTATTGATCTGATCGAAAATATTTTCAGATTCCCTGCTGTAATTGCCGAATACTTTATTGACGTATTGAATACAATTTTCGCAGGCTTTTGATAAAGGCTTTAATTTAAAACCATCTATGACCATTGATTTTATGAGTGAAGAATCCAGGAGTTTTCCATTCGAAAATTTAAGAACAGACCCTTTCCAATTTGGAATAAAGAAAGCCGCATCTATCTCTTTATAGCCATGGTCGTTAAGCCAGTTGTGCTTAACGATTTTGCCAGTTCGAGAATATTTCCAATTTTCAACTTTGGTCGAAGGAAATGATAAATTTTCCAGTTTTTGAAGACTAGATTGTCTAATTTCCTCAAAAGGCTTTAGCGCGTGATCATTGAGATCTAATAAACTAATGTCCTGTGCAATTTCCATTTAGACTGCAACGCTTTCAGTAATCCAATCATAACCCTTTTCTTCTAATTCAAGAGCGAGGGTCTTATCTCCTGTTTTGATTATTTTTCCATCGTATAAAACATGAACAAAGTCAGGCACGATATGGTCCAGCAATCGCTGGTAGTGCGTGATCACCAAGAATGATCTTTTCGTATCGCGCATAGCATTTACACCATTCGAAACAATCTTTAATGCATCTATATCCAATCCTGAATCAGTTTCATCTAAGATTGCAAATTTGGGTTCGAGCATGGCCATATGGAAAATTTCGTTTCTCTTTTTTTCGCCTCCAGAAAATCCTTCGTTCACAGACCTGTTTGTGAGGCGACCATCTAATTCTACGAGCTTTGACTTTTCCTTGACTTTGCTCAAAAACTCTTTTGCCGGAATATCTTCAAGTCCCTGACTGTTTCGAATATCATTGATAGCTGTTTTTAAAAAGTTGATATTACTTACTCCAGGAATTTCAACAGGATATTGAAACGCAAGAAACAAGCCGGCTCTTGCTCGGTCCTCTACACTCATTTCGAGAATATCTTCTCCTAAGAAACTGACATTTCCCTCGGTGACTTCATAATTTTCATCTCCTGCTAACACAGAAGCCAAAGTGCTTTTACCTGAACCGTTTGGTCCCATAATAGCGTGAACTTCGCCTTCATTTATTTTAAGGTTCAGCCCTTTGAGGATTTGATTTCCCTCTATTTCAGCATGTAAATTTTCTATCGAAATCATTTTGCCTTTCTTTACTAACTTATCGTTCAGATTATCAACCAACGCTTCCCTCCAATGAAATTGCCAAAAGCTTTTGAGCTTCAACAGCAAATTCCATAGGGAGCTTATTCAAAACTTCTTTTGCGTATCCATTTACAATTAAGCTTATTGCTTTCTCTTCATCAATTCCTCTTTGCATACAATAGAATAATTGGTCTTCCCCAATTTTAGAGGTAGTAGCTTCATGCTCAACTTTTGCGGTATTGTTGTCAACTTCGATATAAGGGAAAGTATGCGCGCCACATCGATCACCCATCAAGAGCGAATCACATTGAGAGAAGTTCCTCGCATTTTTTGCTGACTTTTGGATCTTGACCAATCCCCTGTAGGAGTTCTGACTTTTTCCTGCCGAGATACCTTTGGAGATAATGGTGCTCTTCGTGTTTTTGCCCAAATGAATCATTTTTGTCCCAGTATCGGCTTGCTGAAAGTTATTTGTAACCGCAACAGAATAAAATTCGCCTATTGAATTTTCACCTTTTAGGATGCACGAAGGATACTTCCATGTTACTGCGGATCCTGTTTCAACTTGTGTCCAGGAAATTTTAGAATTCCTTCCATCACACAAGCCTCTTTTAGTGACAAAATTAAATACACCTCCTTTGCCTTCTTCATCTCCAGGGTACCAATTCTGTACAGTTGAGTATTTTATTTCGGCATCATCCATTGCAATAAGCTCAACTACTGCAGCATGCAATTGGTTTTCGTCTCTTTGAGGTGCTGTACACCCTTCTAAATAACTTACATATGACCCTTGCTCTGCAACGACCAATGTCCGCTCGAATTGTCCCGTACCTGCCTCATTAATCCTGAAGTAAGTTGATAATTCCATCGGACACCTTACACCTTTAGGGATATAACAAAACGAACCATCTGTGAACACGGCTGAGTTTAAAGCTGCATAAAAGTTGTCCGTCCGAGGGACTACTTTTCCAATATATTTTCGCACCAATTCCGGATGCTCTTGGACCGCCTCGCTCATGGACATGAAAATTATACCCAGTTCAGCCAACTTTTCCTTGAATGAAGTAGCAACGGAAACCGAATCCATAACGAAGTCAACAGCTACTCCTGAAAGTCTTTTTTGTTCTTCGAGAGAAATCCCCAACTTATCCATCGTCTTTCTTAGTTCCGGATCAACTTCATCTAACGAATTCAGTTTGGGCTTTTTTTTAGGAGCAGCATAATAAGAAATGGCCTGAAAGTCGGGCTTTTCATAATTTACATGAGCCCATTCCGGCTCTGTCATCTTCTTCCATATATCAAAGGCTTCCAATCTCCAATCTAGAAGCCATTGAGGTTCATTTTTCTTTGAAGAAATCAATCGAATAATATCTTCATCAAGACCATTGCGAACTTTATCTACTTCAATGTCTGTGACAAATCCAAATTCGTAGTCTTTATTGGTGACTTCTTCTAATATGGGATCTTCTTGATAGGCCATAGAAATTTTTATATTGAGAATGACTCACCACAACCACATGTTCTGTTTGCATTGGGGTTGATAAAATTAAATCCCTTGCCATTCAGGCCACCTGAATAATCAAGTTCGGTTCCTACCAAATACAAATAGCTTTTCTTATCCACAACGATTTTTACACCATTGTCTTCAAAGACCTGATCTCCTTCATTCATTGCAGTGTCAAATTCCAGTTTATACATTAAACCAGAACACCCTCCTCCTTCTACACCAACACGAACAAATGCCTCATGAGGTTGATTGTCCTCTGCCATCAGCTTAGCCACTTGATCTTTAGCACTATTATTAATTTTTATCATTTGTACAATAACATTAACATGTGATTAATGTTGCAAAGATAGCCACTTATTTAGATATATTCTAAATAAATACACAGCACTTTTATCTAAGGAATTAGAGCGATTTCATGATTTCAGAACGGTGGGTCAAGTAATTTCTATACCTTCGATGCCATGTCTGAAACACAACGAACCGAACTAGAAAAATTAGGAGAATTTGGGCTTATTCAAGAATTGACAAAAGGTTTTGAAATTCAACATTCTTCTAGCATAAAGGGAGTAGGAGACGATGCAGCTGTTATTGATTGCGGAAACTGGTATCAGCTTATATCCACGGATATGCTAATTGAAGGCATTCATTTTAACTTGATGTATACACCTTTGAAGCATCTGGGGTATAAGAGTGTAGTCGTTAACTTGTCTGATATATATGCAATGAATGGCACACCAGAACAGGTGACTGTTTCTATTGCTGTTTCGAACCGATTTTCTTTAGAAGCATTGAAAGAGTTTTATTCTGGAATAGAATTGGCCTGTAAGCTCTACAATGTGGATCTAATAGGAGGAGACACCACTTCATCTCAATCTGGATTTGCAATTTCTGTAACAGCAGTGGGAAAAGTTGAGAAAAGCCAAGTGATCTATCGAAATGGCGCAAAAGAAAATGACCTGTTGATTGTGACAGGAGATTTAGGTGCGGCTTTTATGGGCTTACAATTGCTCGAACGTGAGAAAGAAGTTTTTCAAAGCGCACCCGGAGTTCAGCCAGATTTGGACGGTAATGACTATATTCTTGAAAGACAGCTTAAGCCCGAAGCCCGAAAAGACATAATTGAAATGTTTCAGAAAATGGAATTGAAACCTTCAGCAATGATTGATATTTCGGATGGCCTTGCTTCAGAGAGTCTTCATTTGGCAAAAGCAGGTGACTTGGGCTTTGCGATTTATGAAGATAAAGTGCCAATTGACCCAACGACCTTTTCTAAAGCAAGAGAATTTAATTTGGATCCAATTACCTGTGCAATGAATGGAGGAGAAGATTATGAGCTATTGTTTACAATCAATCAAAGTGATTATGACAAAATCAAAGGAAATCCGAATATGACCCCAATCGGTCACATGACCGATAAAGGTTCGGGTTGTCATTTAATTAGTTCAGGGGGCAGTGCTATTCCGGTTCAGGCACAAGGATGGGATGCTTTCCAAACTAGATCCTAAATAAGATAAATAAGGTCTACTTTCTTTACTTTGGCTTCAAGCCATTTTTCAAATTCAAAATTCAAAACAATTGACTTCTCTCTTTCGTTTTGAGGTAGTTTGAGGAAATCTCTTTGCCACTGTTCGAAATTTATTTCTTCCTTGTCAATATACTGGAAGAACTGTTCTTCAAACCTTCCAATAGATCCTGCTTTTTCAAAAGTCTGTTCTACAAATTTTAATCGGTGTGAATTATAGGCATGGTTTCCAAGTTCACTGTGCAGAATTAAATTGAACAAGAGTCCATGCAAATAAAGATCTGAATGCAATTCTAGCGCTTTGTAATTTATTAGTTCGTTCGACCATTTCAATGCGGATTTGAATTCACTTTTGAGAAAATAGATCTGAGCGAAATTTAGATAGAATGAAGCTCTTTTTTTATGATCAATTTCTCCATTGTAGTAAGCGAGTTCTTTTGCGATCGGAGGAATAGCTTCAAGGGCATCTTGAATCCTCTTTTCCGAGGTTTTGATAAAGAGGTCTAAATTTGCTATCGCCTCTAAAAATTTAGGCTTAAGCGGAGGTAAATGGCCAAAATCTTTTTGAAGCATTCTCAGCTCGAATAACTTGGTTTTGGCTTTGTCGAACTGTTTCACTTTTACAGCTAAGTAGATAATATTACTTATTAAATGAATCTGTTCTTCAATTTCGTTGTCATTTAAGACTTTCAGCGCTTTTTGCGCATGGTCCAAAGACATTGTGAAATTCTGTTGCAAATAATACAGATGACTAAGTCCTCGATGCGTTTTTTTTAAAACTCTTCGATGTAATAAATTCTCTTCAAGAATTGAATGCAGCTTCAAAACGGCTAGTGAAAGTGAATCTTTTTCCAATTGCTTTTTTCTGAGATCTTTAAGAAGGTCATTTAATTCGCTTTCTAGCCGGAGTGTATTTAGTGCTTCTTGATAATTATCTTCATCGGACAATGATGATATTTCTAGTTTGTTCCTCCATTTCTCTAGACGCAGAATCTTGATCGGATAATTCAAGAATAGTGCAAGTTCATTGGCCTGTCTGTATTTCTTAATACACAGGCCTTTCAGTGATTTTGAATAGAGTATTTCAATTTCATTCAATAGCGTATTGAAGGTGTTTTCTTTACTCTTTTGATGATGATAGAAATGAAGTGCGCGTAAAATATTTTCTGTTAATCTATTTTTAGCAACTGAGAAGTTACGGGCAAAGGATTCTTGTTTAAACTTGCCTTTAAGCTTTTTTTCATCATAGCTTTCTTGCTGATCAATCGCGTCAAATAACTTCTCACTTGCAGAGTTTTCTCCTTGAGCGTTTCTTTTCAAGTAGATCTTGAAGTAGCGTTTTTCGCTTTTACTAAGCGATTTAATTAGTCCATGGAGATGGGATTTTGATTTGCTTGCTTGATGTCTTGTTTTCATACCTTATTATAAGGTACGAATCTTGTCAAAGGCAAATAAGGCAGAATTGAGAAAAGGAGCTTTTGAAACGAGAAATGGGAATTTTACTTATTAGCAGATTTGACTTCTCTGTCTTCGTCATCTTCATCATCATCCTCATCATCTGTAATGTCACCTTCGTCAATCTCACCTCCATCGCCTCCAGAAGACTTAAAATATTGCTCATCGCCTGGCACATCCCACAATTCATTTTTCTCACATGAAGAAAAAGCAAGAGCCAAAGCAAAAAGCAATAGGAGGTTCGCTATTTTATGTCTAAATAGGTTCATTCTGCTATAGAATTCATTATAAAGTTAAGTATTTAACGCCAATTTTCCTAATTTATTGGTCTCGCTAATAATTTCTTCAAAAGTCTGACTTTCTGGCAAGAAGATTTCCACTCGCGTCCCCATGACCTCATCATTTGTATCTTTTAATTCATACGGGCCTTTAATTTTAAAGTTCTCATGTGTAAGCTTTTGGTACAAAGAGATTCGGTCATTGGTTAATGATACTCCTTTCGACTCATGAATGTGATCTTTACCATTTTTTTGAGCTATACTTCTTCGAACTCCGATACCATCATCATCGATTATGATTTTTATTGAACCAGAAAGACTCCTCTTAATGTTCAATTTAATTTTTCCTTTTTCCTCTTTAGGAAGTATTCCATGCCAAATGCTGTTCTCTAAAAATGGTTGGAGTAACATACTTGGAATTTTTATAGTTGATGGATCAATTTTAGGATCAATTTCTATATCATAGTCAAACTTATCTTGAAAACGCATGTGTTCCAGAGAAAGATAGAGATCGATTCGTTCCAATTCATTTGCCAAGAGGGTCAAATTCTCTTGAGAACTGTCTAAGTTTTTTCTAATCAGTTTTGCAAAATTTGAAAGGTATTTATTCGCAGCGAGTTTATCTTGTCGATTGATGTAGTATTGTATTGAGTTCAAAGCATTGAAGATGAAGTGTCTATTCATACTTGAATTCAGAGATTGTTGCTCAAGGGATAAAATTCGCGATCGATAAACTAATCTTTGTTGTTCGATATTACGTTTTTGCACTCTTCTTCTCCAAAGATAAATTAGAGCGATAAGCCCAATTACAAATAAGGCCAAGAGCATATTAAATGCTCCCGTTTTGTGAAAAGGAGCAATAATTTCAAAAGCATAACTCGCAGCTTGATCGGATCTCGTCCCGTTTTCTGCTATGGCAAAAACTTCAAATTCATAGTTACCATGAGGAAGAAAAGGGAAAGAAACGAACGAACTGTTCTTCAAAGGCAGAAACTGTTCTTGCATTCCTTTTAATCGATATTCAAACTGCACAGATTGTGGTTTCGAAAGGCAAAGTCCTGCAATGTCAAAAGATATATGGTTTTCGTTCGCTAAAAAGGAATGCGTGCCAAAAGCGTTAAGTTCTTTTTCTCCTCTCTTTATCTTGTCCTCCATAAATACACGTACGTTGTTAATATGAACAAGTGGAGCTTGAATGTGCTCATCGGAAATTAAGTAATTGAGTTCGGCTATTGCCAATCCATTTCCGGTTCCGAAAATGAGCTGATTCTTCGAATTAAGACATACTGCATTTAGGTTGCATTCAAGGTTTGGCAAGCCCTGTTCTAAGCCAAAGTGTCGAGCATAATTTGCTTGCCCATCAAGGTATTTTTCAATGTTGATTACATATAATCCATTATTACTACCGAGAATAATGTGATCTTTTTGCATCCAACTAAAATTGATATAATTCGATGCAAACTGTTCTCCTATATATACACGATGAAAAACACTTCCGTCATAAATGAACAATCCGTCTTTTGTGCCTAACCAAATATTGCTTCTACTGTCAAAAGCAATGTTGAGTACTGTATTATCGTCAAATATTTTTTTCTGACTGACTTTTGAAAATGAGTTTTCGGCATATTTATAAAGACCGTTGTCCGCTCCAAGCCAGACTGTTCCAGAGGAATCTTCCTTTATGCTTCGTATGCGTTTTCCACTAAAACCTTGCTCTTCGGAAAACTCCGTAACTTTTCCAGGCTCCATGATGCGGACACCAAATTTATGTCCTATCCAAATCTTTCCTTGACTATCCTCGAAAAGTGCGGTGATGCGGTCTGTTCCTGCAGATTTTCCAAGTTGGCTTATAGATACTTCCTTGTCTTCAATGCGCGCTAATCCGTTCGAAGTGCCAAACCAAAGTACTCCGTTCTGGTCTTCTATACCGCTCCAAATTGTATTATCGGGGAAGCCATTTTCGGTATTGAATAAATCAAATCCTTTTTGCTTTTCTGCATAAAGACCCTCATTAAAAGAACCAAGCCATAGGTCTTCATTGCCGTCCTCAATAATACAAAGAGCCTGTCGGCTGTACTTTTGTTCGTCTTTTGTATATGTATAGATATGTTCGCCTGAAAATTTGAAGATTCCACTTCCGTTGGACGCCATCCAAATATTACCTTCAAGGTCGCAAAAAACGGATTTTATATCGTGGTTGGAGAGGCCGTTACTCTCATCGAAGTTGAGGATGTTCTTTCCTCCAATTTTGGAGACTCCGTATTTAGTGGACACCCAAATATTTCCCTTATTGTCTTGATGGATTTTCTTGATGCGATTACTTATTAATCCGTCTTCGGTGGAATAATGTTCTAGTGATGTTTCATGTACATATAAGCCTTCATAAGTTCCTATCCATAGGATGTTGTTTTGGTCAATCATTATATCTTGAACCCTCTTTTCGCTTAAACTCGGAAAGGGAATATCCCATTCATTGGTTTCAAAAAAATAGCGAAAAAGACCTTCATTAGATCCAATCAGGATAAAGTTGTCGATAACTGTTAATGAGCGCACTTTATCGAATGGCAAGCTTTCAATAAAGGTAAATATCCCATCTTTGAAGTGCCAGAGCCCAGCAATATCAGTTCCTACATAAACATCCTTTTCTGATACACCGATGGCCATAACCTTGGCTTCTTTGTATTTTTCCGGAAATGCGAAGCTGTTTATTTCCTTCTCTTTGACAATACTTATGCCTCCTTTACAGCCTACATAAACAGTATTGTTATGGTGAAAAAGGGTGTTTACATAATTGTCCAATAGTCCAGATTCTCGTGAGAAATTTTCAAATGTCAAGCCATCGAAATGGCTAAGTCCTCCTAGTGTAGAAATCCATAGATATCCATTGTCATCCTGAACGATGTCGGTAGCCTGCGATTGCGCAAGGCCCTTTTCTACAGAATAATTGATGAACGAATAGTTTTGAGCCTCTATATGTGAGGCAATCAAGAGTATTAGAAGAACATTAATTACTTTATTCAACATTGGAGAAACTATTCACACGACCTAAAAAATCACTGAGTTTTCTTCTTGAAACAGGTGCTGTCCGACCTTCTGATAGCAAAACCATGTTTCCATCGCTTCTTGAAAATTCTTTAAGGTGATGCCTTACATTGATAATGTGGCTCTTATGAATGCGATAGAAACTTTCATCTCCAAGTTGTTTTTCAAATACTTTTATGTTTTTACTTGAGAGATGCTTCCGATTATTTGTCAAGTAGATGAAGGTGTAACTATCACTTGCCTCCAAATGAATAATTTCATTTTTATCGACATAGATAAATCCATCTTTTGTGGGAATCGAAACTTTTTCACTTTCTTTTTGATTGATTTCTTGTAGCAAAGACTTCCAGTCTGGAATGGCTTTTTCATCTTTGATGTGAACGCGTTCAACAGCTGTTTTGAGATCCTCAATCATGATTGGTTTCTCCAGATAATCTACTGCTTGAGCTTTAATAGCTTCAATACCGTATTCATTGTGAGCGGTTGTGAAGATGACAGAAAAGTTTTTTTCTGGTAGAGATTCCAATAATTCAAAGCCAGATTCTTGTGGCATTTTAATATCGAGAAAGACCAGTTCTGGTGACTCTCTGGAGATGAGTTCACGTGCTTCATTTGCGTTTTTCGCCATTCCTACAACATCTACATTGGGAACAAACTCTTCAATAATTTGAAGAAGGTTTTCTCGGCAATGAAATTCATCATCGACAATGATTGTTTTAATTTTCATAACAGGTAAATTTCTATGGAATTTAAGGCAAAAAGGAGCAAGAATTTCTCCAAAGTATCCAGTCTAAAGCCTTATTGAGTGAATGGGTGTTTTTATTGAGTGAACTATAAGGATTTCAAATTATTCAAAAAATCAGGCAATCGATTTTTAGCTATCGGCAATAATTTTTGATCCTTTAATAAAGCAAAAGAGCCTTGATCTGAAACATACTCTTGAAGAAAATTTAGATTGAGGATGAATGATTTGTGAATGCGAAAAAAGTTTCCCGGTAAGAGTTCTTCGTAGATTTTGAGGGTTCGCGTATCCAAATATCGCTTGGAGTCAGAAAAATTGATTTCAGTGCAATTTCCCTTTGCTTCTAAAAATGCAATGTCTTTGGTATCAAACACTTTAATTCCTTTTAAGTGATTGACTTTGATCTTTCCTCCAGCATTATGCAAGCGTAAAGTAAGTTCCGAAAGTTTTTGATGATTATCTTCAATCAGAGAATGATCGTTCAACCATGCTTTTTGTGTTTCTGTCAAATGCTTAACGGCATTCTGTAAGTCTTCAATGTCAATGGGCTTGAGCAAATAGTTTATTGCGTGCGCTTTAAAGGCCTCAATTGCATACTCTTTAAATGCTGTAACAAAAATGACCTGAAAGGTCTTCTTTTCAAATTTTTCGAGCAAATCAAAGCCTTCACTACCAGACGGCATTCGAATGTCTAAAAAAATCACATCAGGATTAAGTCGATTGATTTTTTCAAATGCCTCATTAACATTAGCAGCAAGCTCAATGACTTCAACTTCCGGGCAAAAAGAACCCAGCATCAATTTAAGATTTTCTCTTGCAGGAGCTTCGTCATCGACTATTATTGCGCTGAGCTTTTTCATTTGGCATCGACAAATTATCAAAAAAGCGGAATATGGGCTTATCCTTTGATTTTATTTTATTGACCGTTTCTTGTCTTAGTCTTTTCGATACTCCATTAAGGGTACAATAAGCGCAAATTTCCTACTATATTCAATACAGAAATTAAAAATTATGAAGTGGTATTGGATCTTTGAAAAATAGAATAAGACGTCTACGCGTGCTGTTAATACAACAAAATTTTAAGTAAATCTTTTCTGCGTTGTTTCGATTGTCCCTCAACTCCTTGGTTTGAGGGACTTTTTTTATTCATGTCTTCAACTGTCGTATTTCGTTGAATTTCTCAAATAATCAATCTTAACAGTAACCTCAAGTTTATTTAACCGTAAATACCAGAGAAACTATTCTACATTTTAAGATAATTGCCAATGATTAACACTATACAACAACTCGACTTAAAGGTGAATAAAGAAGGCAACGATCTATGGATCAGCTATTCACCAAGAACAAAAAGAACTATATATGATATCTGCGATTTGAATGGACGTGTAATCAAGACCGGGCAAATCGAAGAAGTTGAAACTACTGTTGATGTTAAAGAACTTTATGAAGATCAATACATTTTACTGATCCTTGACGGAGACAGAGTTTGCAGCAAGAAATTTCAAATAGACCGTAGCTAGTCTACTATCTATACGTGTACCTAAACCAAATTATGAAGAGCCCACTGAAAAGTGGGCTTTTTTTATGCAGGAACGCCAGCATTCATCATTTCCTCAATCTCCTCCACTTCTATTGGAATGGTCTCCATCAGGTCTATGACACCATTTTCAGTAATGACAATGTCATTTTCGATTCGAATACCCAGATTTTCTTCACGGATATAAATACCGGGTTCAACAGTAAAGACATTCCCTGCTTGTATAGGCTCTGTCCATAAGCCAACATCATGCACATCTAAACCGATAAAATGAGAAGTGCCGTGCATAAAGTACTTCTTATATGCTGGCCAATTTGGATCTTGATTCCTGATATCATCCATACTTATCAATCCTAAGTCAACCAATTCTTTTTCCATCAATTCTCCAACTTGTTTATGGTAATCATGCAAGAAAACTCCGGGTCGTAATAATCCATAACAAGCTTTCATTACGCGCAGAACAGCATTGTATACTTGCTTTTGACGATCAGTATATCGTCCATTTACCGGCAATGATCGGGTGAGATCAGACGCATAATTGCCATATTCTGCACCTACATCCATCAAAATGACATCACCATCTTTGCATGCTTTATCGTTTTCGATATAATGCAAAACACATGCGCTAAATCCAGAGGCAATAATAGGTGTATAGGCAAAGCCTCTCGAACCTCTACGAAGAAATTCATGTGCCAATTCAGCCTCCAATTCAAATTCCATAACACCAGGCTTCAAATACCTCATTACACGCTCGATTCCTGCTTTTGTAATATCGCATGCTTTTCGCATTTGATCGATTTCAAACTGAGATTTTACCGAACGGAGCTGATGCATGAAGGGTGCAGAACGTTCATAGTGATGTCCAGGGTATGCCGCCTTGCAATTTTTTACGAATCGAGCATCTCTCGTTTCCACTTCAATTTGAGCCCGTGTATGTTCATTGGTGTTGAGGTAAATATTTTCAGCTTCAGACATCAAACCTTGAAATACTTTCTCAAATTGATCCAGCCAATAAACGGTTTTGATTCCTGAAACTTCATAGGCTTGATCCTTGTTCAATTTTGCTCCTTCCCATATGGCAATTTCTTCACTGGTCTTTTTCAAAAAAAGCACTTCACGGTGCTTTTCTGTAAAACAATCAGGGAACAAAACCAAAATGCTTTCTTCTTGATCTACACCACTCAACCAAAAAAGATCATTGTTTTGGCGAAAGGGCATATGCCCATCAGCGTTAGTAGGCATGATGTCATTGCTGTTGAATACAGCAAGTGATTTTGGTTTTAAGTTCTTGATATAGGATGCTCGCGCATTAATATATTGTTCTTTAGGGAGTTGAGAGTATTTCATTGAAAGTATTTTAGGAGCCTAAAATAAAGAAAAATCTACTCTCGATTGTTTTCAGCAAATTCCAGTTTTTCGTAGAATTCTTGTCCATACTTTCGAATAAGAGCGTCTTTGCAGAATTTATATATGGGCATTTGCAATTTAGAACCACATTCGCATGCGGCATTGCATATGGGCCATTGGTGATAATTCATGGCTTCATATTCGCTCAATTGTTTCGTTCTGATCGGATAGAGATGACATGAAATGGGTTTTCTGAATGTAATTTCGCCCGCAAAATAGGCTTTCTCAATACCGCAACCGGCAATGCCTTTTTCATCAAAAACAGTATATGCACATTCTTTTCCATCGCGCAAAGGAGTGACCCAATCTCCGTCTGAATCTTGAATGTATTTGCCTTGTTCAGTTATAGCTTGAGCTCCTTCTTTTCTAAGAAAAGGAGCCACATCTTCAAATATATCATCCAATATTGTCAGCTCTTCTTCTTCCAAAGGCGCACCACTTTCTCCTTCTATACAACAAGCCCCTTTGCAAGAAGAAAGATCACATACAAAGTGCTTATCAAATAGATCTTCTGATATGAGTTTATCGTCTATTAAGAGCATTTTTCAAAAGTACATTTTGAGCATGATAAAAGGGGTATTTCTTGAAACAAATCGAATTTTTATGTATCTTTAAATACCTTACCCAACTGGTCAACATGTATTTTAGATTTACAGTCATTCTTCTGTCCTTGTCATCAATCTTTATATCTATTGCTGATACTAATGGTCAAACTTCTCAGTTCAACGAAGTCAGTAATGGCATGAATATCAATTACCTATATGAGCCAACCGATTTTGGCGCTGGAATGAGCTTATATGATTTTAACGGTGATGGCTGGGATGATTTGAGTTTTGGAAGTATTAATGGTGATTCGCTTTATTTTTATGAGAATAATAACGGAATATTTACCCCTGTTTCATTTTCGGGATTGGATTTGGAAACAAGCACTCAGGCCAGCCTATATTGGGTAGATTACGATAATGATGGCGATAAAGATCTTTTTGTGGCAAATATAAATTCTGGCAACAAGCTCTATCAGAATGACGGTAATTTTAATTTTACTGATGTAACTTTTAATGCGGGATTCTCGCCTGTTGCTATTAATACCTATGCCGTTTGTTGGGGAGATTATAATCGAGATGGACACATAGATGCATACGTTTTAAATCGAAGCTTTACCAATATATTTTTTAATCCTAATCAATTGTACAAGAACAATGGAGATGGTACATTTTCAAATGTTGCGGCTGCTGCTGGTGTAGTGGATATTCAAGGACCTGGATTAGGAGCTGTATTTCTAGATTATAATAACGATAGTTGGCCAGATTTATATGTTGCAAATGATTTATGTCATTCTGAAAATCGGTTATTCAAAAACAATAAAGACGGGACTTTTTCAGACGTAAGCAATCCATTAAGTACGGGCTTAATTGTTGATGGAATGGGCCTAGCAGTGGGTGACTATGATTTAAATGGCTTTCAAGATATTTACAATGCATCTACTGGTGACAATTGCCCATTACTGGGAAATATACTGTTAAAAAACAATGGAAATGAAACGTTCTCGGATGTCGCTCAGAGTCTGGGAGTCAGTGTTTTAAGAAGAAGTTGGGGGATAAATTTTATTGATATCGAAAATGACGGTGATGAGGATTTGTTTGTGTCCAATAGTGGTGAAACCTTAGGAAATGCCAAAAATTTTCTCTTTCGCAATAATGCCGATGGAACCTTTATAAGAGACTCTTTAGATGCTATTGCACTTCCATTTAATAATAGTTTTGGCACTGCTCAAGGCGATTGGAATAACGATGGATACTGTGATATTGGAGTAATGAATGTCGAAAATGTTAGTTCTTCAGATATGACTCTTTGGCAGAATCTTGGAGGAACCAATAACTGGATTAAGTTTTCATTAGAAGGCTTGATTTCAAATAAGGACGCAATTGGAGTTTGGATTAATATTTGGACAAATGGTCAAAAACAAATTAGATACACAAAATCTGGAGATTCTTATGCTTCTCAACACAGCAATTCTTATATTTTTGGAATAGGGGATGCTGTGGGGGTCGACTCTGTCACATTAATCTGGCCATCTGGAATTGTAAACAAATATTTTGATCTCGAGATAAACGTTAACCACAATTTAGTTGAGGACACAATTAACACTTCGCTTTGTTTTGGTTTGGGACTATTTGATGCGGATGGTGATGGAATATGTGATGGAGATGATGATTGTCCTGCCCTTCCAAATTATTTAATCGGAACTCCATGCAATGATGGAGATGCTTGTACGATAAATGATATTTGGTTGTCAGATTGCAATTGTATAGGATCATTTCATGATAGTGATTCTGATGGAGTTTGTGACGCAAATGATGATTGTCCAGATTTACCCAATTCCTTGATTGGAGAATCCTGCGATGACGATAATCCATGCACTGTGAATGATATCTGGATAGCCGACTGTTCTTGTGTCGGGACTTTCTTAGATTCTGACTTAGATGGAATTTGCGATGAAGATGATCAATGTCCTGATTTTGATGACAATCTGATTGGGACTTCTTGTAATGACAACGATGATTGTACTACTAATGATATTTGGACTTCTGATTGCACTTGCGTTGGATCGTTTTTAGACATTGATGCAGATGGCATTTGTGATTTAATTGACCCTTGTCCCGAGTTGGATAATTCAATGATATTATCTCCTTGCGATGATGGAGATCCGTGTACAATTAACGAACAATGGGGATTTGATTGTCAATGCGAAGGAGAGTATCAAGATTCAGATGATGATGGCATTTGTGATTTTTATGATAGTTGTCCGAATTTCGATGATCAACTTATAGGGACGACTTGTGATGATGGGGATAGTTGTACCATAAATGATGTGTGGACAACAAACTGCAATTGTGCAGGGGAATTTCAAGACGCAGATGATGATGGCACGTGTGATAGTCTCGATAATTGCCCAAATGATCCAAATAAAACCGAACCAGGCATTTGTGGTTGCGGAGAGCCTGATAGTGACGCAAACAATGATGGATTGATTGATTGTTTGGAAAATCCATTGGCATGTGAGTCATACAACTTTGAACATGCTCCTTCTGGTCTATGGGTGAATCAAACGAATGGAAACACAACTCAACTTCTATGGGAGCATTATTCTGACGCAGCAGTGGGTTGTATCATTCAAGGTGGGACAATTTCAATTTTGGATATCAGTGCTCCTTTTTCTCAATCTCCTGGCAACGTCCTAATTCAAGGAAACAATTTGAATGGACTTCCAGATGGCTTTGATCATTCCGCCATGTTGCAACCGGCAGCTCAGTTCGCATTGTTTAACCCCAATTCTTTTCCCAATGGTCCTGCCGGTAGTTTAATTCCTAGTGCCTTTTACAAATGGCGCGTACGATGTGGTTGTATTATTGATCCGAGCCTTCCTTTGCCTCAAAGATTGTCCAATGGGAATATTCATTTATCGCCTTGGTCAGAATATGAATTGTTTACCAATCTCGCTTCTTCTAGTATCCAAAGCAATGAAGCGACAAAAACTAAATGGAATGAAGAGGAGTTCACGGTTTTTCCTAACCCTTTTGCTGATGAAGTTTTAATTCGATTTAAGAAAGAAATTCCCAAAGAGATACATTTAGTGAATTCAATTGGACAATTTATTTTGGTCACCATTGAGTCAAATCAGCAGGAAAGCCGAATAGAGACAAGTGGATTGGCTTCTGGTATATATGTGCTGCGCGTGATATACGCTGACAAGATTTTATCGAAAACGATTCTAAAAAATTGATTTGAAAAAGGAGAACGGTATCGGTTTGAGTCTTTCTCAAAAGACGATCAATTCTTAAATATAAGATGCACAAAAAACCTGATGGTTGAAGTATGTCTTTTGATCTTTTTGTCGGTCATTTAGATTAACTGGATAATTAGAGATTAAAGGAAATTTGATTATATTCAAATGACCATTTAACCGAAAACTACCATGACTCATTCCAAGATCCCAAATTCGTTGAGGTTTCAATTTCTTGTGTGTGCCCTATTTTCAATTAGTACATTTAATTCTCAATATCAGACCGAACATACACTGTTTTCCATAGACAATCGAATGGAACAGATCGAGATGGAGGATATTGATATGGATGGTGATTTAGATTTATTCTATTTGTCAGACAATCAGCTTTTTCATTATAAAAACGATGGGATTGGTGATTTTGATTTCAAGATTAAGATTGCTGAAGTTGTGAACGATATCAGCTCTTATTCGATAGGAGACCTCGACAATGATGGGTACTCAGATTTGGTTTATATTGAAGAAAATAATTTGGCCCCTTTCCTTCTTTATAATGACATGTCTGGCGGCTTTCAAGCACCATTGGATTTCAATTCAATATTTGGTCTTGATTCTGTAACTAAAATTGAGATAATCGATATTAATCAAGATGACTTTTTAGATCTGATCATCGAAAGAGAGGTCGAAAATTCAAAAGAGATTATTCTTTTAAAAAATGATGGGCAGTCAAATTTTGTTCCAACGAATCAAGAATTAGATTCTGACTTGCTTTCCATAGCAGATTTTAACGGTGATGATTTCTTGGATATCATAGGAGTACAAAAGATTTTTTTGAACGATGGCTTTGAGCAGTTCACCCCAGTGAATCATCTGCCTTTTGAGGTTTTGGGAACATCCAATGTTTATAGTAAGGATTTTGATCTTGTAGATATGGATGGAAATGGATTCTTGGACATTGTTTATTCAGGATGGACTGATGACATCATTGGAATTTATTTAAATCAAGATGGAACCACATTTGTCGATTCCATTCTGTCTTCAGGGACAGCAATAACAGCTATTGAGCCTTTAGACTTTGATTTAGATGGAGATATAGATATCCTTTTCACAAAATATTGGGCCAGTAGTGTATTTCCATTATACATTTATAGAAATGATGGCGATACAGCATTTGTAGAGTTGTCTACGAACGAAAATGTCTATTGTGTGAGTGATATTGAAGCCCATGATGTGGACAATGATGGAATTCTTGAAATTTCATTGGCAACCTTACTCGAAGTAGATATTTATGGTGTTTCTACTTCTGGAAATATTAGTACGATAGATAGACTTTATCCTGAATTCCCTGTAGTGGGCGATTTGGCTATAGCAGATTTGGATAACAATGGTTTGGACGATCTGGTTATTGCTTCATCCAGCAACAATACAAATACAAAGGTATTTTTTGATACACAATTGAATCGATGGCTAGTGGAAGAGCTGAGTGATGAAAGTAGCGCCAATTCTGATTATTACGGAACACGTCATATTTCTCTTTCTGATTTGAATCAAGATGGATATCCAGATATGGTTTCTACTAATCGATTATCCGATGAATTGGTGGTTCATTTGAACAATGCCGGCAACGACTTTAATTTCAGTCAACTTTTTGGTGGCTTAACTTCTAAAATTGGAACAATTGATTTTATAGATGTGAATGAAGACGGCTTACAAGATATAGTAAGCACTTTGGCTGATCACGGCACCTTGATTTGGTTTGAAAATGTTGGGTCTGGGCAATTCAATGAGCCTTCCAATTTAGTAACTGATAACGCTGCTTATCATGCTATATGTGATGCAGATAATGACGGAGATTTAGATATAATTTATTGGCAAAATAACGATGATCCAGTACAAGATAAACTGAAGTTATTGAAGAACTTAGGTAATGGAAATTTCGAAAGTCAAGAAATTGCTTCCTTGGGTTTTAGGGATGATTGGTCATATATCGTTCCGATGCATTTAAATAATGACGATCTAATAGACTTTTTAGCGACCGGACAGAATCTTCAAAACCAAAATTACCGCTTAATCAGCTTCATTAATCAGGGCAACCATTCGTTTTCTTATTTTCATGGAGCTAGGCCTGATCACAATTATTACAATGTACCTCTGCAAAAAATAGATCTTGACCTTGATGGAGACTTGGATATCATAAGCTTCGAAAATTACTCGATTTGGAAAACAAGAGTTTGGTACGAGAATTTGGGAAATGGCTTTTTCAAAGACGCTGTTGAAACGCCTCTTTTAGATCATTATGCATTAGCATATCCTTTTGACTTTGATGATGATTCGGATCCTGACATTTTAAGGATATCTCGTGGGATGAATGTTCTTGAGAATCAAGGGTCAGAAGGATGCACCGATCCTTTGGCATGCAACTACTCTTCCGGAGCGATAGTTGATAATGGCACATGTGCGTATTCAGATTGTGGATGCATCAATGAATTGGCAACTAATTTCAATGCAAGTGCAATTAATGATGACGGGTCTTGTTTGTTTAATTTTAGTGCCAATGTATTTTATGACGCTAATGGAAATGGTCTATATGATTTTGGGGATAGTGAATTAGCGGGTCAAACAGTGACTGTGCACCCAGGAAATATTCAGGCAGTTTCAAATCTAAATGGAGGAGCAATATTTAGCAATCTATACGAAGGATCAATGGTCTTGCTAGCAGATACGAGCGCAACCTTTCCTTATATTACAACAGATCAGGCATTTGAAGTGAATTTAGGAAGTTCTTCTGAAAACAATGTGTTCATTGGTTATAACAATACTTCTGATGTTTTTAATTTGAACCTTTACAATTACGGTGAAAATCAAATCCTCTGCAATAGTGAATCAGAGAATTTTGTAGGCTTCGTGAATGAGAGTAGTAAGGCGGTTTCAATTCTCATCAAATATCATTTTGATCCCAATCAATTAAACATTCAGTCCTCTGTTGAGCCTGATACAATTATTGAAAATGCCTATTGTTTTTCTTTTGATGCAATAAACCCAAGTGAAACATTTAACAGCATTTTCAATTTTGATGTTCCTGATGAAAACTCTCTGGGAACAATTGTAAATAGCTTGGTGGAGGCTTGGATCTTTTTAGATGGAGATACACTCTTTTATGGGGCTCAAGGTTATTCCTCTGAAATAGTATGTGCTTATGACCCCAATGACAAACAAGTTTTTCCGATAGGTGAATATGAGACTCATGTCATTCCGAATGATACGACTCTAGAATATTTTATCCGGTTCCAAAATACTGGAAATTTCCCGGCACAAAATATTTGGGTGCGAGATACACTAGATCCGAATTTGGATCTCACTACTTTTTCGTTTAAAGCAGCTTCGCATAATGTCAATACGATACTCTATCCCGAATCCAGGATGCTAGAGTTTTACTTTCCAGACATTATGTTGGCTGACTCGGTAAATAATGAACCAGAGAGTCACGGTTTTGTATCCTTTACTATTAAGCCGAAAGAAGAGTTAATGGAAGCAACGCTCATTAAGAACAAAGCGGAAATCTACTTTGACTTTAATGCTCCGATTGTTACGAATGAAGTCTTCAATACCATTACACACTGTTTTGCTTCCAATTTTGAAGAGGCACCTCAAGGACTATGGGCAGATCAGTCAAGTGCAAGTCATACAGAACTGCAATGGGATCATTATTCATTAGCCTCTCGCGGATGTATAATTGAAGGTGGGACAATAGGTGAGCCAAATCTTGCCTCTACTTTTACAGAAGAACCAGGTTCTTTTTTGGTTCAAGGTCAGCATGTAAACGGATTGCCAGATGGTTTTGACAATAGCGGGGCATTTTTACCTGATGATCAATTTACTTTATTTAGTCCCTTAACATTTCCAAATGGATTAACAGGAGTTGTGATTCCAGAGGCGCACTACAAATGGCGCGTTAGATGCGGTTGTGTGATTGATTGGTCAAAGCAAATACCACAAAGATTTAACCCATCCAACATTCATATTTCTCCATGGTCGGAATATAGTCTGTTCACAAATTTGGGAAGTGCTCCGTCACAGAGTATTATCTTGGATTTAGAAGCAATAAAAGAAGAGGAGTTCACGGTTTTTCCTAATCCTTTTGCTGATGAAGTTTTAATTCGATTTAAGAAAGAAGTCCCCAAAGAGATACATTTAGTGAATTCAGTTGGACAATTCATTTCTATCACTGTTGAGTCAAATCAGCAGGAAAGCCGAATAGAGACAAGTGGATTGGCTTCTGGTATATATGTGCTGCGCTTGATGTACCCGGACAAGACTTTATCGCAAACGATTCTAAAAAATTGATTCGAAAAAGGAGAACAATGTTGTTCTCCTTTTTTAATTCCAATATCTTCGCGGCATGTCTGAAGATGTCTTTAAAAAAGTGATTTCACATGCCAAAGAGCATGGCTTTGTTTTTCAATCCTCTGAGATTTACGATGGCCTTTCGGCTACCTATGACTACGGTCAGAACGGGGCTGAACTTAAGAACAACATCAAAAAATATTGGTGGGCGGCCATGGTGCAGATGAATGAGAATGTGGTAGGAATCGATGCCGCGATTTTCATGCACCCCACTACTTGGAAAGCTTCTGGACATGTCGATGCATTTAACGATCCATTGATCGACAACAAAGATTCGAAAAAGCGATACAGAGCTGATATTTTGATCGAAGATCATATGGCCAAGTATGAAGCCAAGATCGAAAAAGATGTAGCTAAGGGCAAGAAGCGTTTTGGTGACGACTTTGATGAAGAACAGTTTAAGGCGACCAATCCCAATGTGCTTCGAAACAAAGCCAAGATTGAAGAAATCGAAAAGGATTTCAAAGCCGCAATGGATGCCGATGATTTAGCTGCCGTTAAAACATTGATCGAAGAATTGGGGATCGTTTGCCCCATCTCGGGTTCAAAAAATTGGACCGATGTACGCCAGTTCAATTTGATGTTTGGGACAGAGCTCGGCTCTGTTGCAGGTGATGCGTCTACCATTTATTTAAGACCAGAAACTGCGCAGGGTATTTTTGTGAATTTTCTCAATGTGCAGAAATCAGGTCGCATGAAAATCCCTTTCGGTATTGCACAAATTGGAAAAGCCTTCAGAAATGAAATCGTTGCCCGTCAATTCATTTTTAGAATGCGTGAATTCGAGCAAATGGAAATGCAGTTCTTTATTAAACCGGGAACGCAAAAGGAATGGTATGAGCAATGGAAGGAGAGAAGAATGGCCTGGCACAAGTCGTTAGGACTAGGAGAGGAGAATTACCGTTTTCACGATCACATCAAATTAGCCCACTATGCAGATGCTGCTTCTGATATCGAGTTCAATTTCCCTTTCGGGTTCAAAGAATTGGAAGGCATCCATTCCAGAACGGATTTCGATTTGAGTCAACATGAAGAATTTTCTGGAAAGAAATTGCAGTACTTCGACCCCGAAGAAAACAAGAGCTATGTTCCTTATGTAGTGGAAACCTCAATTGGACTGGATAGAATGTTTTTGGCTGTTCTTTCAAAATGCTTGAAAGAAGAAGATTTGGGTGAAGGCAAGAGCAGAGTGGTCTTAAATTTACCTCCTGTCTTGGCGCCCTACAAAGTTGCGGTGCTCCCACTCTTAAAGAAGGATGGTCTTCCTGAAAAAGCACGAGAGATCATGAAGGAACTACAATTTGATCACAATTGCCTCTACGAAGAAAAAGATACCGTAGGAAAGCGTTACCGTAGAAACGATGCCATCGGAACACCTTATTGCGTCACGGTTGACCATCAGACTTTAGAAGACAATACGGTAACCATTCGCGAGCGAGACAGCATGGATCAAGAGCGAGTGAGTGTGGATCAATTGCCAAAGATCATTGGCGAAAAAGTAAGCATGAAGCAATTGCTTGCGCAATTGAGTTAAGAGTTATCTGAACTTGTTTAGGGCTAAAATCAGCGCTCAAAAAGTAGAATGCTATTAATTTTCCCTCTTCTCGAAGGACTCTCTTTTTTTATCTCGAATGCGTTTGAATACTAAATAGCAAAATCGAATGACAAAGAGTCCAATAAGAAGGAGGACAATTTTGAAGATGAACCAAAACCAATAGTTGAGCAATTCCATTTAGAACATGGAAAATATTAATTTTTTACCCAAGACCCAAGACCCAAGACCCAAGACCCAAGACCCAAGACCCAAGACCCAAGACCTAAGACCCTAATTGTCTCGTTTTTCAAAGGTCTCTTTTTGCTTGCTTTCTATTCGCTTCACGATTAAGTACAAAACAATCACTGTACATGCAATTAAAAAGACTATTTGCAAAACACCAATAACAATTGAAATGATCTCAAAATCCCACGACTCAAGACCCATGCCTCAAAACTTCACCGCTGTGCCATATGCAAGTATTTCCGATGCACCTTGCATAATTGTTGAGGTCGTCAAACGGACATTAACAACAGCATCTGCTCCTAATCGTTCAGCATCTTTTACCATTCTTTGAAGTGCTTCTTCACGTGCTTCGGCCTGTAGCTTGGTATATTCAGAAATTTCTCCTCCGACAATATTCTTCAAACCGGCAAAAAGATCGCGACCAATATTCCTTGCGCGAACCGTGCTTCCTCTGGCAATTCCCATCACTTCATTAATAGACTTCCCCGGAACCTGTTCTGTTGTTGTACAAATCATAGCTTGAATATAGTCCATTTCCAGTTTCTTTTTCAAGCATTCCTACAAACGGTCGCAATCATGGATAATTGACAGATTTTCTGCTCTTTTGCACCGTGATTCAGATATTCATTCAAAACGATCAATATCAAAAGCGGAACGATCTTTCATTGCAAAAGGCTTCGCGTATTGCATCAGACGAACCTTTTATTCTCGCACAGTTACGCTTGCTCAGGGGAGATTGTAATTGGCAAGAAATGAAGATACAAGACGCCATGAAGGCAATTGAAAAAGGAGATTTGGACGGAACAGTTTTGTCGAAAGGCCAGGAAATCCCGCCATCGAAAGTGTCCTTAAAAGTACTGGATGTATCTCCGAGTCTGGTTTTGTCCCAAGAACCCAATCAAGAACTTCGCTTTTTACATTCAGAGTACGAGCAAGAGGAGATTGATCAAATTCTTAATATTGAATTAGAACTTAAAACGGCCTTTCAAGCAAAATATCCCGAAGCGCAAATTGCAGTAAATGCCGAAATGGGAAGAGAGAACGAAGGACACAAACGCAATCAAGTGCAGTTGGTTTTTCTAGATAAAGAAATGATCTCTCCCTATTTATTAAAGTTCAGTTCAGGCGATGCTAGCAAATTGGCCGAAAGGGCGATTCAAAAAATCGAAAATGTTCAATCGAAGACTATATTCATAACGCGAGAAATAAAGGCAAATGATGGGCTGAAGAAAGGATTGGAACTAAATGGATTTTCACTCAAGGGAAAAGCCTTGATTGAACACAAAGTCATACCAATCAAGAAATTACCTGAATCGGAATGGATCTTTTTCTCCAACCGCAGAGCGGTTCAATTTTTCTTTCGTCAGTCACCGGACATTGGCAAAAGAAAAATTGGCTGCATCAGCAAACAAGTTGCTGATGAGTTGAGAAAAAGCGGTTATCGTGCAGATTTCATTGGAGGATCAGACTCGCGCATGGTGGGTAAACAATTCAACAATATGACAGGCCGAGCTAAAGTCCTTTTTCCAAAGGGGAAACAAGATATGCGTTCAGTGCAACATACCAACAAAAGAGAAAACACCATTGATTTGATTGTCTATGAAACCGTTAAGCATGCTGATTTCAAAATTCCCCAATCCGACATCTTAGTATTTACTTCACCCGCCAATGTGATGACATTTCTCGAGCGCAATTCGATCGGGCAGGAAAAAGTAATAGCCTACGGAGATGCGACAATGAAGACATTGAAGACCAAAGGAATCACAGGTATTTATCCGGTTCACTCTTTCGATAATATTGGTTTGGCGAGAAGTATATACGGGGCATCCGTTGGTTGAATCAAAATGTTAATCAAAATGAAAATCTAAAAGTTGATTGAAGCATACTTTTGAAATTTTTAGTCTTCAATTTTTGTTTATCAGAGATTCATAGATCTTTCTTCTTATGTCTCTATCGTAACTTCCTAAAAGAAAAGAGAATAACCATATATCAAATGATTCAGAATCGAGAATTTCGAAGGAAAGGAGTTCTAAATTTTTTTCAGTCGTAAATTTGCAATTCCTTCTTTCACAATTAAGATAGAAGGGTGTACTCATCTTCCAAAAGGATCCTGTAATTTGAGACGAATCAGCATTGACGCTGAATTCATAGTTTCCCGACCAACTATTTACATGGAATTCGCCATTGAGTGAATATGTCTTTTCGGTTTTATAGAAAGGCCAGAATTCTTGAATGTTTTCTTCCCACAAACCAACTTTTTTACCTTGATGATAGCTTCCTTGTTGAACCAACTGACCACATTTGAAGTGTTTCCATTTACCTTGCTTTAGATCATTCAAATAATTGCCTCTACTCTTAACAGGAATTTTCGAATAATAACGTACATCTCCGTAGTCTTTTATGACCGTATTTACATCAGATGCTAGAAATGCGCAATGGAGATCCGTAATTTCTTCATACTCAATCCAAATACCTTGCTTTCTTCCTAGTGTATCAGTGAAATTCATTAGGCTTGCTTCCTGAGATAAACCCGAGGTGAAATAAAGGGTTAGTATGGCATTTATGAAGAGCTTCATTTTTAGTATCACTGGAGCCAAGTCTATTGCCGAGATTGTACGGAATTGGTGCAAGCTGCGTTGATCAAACGTTCTAGGGTCTTTTCGTCCTTCCAGA
>JBCCIF010000027.1:0-37042 GCA_039028335.1 Bacteroidota bacterium
GTCTTCTGAAGAAGACGCTTTAGATGCGGTCCTACAAATTACTGCAGGGGCTGGAGGAACAGAGAGTTGCGATTGGGCCTCAATGCTTTTACGCATGTATCAAATGTGGGCAGAAAAAAATGGCTATTCAATCAAAACCATTGATTGGTTAGACGGTGATGTGGCTGGAGTAAAACAAGTTACCATTGAAATAAGTGGAGAGTTTGCATTCGGTTATTTAAAAGGAGAGAATGGCGTTCATAGATTGGTTCGCATTTCTCCCTTTGATAGCAATGCGAAAAGACATACTTCCTTCGTATCTGTTTATGTATATCCATTAGTAGATGACAGCATTGAAATTACAGTCAACCAATCAGAGATTGAATGGGAAACGTTTCGTGCTTCTGGGGCCGGTGGACAGAGTGTGAACAAAATTGAATCTGCAGTGCGTTTGCGTCATAAGCCTACTGGAATAATTATTGAGAATTCTGAATCACGGGGTCAATTGGAAAACAAAACGCGGGCTCTTCAATTATTGAAGTCGCAACTTTATGAGATAGAGTTAGCGAAAAAAAATGAAGCGAGAGCTGAAATTGAAGCAGGAAAGAAAAAAATAGAATGGGGCTCACAAATTAGGTCCTATGTAATGCAACCTTACAAACTTGTTAAAGATAATCGAACGAACCACGAGACATCAAATGTGGATGCCGTAATGAACGGTGACATTGGTGGGTTCCTCAAGTCTTATCTTATGTCACATGGAAAATCTGTTAGCGTATGAGTTTTATAATTTACCACAATCCACGTTGTCGCAAAAGCCGTGAATCGCTTCAGATTTTAGAAAAAGAAAAGGTTGAAATACAGGTAAGAGAGTACCTTAAAGAGCCGATAAGCACGAAGGAATTCAAAGTACTTTTAGCGAAGCTCAACCTCAACATCAAGGAGATCATTCGAAAAGAAGAGAGAGTTTATAAAGAAAAATATAAAGACAAGACGTTTACTGATGACGAGTGGATTTCAATTTTAATTGAAGAACCAAAACTCATTCAAAGGCCTATTGTGGTCAAAGAAAACAAAGCCGTCATTGGACGTCCCCCAGAAAATGTAAAGACCCTATTTTAGCA
Organism: Bacteroidota bacterium; assembly: GCA_039028335.1. Taxonomy (GTDB): domain Bacteria; phylum Bacteroidota; class Bacteroidia; order Flavobacteriales_D; family JABDKJ01; genus JABDKJ01. The sequence continues at coordinate 1,104 of JBCCIF010000027.1, forward strand.
TGGAAGATCTAATGGAATACAGAATCGAAAAAGACACTTTGGGAAATGTAGAAGTCCCTGCGGATAAATATTGGGGAGCGCAAACTGAACGTTCTCGCAATAATTTTAAAATAGGCGCAGCTGCGACCATGCCGCTCGAAGTCATCTATGGATTTGCGTACTTAAAAAAAGCCGCTGCATATGCCAATTGTGAGCTAGGTGTTCTTGATGCTTCGAAAAGAGATTTGATTGAAAAAGTTTGTGATGAAATTCTTAAAGGTGAATTGGATGATCAGTTCCCTTTGGTTATTTGGCAAACAGGTTCAGGTACACAATCGAATATGAATGTTAATGAGGTTATTGCCAACAGAGCTCATGTAATCAATGGTGGCGCCTTAGGTGAAGGTCAACGTCCCGTTCATCCAAATGACGATGCGAACAAATCACAGTCATCGAACGATACGTTTCCTACTGCTATGCATATTTCTGCATATAAAATGATTGTAGAGAAGACTATTCCTGCAATCGAGACCTTAAGAGATACATTACATTCAAAAGCAATTGAATTTAAGGAAGTGGTTAAAATTGGCAGGACCCATCTCATGGATGCTACTCCTCTTACATTGGGACAGGAGTTCTCAGGTTATGTCTCTCAACTAAATCATGGCTTAAAAGCTTTGAGGAACACATTAGATCATTTATCCGAACTTGCTTTAGGTGGCACAGCTGTGGGGACAGGGATAAATACTCCAAGTGGATATGCGGAATTGGTTGCTGAATATATCGCCAAGTTCACGGAACTTCCCTTCGTAAGTGCTCAAAACAAATTTGAAGCGCTTGCTGCTCATGATGCGATTGTTGAAAGTCATGGAGCACTAAAGCAAATAGCAGTTTCGTTGAACAAAATTGCACATGATATCAGAATGATGGCAAGTGGACCAAGAAGTGGGATTGGCGAATTGCTTATTCCAGCAAATGAACCCGGTTCTTCCATAATGCCTGGCAAAGTAAATCCCACGCAAGCCGAGGCCTTAACAATGGTTTGTGCGCAGGTCATCGGAAATGACACTGGTATTTCAGTTGCTGGTACCCAAGGGCACTTTGAACTCAATGTTTTCAAGCCAATGATGATTTACAATTTATTGCAATCTGCAGAATTGCTTGGAGATGCATGTATTTCATTTGACAAAAACTGCGCGCAGGGCATAGAACCTAATTCATCTAAGATCAAAGAATTATTGAATAACTCCTTGATGTTAGTCACTGCGTTGAATACAAAAATTGGCTATTACAAGGCTGCAGAAATAGCTGGAAAAGCGCATGAGGAGGGAACAACTCTCAAAGAAGCAGCGCTGGCATTGGCTTATCTGAGTGAAGAAGAATATGACGAATGGGTAGATCCAATAAAAATGATTGGTGAGAATGCTTAAAAGACGTTTAGCGAAGGTCTTCCTCACCGGAGTAATTTTCTACGTCATCGCTTCTTTCATCTTGTATTTTTTCCAGGAAAAATTCATTTTCCACCCCTATAAGTTGGATTCTGATCACTCATTTGCGTTTTCAGCTGATTTTGAAGAATTAAACTTCACAACCCAGGACAATGAACAAATAAGCGCGGTTCATTTCAAAAAAGAAAATCCAAAGGGTATACTCTTATTTTTTCATGGCAATACTGGAAACATTCAAGTTTGTGGACCTTTTGCTTATCCCTTTCTCGATCAAGGCTGGGATGTCTTGGTTTTTGACTATCGTTCATTCGGTAAAAGCAGCGGTGAGTTGACCTTGGACAATCTGTTAAATGATGGGCATTTGGCGTATGAATATGCAATGTCTCATTTCGAAGAAAATAAAATCATCATCTACGGTCAATCTCTAGGAACGGGAATTGCCCGTTCCTTGGCATCAAATTACAATCCTCAGCTTTTGGTACTTGAAGCACCTTATTATAGTTTGAAACACGTAGCTCAGAAACAATTTCCTTTTATGCCTATTTCTCTATTGTTAAAGTACAATTTGAATAATGCAGAATATTTAAAAAAGGTCAAATGTCCAATCCGCGTGTTCCATGGAACTGACGATCAGACTATCCCGATTGAAAATAGCCGTTTATTAAAGAGCGAATTCCCAAGGATAATGCTGCATGAACTCAAGTCAATTGGACATAATGATGTCAACTCGCATCCCGCTTATTGGAACAATTTGACTTTCAATTGAGCCAGAACAGAATGGCTCCTTCAATTCTTAAACTTTATAAAAATTAAATCCTGAACTCAAGGATTTTTCGCACAGCAATCATCGCTGATTATCTCATTTTAATCTATATAAATAATGGATTCATAGTGATTTATTGATTATATTGCTTAAAACTTTACACTACTTAACACACACAAAACTCAAACTGAACAAAATGAAAAGAATTGTTTTCCTATTCTTTCTTTTTGCTTGCGCTCATTTTTCTTTATGCGGGCAAGACAATAATGTACTCTTCATCGTTTGCGATGACCTGAAATATTTTGACTTTGAATCTCCTGATTGCCCTGTGTATGCGCCTAATTTGAAGGCCTTGAGTGAAAGCGGAATAGTTTTTACAAACGCGCATGCTAATAATCCCATTTGCAGCCCTTCGCGAGCAAGTTTTTTGAGCGGAACATATGCCCATAACAACGGATTCTTTGGATATAATCAATTGGTTAATGTTTGGTATGGATATCCTCATTTAACGCCTGAAAATTCAATCTTCTCAGAACTTCAAGGACAAAATTACTTAACCAAAATTTCGGGAAAAGTCTACCACGGTGCTCCCGACTCAATTTTTCAGAATACAATAAACGATTACAACAAATTTGGAGGTCATGGCCCTTATCCTTTTCTCAATAACCAATCTATTTCATCTCCACATGGCCCTTCTAATTTAGAAAGCAGCGAACCCCAAATGGGTCCAATTTTACCGATGGAGGGAGATTCAACTTGGTTTAATCACGGTTACCCTATTGGCTTTGATAATGAGGGGATAACCGGCTTGTTGCCCGATGAATTGGTCAGAACGGAGGCCGTTAATTTCTTAAATGACCCAAATCATTCGAAATTTATATACGGAATAGGTTTTTATCGACCTCATTTACCCTTTTATGCACCTCAAGAATTTTTTGATTTATATAACATCAACGACATTGTTATACCATCTTTTCTGGATGAAGAGCTCCTTGCTCAGGCCACCTCATCGCACATGAATGCATTTGGATCGAGTGGTGAATTGTTTTACAATAAGCTTAAAGATGCCTCAGAAGGAGAAAATATAGAAGATTACTGGATTAAAAAATACTTGTTGGCCTATTATGCAAGCATCTCCTTTGTTGATTACCAATTAGGGTTAATTCTAGAAGCTTTTGATCAAAGTGTTTATGCAGAAAATACACTTTTACTCTTAACAAGCGATAACGGGTTTTATACCGGAGAATATGAGAAAGCATTCAATAAAAATGGATTGAGAAATGCTTCTTCTAAAATTCCTTTTATCGTAAAACATCCAGATATTAATAATGCTATGCAAATTGATCAAACCATAAGCTTGATTGATTTGGCTCCAACTTTATTAGACTTTGCAACTGGAGAGTCAAACCCGAACTTTGATGGAAATAGCCTTTTGCCTCTCATCTCGTCAAATGGAAATGATTGGGATGGAAATGACTACTGCGTGCTTTCCGTGGCTTCAAGAGAACAAATTCCGGCTCTGGTTGAAGCCAATGTCAATCATCAACATTATAGCTTGATAACGAATGAATATCGTTTAAATTCATATGCCAATGGTGAATTCGAATTATATGATCAAATACAAGATCCTTTTGAAAAAACAAATCTAGCAGAAGACTCCGATTACGCCCAGGTATTGGATTCGTTGAACGATATCCTTTTGCAGGAGGTAGCTTGTTCAAGACCTGCCTATACAGAGGGGCAAATATTGAGTCACGGTGGTTTTGAACAAGATTATAATGGTTGGGTAGTGTTCAATAATGGACCTAATACAGCTGTAATTGAAATGGATGGGCAAAGCAATGAATATGCGCGTTTAACCAAAAATCAAAATCAAACCTATTTAGCGTTAGAAAATAGAGTTATGTTCCTTCATCAAGATCAAGGGTACAAGCTAAAGTTTAAGGCTAGGGCTAGCAATGACGGAATACCTTTGGAAATTCGAATGGGATATATTGATGACAACACACCCATATCTTGGTATAACAGCCAAACTATTAGTGTAGACTCCGAGTGGGAAGAATATGAAATTGGCTTTAGCTATCCTCACGAAACAAGTAAACGAAAGCCGTCTATTCGATTTGTTCTTCCTCAAATTGGACAAATTGATCTGGATGACATATTTGTTGAAACTTCAGATGACATCGAACCATTGGATCCGTTTGCTTGTGAACAAAATAATTTTCTAAACGCTCCTTTGAATCTTTCCTATTCCGTTTTTGATGGTTCAATTCGATTCCATTGGGATTCAATTCCGGGTTCTAACAAATGCGAAATACAAGGAAATGAGAGCAGCGCACCCCTACAAAATAATATTTCATGGCTCGTTCCATTTGGGGATTCGACTTCCACTGAAGCTCCAAGTTTCTCCTATCCCATTCCAATCAATGAAACACTGGATGCAGGGGCAATAATCGCTTTAGACACTGAATATAGATGGAGAGTAAGATGCGGATGTAGTTTAGACCCAATGATTATGTCACCTTTTTCTGGTTGGGAGTATTTTACTTTGACCAGCCTTATTTCTTCTCTAAATGAAAATCAAATCTGGCAACCAAAAATATACCCTAACCCAAATTATGGGAGTACACTATATATTGAGGGGGAAAATATTCTAAGAGTGGATATTTTTGACATGGGCATGAGACGGGTACACAGCGAATATTTGAACCCGAACCAACCCAAACATCAAATTTCTACTTCATTAAGCATGGGTAATTATATAGTGAAGTTACAGGCACGAGATTCTATTTCAAACCAGAAATTAATTATTAATTAGTAGTCTTTGGAATCTTTTCCATTGTCCTTTCTGCACCAATAATTTTCGACTAAATTCGCGCCAAGCTGATGTCACGTCTAGAACTTGGTAAAGAACTCATCGATCAATTCAAAGAAGCTGTTGACCAACAAAACGATCAATGGTTAGAGAATACAATTGCCTTGCTTCACCCTGCAGATATAGCAGAAGTTCTGGACAAAGTGAATATGCAAGAAGCTACCTATATCTACAGTCATGTTCACGAAGACTTGTCAGCAGAGGTCCTATTAGAGATAGATGAAGATACCCGAGAGCGATTTTTAGAAAATCTTTCTTCTAAGGAAATAGCCGAGCAAATCATCGATAACATAGAATCCGATGACGCAGCAGACGTATTAGGCGAACTCCCTGAAGAACAGCAAGAAGAGATTATATCGCTCTTGGAAGATGAAGAGCAAGCAAGTGACATTGTTCAATTATTGAATTATGACGAGGACAGTGCAGGAGGTTTAATGGCAAAGGAGCTCGTTAAAGTAAATGTGCATTGGACTGTTGCCCAGGGAATAATAGAGATGCGCAAACAGGCCAGTGAAATTGAAAAAATATACACCATTTATGTCGTTGATGACAAGGATAAATTGCTCGGACGACTTTCTCTCAAAAGACTCTTATTCTCTTCCAGTTCTGCCAAATCGACCATAGAGGAACTCTACACAGCAGATGAACTGATAACTGTGACTCCAGATACTGATGATGAAGAAACTGCTCAGATAATGAAGAAATACGATTTAATCGTTCTTCCAGTTGTTTCCGAGCAGGGTGTCTTATTAGGTCGGATTACCATTGATGACGTGGTGGACGTTATTCAAGAAGAAGCAGAAAAAGATTATCAAATGGCAAGTGGTATCTCCGAAAGTGTTGAGTCTGATGATAGCGTTTGGCTGTTAACACGAGCTCGGTTTCCTTGGTTATTGATTGGCCTTTTAGGTGGAATATTGGTAGCACAGGTAATCGGTCGATTCGAAGATCAACTATCGAAATACACGGAATTGGCTTTGTTTATTCCTTTAATTGCTGCCATGGCTGGAAATGTAGGCGTTCAGTCTTCGGCCATCATCGTGCAAGGATTGGCTAACCAAAGCCTTTATTCGAAGTCGATATTCTCAAGATTGAAAAAAGAATTCGCAGTTGCTCTTTTAAATGGCGCAGTATTATCGATCATTCTATTTGGCATAACAGTACTCGTTAACAGAGGAGAAGGTTTTGCTCTAGCAAATACAGTGAGTCTATCCTTATTTATTGTGATCATTTTTGCCGGATTATTTGGCACATTTACACCTCTCATTCTCAATAAAGCCAAAATTGATCCTGCCTTAGCGACTGGACCCTTCATTACAACGATGAATGATATCTTTGGACTTATTATCTATTTTTATATCAGCTTTTATCTCTATTGATGCATGTTCTTTTCATTGATAAGGTTCATCCAATTCTCGAAGATGAAATGCGCAATTTTGGTATTGAATGCACGAATGGCTCAGAATGGACACATGCGGATATATTATCTCGTATAGATCGTTTTGATGGCATAGTAATACGCTCAAAATTTCAAGTAAATCGCGAATTTTTAGAAAAAGCAAAGGGCCTAAAATTTATTGCCCGCTCAGGTTCGGGAATGGAAAACATCGATCTTGATTATTGTGAAAAACACAACATTCAATGTTTCAATTCTCCAGAAGGAAATCGAGTTGCGGTTGCTGAACATTTAATAGCCATGCTACTTGGCTTGTTTAATAAGCTGACAATCGCCCAAGGACAAATCGAGAAAGGTATTTGGAACCGCGAAGCAAATAGAGGGATAGAATTAAATGGAAAAACGATAGGCATTGTAGGATATGGAAATAATGGGCAGGCTTTTGCTCACCTTTTAAAAAATTTCGGTTGCCGAATTCTTGCCTTTGATAAATATAAGCATGGATTTGGAGATAAATATGTTGAAGAAGTCGAACTAGGAGATATTCATAGAGAAGCGGATATTCTGAGCTTTCATGTTCCTTATACGAATGAAACGCATTACTATTTTGACAGAGAATTCAAGGAAAAAATGAGCAAGGAATTCTATTTACTGAATGCTGCTCGCGGCAAACTCGTAAATACTAAGGTTTTAATTGAAGGACTCAAATCAGGAAAAATTAAAGGAGCTTGTTTAGATGTAATCGAATACGAAAGACCTTCATTTGAAGACTTTATGTCAAATAACCCTCCTACTGAATTCTCTTTTCTGGTAGAAGCCCAAAATGTTATTCTATCACCTCATGTAGCAGGTTGGACAACCGAGTCATATCGTAAACTGTCAGAAATTCTTTGGCTAAAAATTCAAAATTGGATAATCAATTCAAATCAGCCATAACCATACGGGCTGTTCTTCGGCTTAATTGCCGAACTAAAATTCGTTTATTCAATGTGACACGTTCTATCGTTTCAGAGTTATAGTGCCGTATGGTCACCAATTCCATTCCTTCATTGTACAAAATTGAAAATTTGGACTTCAGCTCATCGATGAGCGCAGGCATTCTTCTGGGATCATTATCTGAACATACGGAAAAGTTCAAAGCAGAATTCTGCATCATATTTATTTTGACCTTATGTCTATTAAACATGCCAAAAATCTCCTCTAAATTCTCTTCCACGACAAAAGAAAAATCCCGCGTAGAAATTGAAATCAGTACTTGATCGACTTTAAAAATGAATGATGGAATTTTTGTATCGTTAGCACTAGATTCCTGAATAACTGTTCCCTCTTCATTAATATTCAAGAAGGACCTTACGTACAATGGAATGTTTTTATTACGCAAAGGTTTAATGGTTTTCGGATGAATTACACTTGCTCCGTAATAACTTAACTCTAATGCTTCTCGATAAGATATTTTCTCCAATTTCTCTACTTCGTCAAAGTATTTTGGATCGGCATTGAGCATTCCAGGAACATCTTTCCAAATACTTACGCTTTCTGCATCTAAACAATAAGCCAGAATTCCCGCTGTAAAATCAGATCCTTCCCTGCCCAATGTGGTTATATATCCCTCACTTGTGTGGCCAATAAATCCTTGAATGACATATTTTCCAGACAAGATATGTTCCTTTACCAATGAAGCGGAAGTCTCCCAATCTACTTTGGCTTCGCGATAATTATTATTCGTCCTTATAATTTTGCGAGCATCCAGCCAATTATTTTCAATTGCATTGTCATTGAGAAAATTGGAAACGATCGTTGTCGATAGAATTTCTCCAAAGTGAATAATACGGTCGTATTCAAAGTCATAATTCTCCGTAACAGGCAATTGAACAGCCCTCAGTATTCGAGATTTCAGTCTGTCAAATTCAGCGTAAAAATTCTGCCCCTCATGAAACAATTCTTTAACAATGGCATCGTGATAGTCAAATAATTCATTTAAGCTATCAAGGCTAACATCTTTGCCTTCCCAACGCAGCGCAATTATCTTTTCAAGCGCATTTGTTGTCTTTCCCATAGCAGAAATGACCATGACCAAATCCTCTCCTTTGAAATGCGAAACAATTTCAAGCAGATTTTTAATTGCTTTGGCGTCCTTAACTGAAGCTCCTCCGAACTTGAAAACTTTCATGCCGCGAATTAATGTATTTCCTATGAAAAGTCAATAATCTTGCAATTGAGCCATTCAGGCTCAATGATAGCATCGTATTTCTTATAAAAGTCAATGGCCGGTTGATTCCAATCCAATACTTGCCACATTAATCGACTTACCTTTTCTTTTTTGGAAATTGCAATCATTTCGTCCATCAATAATGATCCGATTCCTTTGCGTCTATGTTCTTCTGAAACAACTAAATCCTCCAGAAACAGACATTTTCCTTTCCATGTTGAATAGCGATAATAATAGAGCGCTAATCCCATTATTTCATTGTTTTGCTCCGCCACAATAAATGAAAAAAGTTTGCTACTGAAAGCATCTTCTCTCATCGATTCAACAGTTGTTTCAACTTCGTTGGGAGCTTTTTCATAAATCGCCAATTCAATAATTAAATCATGAACTGCTTTTAAATCACTTTCGGATCCATTTCGAATAACAATTTCATTCATCCTTTAAAATACCTTCTAATAATTCAACAAATGGTTTAGGCAATTTGTAATTCCGATCGGAATACGTATTTGCTTGAAGTTTGAAATAAAATGGCCTATTGTCTTTTTCTGCATATTCCAAAAACACATTTCCGTACAACTGTTCATAAGGCAATTCATGGCGAAATTTAAGACGTGGTTTCAAGTAATATTGATGAACGCGAGAAACGCTTTCTCTTTGCTCTTTGAACAATTCTACAGCCCTATTTAAAATATATTCTCTCTTTAGAACCTGCTCTTTTAGATAGTCCATAGTAAAGGAGTAATTCACACTTTGCGATTCTTGAATCAGAAAATAAAATCCATTACTGGACGGATTAGATGACACAAAAAAATTTGGATTTTGGAAAGAACCAAAATAGAGGTGTTCTATTTTTTGTAGCGCAGCTTTATAATTCTTTTCTTCTTTCCAAATCTCAAATTCTTTACTATATCGTTCGCTCCTTACCAGTTTCCTCCGCTCAAACTCACCGCTAGTTCTCTCGCTAAAAATATTCCTCACTAAATCATTAAATCCCTTATACATATTTCATCTATTGACTGAATGAAAAAAGCTTGTTAACATTGTTCAATTTAATTAGGATAAAAGCACAAATTATAGAACAAATTTAATCGAATAATCTTCAGAAAATGAAGATATTTGTGCCTTCAGGCGTATAATAATCCATGAAAAAAATCACCACTCTCAACGAATTTATTACTGCAAATCAGGCTGATTTTCCCTACGCAAAAGGAGAATTATCTCGATTACTTTCAGCTATAAGACTTGCATCTAAGATTGTCAATAGAGAAGTTAATAAAGCTGGCTTAGTTGACGACATTATGGGTGCTTCGGGTATCGAAAACGTTCAAGGCGAAGCTCAGCAGAAATTAGATATTTATGCAGATAATCAATTCGTAGATGCTATGTTGGCTCAAGAGGAGGTTTGCGGAATCGCTTCTGAAGAACATGACAATTTCATCGCTTTTGAAAGTGAAGAAGCGAAAAATGGAAATTATGTTTTATTGATTGATCCGCTTGACGGTTCCTCTAACATTGACGTCAATGTTTCTATAGGAACAATATTTTCAATTTACAGAAGAGTCTCTCCTGTTGGTGAAAAAGCACAATTAGCAGATTTCTTGCAACCTGGAACAAAACAGGTAGCGGCAGGATACATTATATATGGTTCATCTACCATGTTGGTTTATACAACGGGCAAAGGCGTTAACGGTTTTACATTCGACCCTTCCATTGGTGTTTTTTGTCTGTCACATCCCTGCATGCAATTTCCAAGAAAAGGAAAAATATATTCCATCAATGAAGGGAATTATGTTCATTTCCCAGAGGGAGTAAAAAAGTATATCAAGTATTGTCAAGAAGAAGATGAAAATACGGATCGACCCTACACTTCTAGATACATTGGATCATTGGTGGCCGATTTTCACAGAAATATGATCAAAGGAGGAATTTATATATACCCTCGTACTTCAAGTTCTCCAAATGGTAAGTTACGCTTACTTTATGAAAACAATCCTTTAGCTCTTTTGTGCGAACAAGCGGGCGGAAAGGCAAGTACTGGATATGGTCGCGTATTGGATGTGGTTCCGGAACATCTGCATCAACGCACCCCTCTTTTCATTGGCAGTGTAGAAATGGTCGAAAAAGCCGAAGAGTTCATGAAAATTTATTCTGAAGCCATCGTTTAGCATTTTAAAAAATTATTTCTTTGCAGCCTTTATCAAAGGCCTTTGACAAAAGAAGAGCTGATTTCAGTCTATTCAGAGAATGCCATTTCAAAAGAATTGGCCAGTCTTCTTGTGCTTCAAAATCACAAATTAAAATTCAAAGGAGCCATTGGCAGCTTAAAGTCTTTTCTTGTTCATAGCGCAATTTGTCAGGCCAAAGGTGTGCATCTCATAGTTTTAAATGACAAAGAAGAAGCTGCTTATTTTTTAAATGATCTTGAAAACTTTGGCAAAAAAGAACTGGATGTTCTGTTCTTCCCACAATCCTATCGCAAGCCTTACGAAACGGAAAAAATTGAAAACGCCAATGTAGGAATGCGAGCAGAAGTTTTGACAGCTATTCGAAAGAATGAGAAGGCTCTTGCCGTAGTTACATATCCTGAAGCGCTTTCCGAAAAAGTCGTTTCCAAAAACCATTTGGGAAAGAATACATTCGAGCTAAAAATAGGAGAGCGACATTCCCTTGACTTCATCAATGATCTATTAATTGATTTTGAATTTGACAAAGTTGACTTCGTGCATCAACCTGGTCAATTCTCTATTCGGGGTGGAATCGTTGATATTTTTTCTTTTGTCAACGAAGAACCTTTTCGGATAGATTTTTTTGGAGACGAAATTGAATCGATAAGAACCTTTGACACCTTAACGCAGCTGTCAATTAAAAAAATGACGCGCTTGACTATCGTCCCCAATGTCCAGGATAAAATTTTGGAAGAAAGTCGTGTTGACTTTCTCAACTTCATTCCGGAAGACACTAGTATTTGGATTGAAGATGTCAAGTCCTGCCTTTTTAAATTAGATAAGGAAAAAGAAAAGGGTCAAAACATATATGACTCCAATGATAGCCCAGTACAATTTCTTTCTCCTGATGAATTGTACACCTCAAATTCGATTTTTTCTGAGCAATTAAATGCAATGAGAGTGATTGAAATGGGCATTGTGGATGCCTTTTCTCATGACAGCATTATTATAGTACAAAGTTCTTCTCAGCCATCCTTTAAGAAGAATTTTGACCTATTAATTGATGATTTACATAAACACAATAAACTTGGATATTCCATTATTATAGCTGTCGGACATGAAAGCCAGATAGATCGTCTTTACAAGATTTTTGAAGACAAAGCGGTCAAAATTGCATTTAATCCCATAATGCTTGGGCTAAAGCAAGGCTTTATAGATCACAAACACAAAATACTTTGTTATACGGATCATCAGATTTTCGAACGATATAATAAGTTCAGATTAAAGGAAGGATTTAAAAAGAATCAACAGGCCCTTACTATTCAAGATTTAATGAGCCTGAAACCAGGCGACTATGTCACACATATCGATCATGGAATAGGAAAGTTCTCTGGAATGGAAAAATTGGACGTTAATGGCAAAAAGCAAGAAGCCATTCGACTAATTTATAAAGACAATGACATTTTATATGTTAGCATACATTCTCTCCATAGAATATCCAAGTACACTGGCAAGGAAGGAACGGCACCTAAAATTCACCGTTTGGGTTCTCCTGCTTGGAATAAAATAAAATCCAAAACAAAAGCGAAAGTTCGAGCGATTGCTTTTGATCTAATCAAACTCTACGCAAAAAGAAAAGCTACCAAAGGATTTGCTTTTAGTCCTGATTCATATTTACAAACTGAATTAGAGGCCTCTTTCATGTTTGAGGACACCCCCGACCAATTGAAGGCTACTCAAGATGTAAAAAAAGACATGGAGAATGAATCGCCAATGGATCGTTTGGTCTGTGGAGATGTTGGATTTGGTAAAACTGAAGTAGCTATACGTGCAGCATTCAAGGCAGCAACCGATGGCAAGCAAGTTGCGATTCTAGTTCCGACAACAATTTTATCATTGCAACACTATCAAAGCTTCAAAAAAAGACTGAAGGAATTTCCTGTTACGGTAGATTATCTTAATCGATTTAAAAGTGCCAAGGCAACAACTGAGACCATCAAAAAATTGGAACAAGGGAAAGTCGACATTGTTATTGGAACCCACAAACTGCTCAATAAGCGCATCCAATTTAAGGATCTAGGTTTATTAATAATTGATGAGGAACAAAAGTTTGGCGTTGGGGCCAAAGACAAACTCAAAACATTGAAGGCCAACGTAGACACCTTGACATTAACTGCTACCCCTATTCCAAGAACATTGCAGTTTTCTCTTATGGGCGCTAGAGATCTTTCAATAATAAACACGCCTCCACCAAATCGACTTCCAGTTCAGACAGAAATCCACACATTTAATGAAGAATTTATACGCGATGCGATTTCGTATGAATTGTCTCGTGGAGGACAAGTATTCTTTGTCCACAATCGCGTTCAAAACATAGAAGAAATTGCCCATTTAATTATGAAGCTTTGTCCAGATGCGAGAGTCAAAATTGGACATGGTCAAATGGAAGGAGAAAAACTTGAAAAAGTAATGGTCGACTTTATTCAAGGCTATTTCGATGTTTTAGTTTGCACAACTATTATTGAGTCAGGCATTGACATTCCAAATGCGAATACGATCATAATCAATAATGCAAATAACTTTGGCCTGAGCGACCTTCATCAAATGAGGGGAAGAGTAGGGAGAAGCAATAAACGCGCGTTTTGCTATCTGATTTCGCCACCGATATATCATGTATCTACAGATGCAAGAAAACGATTGCAAGCTATAGAACAATTTAGCGATCTCGGAAGTGGAATGAATATCGCAATGCGGGATCTTGACATCAGAGGAGCTGGAGATTTACTTGGAGGTGAGCAAAGCGGATTTATCTCTGATATCGGCTTTGATATGTACCATAAAATATTGAATGAGGCCATACAAGAATTAAAGGAAAAAGAGTTTAAAGATCTCTATACTGAAGAAGAGAAAGAAGTTTACTCAAGAGAATTGGCTCTCGAAACTGATCTTGAATTACTGATAACGGATGAATACGTCATTTCAATCACAGAAAGACTCAAATTGTATCGAGAGATCAACGCAATAAAGAATGAAGAGGAACTTGAAATATTCAAGGAACAACTAATTGATCGTTTTGGGCCTATACCAATGGAAACAAAAGAATTGTTGGCTACGATTCCCTTAAAATGGCACGCTAAGAAGATGGGCTTGGAAAAGCTTATTTTAAAGTCTGGAAAACTTATTGGGCACTTTATCCAAGATCAAGAATCCCGATTTTTTCAGACATCCGTTTTTGATCAAATCCTTGCTTTCATCGCGCAAAATCCTGAAGGGCATAAGATGTATCAAAAGAATGACGTGTTGCGCTTATCGGTGGAAAATGTGAATACAATATCAATGGCCAAAAAAGCACTTTCGAATATTTTCGACTCTTCTTCAATCAATGTTTGATAGAGAAACTAGCAATTCAATATTAACCCTTCATTGGTTTATTCTCGAGACTGTTTATTCCGAAATCCAAGCTAAAAGTCTATTGAGCACGGGCCTTCTATAGATTACCTTGTTCCAATAAGACCGAATAGAAATACAATAATAAATTCAAAAAAACACGGTATTCCGTTGAAATAATTGGGATTCAAACAAAAAAGTGAGCGAATTGTTTACGTATATTTATTCGCTCAAAAGAAAATTAAATTTTAAATAACATACGATGAAGAAAATTTTACTTAGTCTTTTTTCGATTTGTGTTCTTGCTTTTGGCATGAATGCTCAAGTTGAAGCTGGAGACATTGCTCCAAACTTTATTGTTACCGATATCAATGGTAATGAAATCAACCTTTACAACACTCTTGATGAAGGAAAAGCCGTTTTAGTTGACGCTTTTGCTACATGGTGCGGACCTTGCTGGGCAGCGCACGAAGATGAAGTTTTGAAGGATCTTTATGAATTACACGGTCCTGACGGTGATAACACTTTAGAGATTTTATCCATTGAGATGGATGATGCCACAAACATGGATGACTTAATGGGAACTGGATCGAATACGGCTGGTGACTGGGTTACAGGAACTCCTTACCCTATCATTGATGATTCTTCAGTTGGTGCTGCTCTTGGAGTAGGTGCTTATCCTACTTTCTTCATTATCTGGCCTAACCATACTGTAGGAGAAATCCTTGTTGGATATGGTGGAGATGCAGCTGGATTCATCAACGCTGTTTCTACTACTATTATGGATCCTGACGGTGCTCCTGCATCTGAAGATACGGATGCCAAAGTATTGGGAATTACTTCTCCAGAGGCTTTCTGTGGAGCTGAATATGTTCCAACAGTAGTTATTCAAAACTACAGTGCTTCAGGAGATCCAATGACAGCTGCTGACATTAAGACTTATGTTGATGGAAACTTGAACAGCACGTATAACTGGACAGGAAGCTTAGATCTTTACTTAACAGAAGAAGTTACTCTTCCAGCAATTACTGGTGTGGCTGGTGCCTTTGAATTGACTATCGAAGTTGAATTAATGGGTGACACAAATGCTGACAACGATGGCGAGACATTAGATGTTGATCTTTCACCTGCTGGAAACAGCGACTTGACTTTGGCTATCCAATTGGATAACTGGCCACAGGAAACTGGTTGGGAAATCATCGATGAAAATGGAACTGTCCTTGCTGGTATGCCTATGGGAACTTACGATGGTCAGACAGACGCATTGGTTGAAGAGAGTATCTCAATCACTGATATTGACTGTTATGAGCTAGTTATGCTAGATGAGTTTGGTGACGGAATGTTCGCTGCCCAGTGGGGTACCTTCGAAAATGGAGGATTCGAATTAACTGATGGTAACGGAAACGTTTTGGCCTCTGGTGGAGGTGAAGAAGAGTGGGAAGTTAGAACAGATGGATTCGGTGTAGATGCAATTTCTGGAATCGACCAGATCCAAGCATTGACATTCGTAAATGTTTATCCTAACCCAGCTAACGACAATGTTACTATTGCATTCAACTTAGATTCAGAATCTCAAGTTTCTTTTGAGATGTATAATTTAATTGGAGAAAAAGTTTACGTTTCAACTCAGCAAAACTTTGTTGGGAACAACAATGTGAATATTGACGTAAGCAGCTTATCTGTAGGAATCTACACGTTAAATATGGTTGTTGATGGTCAAGTTTCTACTACGAAATTGACTGTTAGCAAATAAGAAATTTTAATTCTTATTAAAAAGCCCTCTGCTTGTGCAGGGGGCTTTTTTTGTCTCTATTGGAAAAAGGAATCCTATCTTATAAAGTAATTTTCAAGTTTTTGATTTTACAATTCATCTATTATCTCGAAATTGCACAAGCATTAAAAATGGTTCGCTTTTTGCTTAGGTAGATCGTAGAATCATAATCTAATAACAATGAGAAATATATTAATTATCGCGATCGCTTTAGTTTGCACTTTAAATACACAAGCACAGAACAAAACAGTTCCTTCTGTTGACCTAAAAGACATGAATGGAAAAGTGATCAATTCTTCGGATTTCCATAACGATGGAAAGCCCTATGTAATTAACTTTTGGGCTACTTGGTGTGGACCATGTAAAAGAGAGCTGAACAATATTGCAGAGGTGTATGAAGATTGGCAAGATGAAACAGGTGTTAAGCTGTATGCCATTTCTATCGATGATGCGCGAAGATCTCGCCAAGTTAAGCCATATGTTGATGCTAGTGGCTGGGAATATGAAGTCCTCTTGGATGAGAATTCAGACTTTAGAAGAGCCATGAACGTCTCCAATCCTCCTTATACCTTTTTGGTAGATGGAAACGGAAAAATAGTTTATCAGCACATTTCCTACACAGAAGGTGATGAGGATGAACTTTATGAAAAGATTAAAGCATTGACCAACTAAATTTATGTTGCTAAACCAAAACCAACGAACCCGAACTTTACTCCTTATTCTTCTTGTTCCCTTTTTTATTGCAGCCCAGGACAATTCTGGGAATCAAGGACAGATTAGTGGAAGTTTTCAAATAGACAGCCAATATTATACTGAAGATACCTTAACTGGAGCTATTCCTCCAGATGAAGATGTAGGAATCAATGCCTGGGGCTATTTGACCTATACACTTAAAGATTTCGAGGTAGGAATGCGTTATGAGACCTATTCTCCAGCTCTTTTAGGTTATCCGGCCAGTACGTTAATCTCTTATAGCGGATCCGGAATAGGATATAGATATGCGAAATACAAAAATGATTTGTTGGATGTTACCGTAGGTAATTTCTATGAGCAATTCGGACTTGGAATGATTTTTAGGAGTTATGAAGAGCGGTTTCTAGGGGTCGATAATGCCATGGACGGTGTACGGCTGAGAATTAGCCCTTTGGACGGAGTTTATTTGAAAGGTGTTATGGGTAAACAGCGTTTTGCATTTGACAATGGCTTTACGAACGGACCCGGGGTCGTAAGAGGATTGGATGCAGAATTTAATTTAAACGAAATGTTCAGTGCTCTCGATACGAGTAAAACAAGAGTGAGCCTTGGAGCTAGTTTTGTTTCAAAATATGAAAGGGATAACAGTTCTCTTTTGCAATTGCCCGAAAATGTAGGCAGTTATGGAGGACGTGTTTTAATTCAAAGAGGTCGTGTTGGATTTGTAACAGAATATGTGCATAAAGAAAATGACCCGAATGTCTCAAATAGAGATATCTATAAAAATGGAAATGCACTCTATTCTAATTTGACTTATTCTACCAAGGGATTTGCCCTTAATTTGACAGGAACGACTAAGGACAATATGTTTTATCAAAGCAGTCGTGCAGTCTCTCCTTTCGATCTGAACATTAACTATTTACCTGCATTGACCAAACAACACACGTATAATTTAGCCGCAACCTTATATCCATATGCGACTCAGCCCAATGGAGAAATTGGCTATTCTGGAGAAATATCTTACAAAATCAAAAAAAAGTCAAAAGCTAAAAGCAAGATAGCTCAACTCCTTGGAGGAAAATATGGTACTAAAATCACGATGAGCTATACACAGTTAAATGATTTAGATACGACTTGGATAGATCCTAGCCAATCATTTGATGTGGATTTAGACCCAAGTCGACAGGGATATGAAGTAAGTTTGTTCAAAGCAGGAGATCGCGTACTGATAAAAGACTTCCATGCTGAAATAGACAAAAAGATTTCTAAAAAAACGAAGATAAAATATACCTACTTTAATTTCGTTTTTGATCAAGGACTTATCCAAGGAGGTGGAAAAGAACTACCAACTGTCTTTGCAGACATCCATGTTGCTGAGATTGGTTATAAAGTTAAACCGAAACATAATATTAGAATCGAGTTGCAGCACCTTGCAACAAAACAAGATTCAGGCAATTGGTTTACTGGCTTAGTAGAATACACCGTTTCACCCCATTGGTCATTTTCAGTTATGGATCAATATAATTATGGAAATGTGCATCCCAATGCTAAGCTTCATTATTTAATAGGTGCCATAGCCTATACACGAAATACGAGTAGAATTGAATTGAGAGGTGGAAGGCAGCGAGCGGGAATATTTTGTATCGGAGGTGTTTGCCGAACTGTTCCAGCAGCTACAGGTCTTACCCTATCAGTCACCACAAGTTTTTAGATTATGAGATCAAGTGCAATCGCTTTAATTGTTTTTCTTCTATTTATGATCAATGCCTGTGATAGGGTTGACTTACCATACGATGGAAGCTCAGGTCCTGTTACTGGATCTGGAACGGGGATTCCTCGAAATGTAATAGTTGAGGATTTTACCGGATTTAGATGTGTTAATTGCCCTTTAGCCACTGAGGCATTAGAACAACTTGAAGGTGTATATGGCGACCAATTGATTCCTGTTGGAATTCACATGATCGATTTTTTCTGCGAACCACAGGCAGATCCAGAACACCCGGGGTTTTTCTTAACAGACTTTAGAACACCAGATGGTCAAGCTTATGAGAATACTTTTGAAGTATTTGGAATTCCAGTAGGCACGGTTAACAGAACTGAGGATAATGGTTCTTTGCTCATCGGTTTTGGCGCATGGGATGGTAAGATTGGAGAAGTTTTAAGCACTCCTGCTGATGTAGACATAAAAATTAAACAGGCAGAATACAATGCCGGTTCTGGTCAAATTGATGTTCAAATAGATGCGCTATTCGACAATGCTGTTGACGGAAGCCACAACTTGACCATATATCTATTAGAGGATAGCATTTTAGAAGGGCAATATGACGGGTCAGATGTACTGGAGAACTATTTGCATCGTCATGTCTTTAGAGGTACTTTAAATAGTACCTGGGGCGATCAATTCTTTACGGATGCTAGTCCAGGAGATTCTTTGAGATATGAAGGAAGTTTTAGTCTGCCCTCATCTATTTCTAGCGCTCCCTCTCCTAACCCAGATATTGATATTAGTAAATGTGAAATTGTAGCCTATATTTACAAATCTGGATTTGATGAATATGAAATTATACAGGCTGAAAAGAAGCATGTCGATATGTAGGCCTGCACTTCTTGTTATAGGTTTACTTTTCTGTTCTTCCCTTATTTCTCAAGATGGCTTCAAATTAGGTCTCAGAGGCGGCTTAGTTGGGTCTCAAGTTGCAGGTGATGGACTAGGTGGTTTTGATAAACTTGGATTTTTTTTGGGACCAAGTGTTGAACGCGAATTGGGCAACAATAACTCTCTTGAAATAGGCTTGCAATACATTTCAAAAGGAAGCCTTAAAAATATCAACCCAGATAAAGGCGACTTTCTCTCTTACAAGCTGAATCTCTCCTATGTAGAAATGCCCATTCTTTACAAATTTCATCAAGAGCGTTTTATTTATGCGCTTGGTCTTGGGCCTGAGTTTTTGATTACCACAAAAGAAATTGATAATGACGGTATAGAACTCGACTCAGGAGACCAGTTCAATTCTATCTCTGTTGCTCTCTATATTGGTATGGACTATTCTTTTGGTGAGAAATCCTTTATGAGCATAAGGTTTACGAATTCTCTCACTCCCCTTCGGAATACCATCGCTACGGGAACTAATCAGTTGAACTTCTGGAGAAGAATTTTTAATCAAGGACAATACAATACTCTCATCGAATTCGGGTATAAGCGTTTAATTGGATAATAAAAGAGACGAATTGTCGTTATAAACGCATCCATTTTTCTCTGGAAAAATGTTTAATAATTTGTGCTGGTCGACTATTGATAATACAACGTTAATTTCTATTTTTAATTACTTAATCCACTATGCACATGTTAGAGTTCAGCAAAAAGATCCTGAGAAAAGTGAGTTTTGATCGTCAATTATTTAAAAAAGAACTCATTAAATCTTTTAAATGGCTGAATAAAGAAGAAATCATGGCTTTGAAAGTATGGTGTATTGCCCAATTTGGATCGCAATATTCGGATATTATTGTTGAGGCATTTGATTCTTCGCCTTTCATGGTTTAGGTGCCTGAATAAATTTTATATTTCTTTTCAACCCTTCATATTTTGTTCGTTTAACAGCAGATTTCCTGAATATTCTCTGAAATACTTCTTCAGTTAAATCTTCCCATTCCGCCCTATTCATAGTTAATAAATCTGGATGCGCTTGGAACAAGGGTTCATTGTGTGCCGTTGAAAATCTATTCCAAGGACAGACGTCTTGACACACGTCACAACCAAATGCCCAATTTTCAAATTTCCCTTTCATCTCTAAAGGAATAGCTTCTTTCAATTCAATCGTAAAGTAAGAAATACACTTACTTCCATCAATTTCATAGGGAGCTGTTAAGGCATCTGTTGGGCAAGCATCAATGCATGCTGTGCAATCTCCACAATGATCAGTAACGGGTAAGTCATAATCTAATTCTATGTCCAACAGCAATTCTGCAATAAAAAAATAAGAACCGTGTTGTTTGCTCAATAAGTTGGTGTTCTTCCCTATCCAACCTAAACCGCTTCTTTTAGCCCAGGCCTTATCCATTACTGGGGCGCTGTCAACAAAGCATCGACCATTGACTTCACCTATTTCATCTTGAATTCTTTGAATCAAGCTTTTCAGTTTTTCCTTTATGACAAAATGATAATCCTTACCATAAGCATACTTTGAAATTTTTGGTGCTTCTGGATCGCGCTGATCTTCTGGTGGATAATAATTCAAAAGAAGAGAAACAACTGATTTACATCCATCCACCAATTTTCTTGGATCCAAACGCTTATCAAAATGATTGGCCATATAGGCCATTTTGCCATGTCGATTCTCATTTAACCATTTCTCGAGATCTCTGGCTTCATCTTCCAAAAATTCCGCCTTAGCAATACCACATTTAAAAAAGCCCAAATTTTTAGCTTCCTCTTTTATCAACTGTGAGTACCTTGCTTTGTAGTCTTTCACTTTTTAAATGTGAATGCCGTAAGTCTGTTGTTATTGGCCGGGACAAAAACACAGCCGAAATTCTTCGCATTGTTCAGAGACAAATGCAATCCCCTCACATTGAGCGGAGCATAAAAACCACTTTGAAAGTGGCCCAATGCTTTGAAATCACCTGAACCATTTCCTTTAAGAAATATTCCATTGCCAGAATCATGTCGAGTCGTCTCGACTTCGGCATCGAAAAGATTCCCTGCAATCAAAATATCTAAATGGCCATCGCTGTCAAAGTCATAAACCACTGATCCCATGACAGGAGACAATTGTGCCATTGCCGGAAAGGGTTGAAAATGATAACCCTTTGGAGAGCTTAATATGACCCCCGATTTAAAATTATTGACCTTTAGCTCAAGTGCCTCTTCTATTTTATCTCCGAGGATATTCTGCACAGAGGCATTGGCAAACTCGTCAAAAGTCTCAAAATCTTTGGCTATAAATGGAAGCTGTTCGCTAGAGCATTCTCTCCCTCTAGTAGGCACTATTTTTCCTTTGTATTCTTTTGCAAGGACGATATCATTGCTCTTATTCTCATCGAAATCAGAACTGTAAACGCGCAATGGTTTTTTAGGACTTGGATGAAATTTATTATTCTCACCTATATTTCCAACAATAAAATCATCGATTCCATCATTATTGATATCCGCAGATTCAATATTGAACCACCATCCGAGCGATTCATCAGCTTTATCGAACCAATGCTCATCTAAAACAAATTGCCCCTCGGATTGTAAGAATGCTATCGGTTGCATCCATTCACCAACAAGGATTAAATCCATACTGCCGTCTGCATTAATATCGGACCATGTTGCATCAGTTACCATTCCAATCTGGGAAAGCTCCGGCCCAATTTCTTGCGTTCGATCCACAAATCTTCCGTTTTCATTTTCCCATATCACTGAGTTCCCAGGATATGGATATTTTAAAGGTTCTCCTCGACCTCCTAAAAAGAGATCGACATCACCATCATTGTCGAAATCACAGGCCGCAATACATGAACCGTTATAGTTGCTGTTTGGAACCAACTCTGAGCGTTGCCAATTATCATTACCTGTGTTAATATATAAGCGATCAAACCATTTATCAGCACTTGCTCCTCCTCCACTTTGAACTAATAAATCGTTGTCACCATCATTATCAAAATCCGCGATTAGTGCATCAACGTCCTCGAAACTTCTATCTTTCGCAAGGACAGGTACTCCATTCCATTTAGTAAATTTGCCATTGGTCTCTTGAATAAAGAAAGCTCCTTCTTGTCCAGCTGCACCACAAACAAAAACATCGTTCACATCATCTCCATTAATATCACCAATGGCTACTTTAGGCCCCATACGGGTTTGAGAATGTGGCAACAACACTTCTTTTACGTAATCATCGTAGTCATCTTCTCTGTGGTTAAAATCTAGTCCCAATGCCAAGGATTGTTCTTGAAAAAGCCTGTTCGAAACATGGTAGACTTTCCTTTTCACGTTCTGGGCATTTGCAAAATCCAAGTTCAATTCTTTATTGGCTTTAACATTCTTGAGGAGGATGCTCTTCTCACCTGGAAAAAAACAGATTAAAGAGTCAAGGAAGTCAAGATCTCCCAGTCCAAATGTCAACAAAGGTTCACATGACGATTGGTAACCTCTAACAGGACTCAATTCTTGATAGAGAATTTCGTCATCAGCAAAAGCAAAAACTTTAGCACCATAAGCAAAGGGGTTTCCCTCAGGCCCTTTGAATTTAATTTTGAGATAATTTCCTTCAGCCATGTCATTTTCGAGAATGAAAGGAGCCGAATTATTATTGTTGACCACGAGATCTAAATCCCCATCCAAATCCAAGTCTCCGTAGGCTGCACCGAAAGAAAAAGAGGCTTCATCAATTCCCAGGTCAACTGCAGATTCATTAAAGGAATAGTCTCCATCATTCATGAAAAGGAAATTTGGTAATGGACTTGAAGGAAGGGATTGCGCCATTTCAAACAAATCTATTTTTTCCTTTTTCGAATTTTTCGCCTCAAGGCTGACAGCAAAATCATTATTTCGTAAATCTCTATTGATACCGTTAGAAATGAAGATGTCCTTTTTTCGATCTAAATCAAAATCGGCCATAAGAATTGACCAAGACCAATCCGTACTGCTCAATCCTGCATATTGAGCTATATCAGAAAAGAATCCATATCCTCCATTCATTTGCAGGACATTGGTCATATATTGATAATTGTACCCCTGTTTTACATATCCCCAAAATTGCTCTTCATCCATCGAAGGCATATTGGTTTTGGATCGATAATGATCGGCACTTTGCATATCAACAACACCGATATCTGTAAGTCCATCATTATTTATATCAGCGGCATCGCATCCCATAGATGTAAAGGATGTGTGCTTAATTTTTTCGTTCAATTGATTCTTAAACGTTCCGTCTCTTTGGTTGATATAGAGATAATCAGGACGTTCATAATCATTAGCGACATATAAATCAATCCAAGTATCGTGATCTATGTCAGCCGCTACTACACCTAGGCCAAATGAAAAATTATCAATTCCAACTGCTTTTGATACATTGTGAAATTTTCCATTGCGATTCTCGAAAAACTGATCCGATACCCAATCAGCATATGTTCCTTGCTGTTGGTAAAGCACTTTTTGCTTTAGGTTATTCGAAGGTGTATTTAGTAAAAACATGTCTAGATCTCCATCCTTGTCGTAATCAAGGAATGTAGCCTGTGTGCTATAGCCCATATGATCCAAACCATATTCTTGAGCACTTTCGGTAAAGCTCAAATCACCATTATTTATAAATAGCTTATTTCTTTTGAAGGTAGGATCATCTGCATCTAATTTCCATGAATTTCTGCACACATAGATATCTAAATAACCATCGGCATTTATATCTGCCATTGCAACGCCTGATGACCATCCTGAATGGGCCGAAATTCCCGAAGACTTGCTGATATCATTGAAGGTAAAGTCTCCATTATTTAAATAAAGGGCATCATCTACTTGATTTCCAGAAAAAAAAATGTCCGGGAATCCATCATTATTGATGTCGCCAATTGCGACACCTCCACCCGAATAAATTGCATCCCAAGTCAAGCCGTGCACCTCAGGAGATTCTTCAATCTGGTTCAAGAACCCAATTCCTATGTCTTTTGCATTGTGTTTCACAAATTTGCCTAAGTTCTGCTTTGGCGAACTATTCACTTCCATAGGCTCTTCGCTGGAACAAGCAACAAGCAATAACAAGAAAATATTAAGGTATTTTTTCATTCTTAAAAAAGCGTATCTGATTGGTGGCTAGGCATCTTTCCGAGATGTGTATATGCTGCTTGAGTAGCCTGTCTTCCGCGAGGCGTTCGCACTAAAAAGCCCTCCATGATCAAAAAAGGCTCATAGACTTCTTCTATAGTACCCGCATCCTCACCGACAGCAGTGCTGATCGTATTCAATCCTACAGGCCCACCCTTAAACTTTTCAATGATTACTGACAATATTCTATTGTCCATTTCATCCAGTCCGTGATTATCCACATTGAGTGCATTCAGGCCATATTTGGTAATCTCCAAATCGATTTCCCCGGTACCCTTAACTTGAGCGAAATCGCGTATTCTTCTTAAAAGCGCATTTGCTATTCTAGGTGTACCTCGACTTCGTCTTCCTATTTCCTTTGCTGCCTTGTCATCAATAGGAACACCCAAAATTGCTGACGATCGCGAAATTATCCGCTGCATAGTTGGAACATCATAATAACTTAATCTCGAATTGATTCCAAAACGCGCTCTTAAGGGAGAGGTCAATAATCCAGAACGCGTAGTAGCACCTATTAAAGTAAACGGATTCAAGGCGATTTGTACTGTCCTCGCATTTGGTCCAGAATCAATAACAAGATCAATCTTGTAGTCTTCCATTGCAGAATAAAGATACTCTTCAATCACTGGGCTCATCCGATGGATTTCATCTATGAAGAGCACATCATTCTCTTCGAGATTGGTCAATAAGCCAGCAAGATCTCCTGGCTTGTCCAAAACGGGGCCAGAAGTAGTCCTTATGTTTACACCTAATTCGTTAGATATAATGTAGGCTAAAGTCGTTTTTCCCAATCCAGGTGGACCATGCAACAAAACATGGTCTAGAGCTTCATTCCTTCCTTTAGCTGCAGCAACAAATACTTTTAAATTGTCGACAACTTGATTCTGCCCTGTAAATTCATCAAAGCCTTGGGGTCTTAGTACATTTTCAAATTCAGCATCATTTGAAATTTCGCCCTCTGCTCGTATGTCGAATTCATCACTCATTCCAACAAATATAAGGCTTCATGAATGCTCTAGTAAATATCAATCAATAAAAAAGCCCCGTTGTATTAACAGGGCTTTCAATGTCTTTAATGACCGTCTTCTTCTCCTTCTTCGAGAGGTACCGTTTGGGGCACATAGTCATCGGGTTTACCAGGTTTACTGTAATCATAAGGCCATCTGTGAACAACAGGTAATGCTCCGGGCCAGTTTCCATGAATATGTTCAACAGGAGTTGTCCATTCCAATGTATTTGATTTCCATGGATTTTGAATTGCTTTCTGACCTCTGTAAACCGAATAGAAGAAATTCAATAGGAAAACACCTTGACCTATAGCCGCAATTATAGCAAACGTAGTGATGATAACATTCAAGTCAACCATCGTTTCATTATTGAACATATTGATGACACTCTGGTCATAATATCTTCTTGGAGATCCTGCGATTCCAACAAAGTGCATCGGTAAGAATACACCAAAAGCACATACGATCGTTACCCAAAAGTGAACATAGCCCATACGCGTATTCATCATTTTCCCAAATAGTTTAGGGAACCAATGATAAATTCCTGCGAACATTCCAAATATAGCAGACATCCCCATTACAACATGGAAGTGAGCAACAACGAAATAATTATCATGAATAGGTATATCCAATGCTGAATCGGCCAATATGATTCCGGTGACACCTCCGGTAATGAATGTTGACACCAGTCCAATTGAAAAGAGCATCGCAGGTGTTAACACCAGATTTCCTTTCCATAGGGTTGTTAAGTAATTAAATACCTTGACGGCAGAGGGTATGGCTATCAATAAAGTAGTAAATACAAATACTCCGCCTAAGAATGGATTCATTCCCGTTACGAACATGTGGTGACCCCATACGATAAAGGAGAGAAAACCAATTGCCAATATCGATCCAATCATGGCCTTATACCCGAAAATTGGCTTACGCGCGTTGGTAGATATGATTTCTGAACTGATACCCAAAGCAGGCAAGAGTACAATGTAAACTTCTGGATGGCCTAAGAACCAAAACAAGTGTTGATATAGTATAGGCGATCCTCCAACAAAATCGAGTGCTTCACCGGCTATATGTATGTCTGAAAGATAGAAACTTGTTCCCATCGTCCTGTCCATCATCAAAAGAAGGACAGCAGCGAATAAAACTGGGAAAGACAATACACCTAATATCGCAGTCACAAACAGCGCCCACACCGTTAGCGGTAAGCGCGTCATTTTCATTCCTTTCGTACGAAGGTTAATGATCGTTACGATATAATTCAGCCCACCTAACAAAGATGAGACTACAAAGAAGGTCATACTCAATAACCACAAGGTCATACCAGAACCAGATCCGGGCATGGCTTCGGGCAAGGCACTCAATGGTGGATAAATTGTCCAACCCCCCGAGGCAGCTCCACCTTCAACAAATAGTGAAAATATCATGATGACACTCGAAAGCAAAAAGAACCAGTAAGACAACATGTTCAAAAAGCCCGATGCCATATCTCTTGCACCAATTTGCAACGGAATTAAGAGATTCGCAAATGTGCCGGAAAGTCCTCCTGTAAGCACGAAGAAGACCATTATCGTACCATGAATAGTAACCAGTGCTAAGTAGGCATTTTTATCCAATACCCCATCTGGAGCCCATCTATCTCCCAAGAAAAAATTCAATATCTCAAAGCCCTCATTTGGCCATGCCAATTGCAGTCTAAACAAAACAGACATCATCATCGCTACAATCGCCATGAAAATCGCTGTAATCAGAAATTGGCGTGAGATCATCTTATGATCCATGCTGAATATGTATTTACTTATCCAGCTCTCTTTATGATGTCCATGCGCTTCTGCCCCCATTATTCAAAATTTTGTTCGTTTGTACTCAATTCTCCCAATAGAGGCTGATCATCCTCCATTCCCAAAGCTTGGGCAAAGGTTTTACGAGGTGTTTTGTTTTGAATGTCCTCATACTTTAACCAAGCGTCATACGTCTCTTGACTTACAACTTTCACTGTTCTCTGCATATTATAGTGAGAGGCTCCACATATTTTATTGCACATTAAAACGTAATCAAAATCAGGATCACCTGTTTTCTTGCGCATATCTTCTGTGGTTATTGTAGGAGTCATTCTAAATGTCGTTTCTTGGCCAGGTACTGCATTCATTTGCATTCTAAAATGAGGCATGTAAGCAGAATGAATTACATCTCTGGCATTTATATGGAAGAAAATCTCTCTATCAACTGGAATATAGAATTCGCCAGCAACGAGATAGTCATCCTTTCCTGTATCATACTTTCCACCTTCATTCTTATTCATGTCTTTCATGAAGGCTAATATTCTTAATTTCTTGCGCTGCAGTCTGCCCAGTTTATCTTCTTTTTCTTCTCGATCTTCAGCAGAAATTATGGCAATATTGTTTTTGTCATTGTCCAATACTTCTTGAAGTTGGTCTATTTCACCATTCACCTCCTCAAGCATCGCATCTCTGGTTCCATTTGTAATAATGCCCATAGCATTTGCTCCAGAAATGAAGTTAAAATTACTTGGTCCTAATTGTTGATCCTCCCCTGCATAGCGGATTGTCCAATCGAATTGTTTTGAATACAGCTCAATATGGATAGCGTCTTCTTTGGTCTCACCCATCATCGTATCGGACCATACAGTAATACCCCAAATAATGATTACAGCTAGCACAATAGCCGGAACAACCGTCCAAATAAGCTCCAATTTGTTATTATGCGGATACCAGAATGCTTTTCTGTCCTTTCTGTATTGATACTTCCATGTAAAACCATAGAGCAATATATTCATGAGCACAAAAACAGGAATTACAATCCACCAATTGAAATTCAAGAGCTTGTCAATTTCTTTACCGTGAACTGAAGCCGCTTCTGGGTAATACAGATCTTTGCTAAAGAAAACCAACCAAACGAAAAAAGCCATTAAAGCGATAAGGAAAATAAGCATGCCATTCCCATTGAACTTAATATCAGCTTCGGAAATATCTTCTTCTCTTTTATCGGATATACCACGCGTAAGATCATAAACTCTCGCTAATTGAATCGTTGCGATTAAACCGAGAACTACAACTAATATGACCAAAAAACTCATTTTCTACTTCTACTTAAATGTGGTGTTGAATACTTTCATCAAAATATGGGCTCTTTGTTGGTACTAACGGTGCTTCAGCCAATTTGTTCAATACAATTCGCATAAATAGTCCCAAAAATCCAATAAAGAAACCTACTTCCATCCATCCCGGAGCAGCTAAGTGCGAATGATCGGCCATGGATACACCTGTAGGTGCAACCATTAACCATACATCTAGCCAATGCCCAACAAATATTATTGTTCCGATGGTAATCAAGAACTTCGCATTTCTTTTCGAGTCTCTCGACATCAAAATGACCATGGGCAATACAAAATTGATTGCGAATATGAGCCACATAACTACCGGATAATTTTCAAAACGCGTAACAAAATAAGTTACCTCCTCAGGAATGTCAGAATACCAAATCAACATGAATTGGCAAAACCATAAATAACTCCAAAGAAAGGATATAGCAAACATCCATTTCCCCATATCGTGGAGGTGACTATTGTTGAACTTAGGCATGAGCCCTTTATCCTTTAAGTATAAGGCCATTACCACTGCTGCAATCATTGCACTTACCCACATCCCTGAAAACACGTACCATCCAAACATGGTGCTGAACCAGTGCGTATCAATTGACATAACCCAGTCCCAAGCCAATACACTTGAAAAAACGGCAAAAAAGACCAAGAACACTGCTCCCTTTTTATAATTGGTTATGTGTAAACTCTTTCCACCCTCTTCGTCCTCTTTTAAAGATCTTTTTCTGAACGCACGCATAAATACGATAAACGTCAATACATAAGCGACCTGTCTTAGCCAAAAAAATGCGGGATGAAAGAATGCTGATTTACCATCAATTAAGTGGTCATACTCCGGGTTGACAGAAATCGTATTTCCTTCAGGAGTGACGAAGGTCTTTCCTTTTATCAAGTCACGCATGGTGTATTCAAGAACATGCGGATCGGCAATGTCCATTCCATCAAATGCGACATCCTCGATATACAATGCTCCTTCCGTTCCTTCAACAATAACTTCTTTGTACAATCCGCTATCCATCCAGTGAAACAAATGATGACCGTGAAATTGACCTACAACTAAAACCAACATCACTACCCCCAAACCATAAGGTACAAAACTCATTATGGCCTCATAAATTCTTCTGGCCATTACACTCCAGGCCGCTTCCGTAGCATATTGCAAAGCAACAAAATACAATGCTCCTAATCCCGCAAAAGTAAAGAACAGCCCATTCACGAATAGATTTGTCCACCATCTTCCGTGATGCGAAGAGTCGTCAACGATAAAACCCGCTGCGATAACAATCAAGCCAATGACCATAAACGCCAGGCTAATGATTTTTGCCCTATTTGTTACTTGGTAATTCATTCTTGTTCACCTCCTTGTTCTGATTCTGTTTTTTCGTCAAATGGATTTTCCCCATCAACTAGCGTTTGCACATAATGTACAACTTTCCACCTTTCTTCCTTCGTCAATTGCGAAGCATGGGATCCCATATTATTCTTACCATATTGCAAGGTATGAAACATCTTTCCTTGTGTTAATCCTGCTATAGATGAATAAACAGGTGGTGGTGGATACGCTCCGCCACTCTTTGTGGTAATCGAACCGTCTCCAGCTCCAGCTTCTCCATGACAATGAATGCAAAATTGAGAGTAGATTACTTCCCCCTCAGCTAAAACCTCTGGAGTCAACGCAATAGGATTCACCAATTCCAGACTAGCTCGTTCATAGCCTTCCGCAGTATTTTCATAGGGATAAGGAAAGTTGAATCGCGCTTTCGAAGGATCTGAGGCAAAAGGTATTGTTCCTTTAGGTGTTTGACGCGCTGAAAGAATATCTGCTAAAGAGTCATTAATTCTATCATCAATTTCTCCGTAATCAACGTATTCTTCAATAGCTGGCGACCTGTACATATCCGGCATATATTCTATACCGGGACTCAAGGGATCAGACGAACACGCAACCAAAGTCAATGACAAGGCTAAAATAAAACTCAAGTGCGTAATATGAAATTTTGGTGCTTTCATTTAATGCGTATTCTCACTTAGTTCAACAATTGGTGTTTCTTTAACAGCCGAAATAATATCCTCCGCACTCATTCCGTGATTCTCATGCGTATCAATTTCCAAAACAAATTTATCATCCGTTGTTCTTGGATCAGGATTTACCGCTGGCATCCCCGGTAAGGTTTTATTTCGAATGAAATATGTGATGGCCATGCCATGTGCAGCACAAAGAACAGTAAACTCGAACGTAACAGGCACAAATGCCGGTAAATTATGGAAGAGTGTCCAGTTTGGCTTTCCTCCTATGATCATTGGCCAGTCCACGATCATAAAATAGCGCATCCCAATTAAGGCCAAACAGGTTCCCATCAAGCCATACATAAAAGCTGCAATCCCCAATCGCGTTCTCGTTACCCCGATAATAGGGTCAATCCCGTGTATTGGAAAAGGAGAATAACAATCTTTTATGTGAATTCCTTTATCTACGAGCGATTGAGCAGCGTCCTTTAAGACATTGTCATCATCGTACATTGCATATATGGTCTTGTCTGCCATTATTCTTTAACCTTATATGATTCACCACTAATTTTAAGAATACTCTTCAACTCGTTCAAGGCCAATACTGGGAAAAACCTCGCAAATAATAAGAAGAGTGTAAAGAATATACCTATGGTTCCTATAAATATTCCTATATCCATTGCAGTCGGATAGAACATACTCCAAGAAGAAGGAATATAATCTTCATGCAATGAGGTAACAATAATCACGAACCTTTCAAACCACATTCCAATATTGATCACTATCGACATAAAGAATGTGAAGGTCAAGTTTCTTCTCCATTTCTTCACCCAAAATAACTGAGGTGAAATCACATTACAGGTCATCATCGCCCAATAGGACCACCAATATTTTCCTGTTGCTCTATTGATGAAGGCATACGCTTCATATTCTACTCCTGAATACCAAGAAATAAAGAGCTCTGTTAAATATGCAACACCTACAATCGATCCTGTAACAATGATTACGATGTTCATGTATTCAACATGTTTAACAGTCACATAATTCTCTAATTTCATTCCCTTTCGCATGATA
The DNA here is from genome assembly GCA_039028335.1 of Bacteroidota bacterium. Classification (GTDB taxonomy): domain Bacteria; phylum Bacteroidota; class Bacteroidia; order Flavobacteriales_D; family JABDKJ01; genus JABDKJ01. The sequence goes on from JBCCIF010000027.1 coordinate 32,794, forward strand.
AGCATCAATGTCTGCACCATTGCAAATCCAGAGAATACCGCACCAGAAACGAAATAAGGCGGGAATATAGTTGTGTGCCAACCAGGAATTACCGAGGTAGCAAAGTCCATAGATACAATCGAGTGCACCGAGAATACAAGTGGAGTAGCCAATCCGGCTAAGATCAATGAAACTTCTTCAAATCGAGTCCAATGTTTTGCCTTTCCGCTCCATCCAAAGCTTAGAATTCCATAAATTTTCTTTGCCTTAGGTTTAACCATTCTGTCACGAATTGTCGCAAAATCTGGAATCAAACCTATATACCAGAATACTAAAGAAACAGAGAAATATGTAGAGATCGCAAAAACATCCCAAAGCAATGGCGAATTGAAATTCACCCAAAGCGAACCAAAGGCATTTGGAAGTGGAAATACCCAATACGCGAGCCAAATTCTACCCATGTGAATACCCGGGAAAAGGGCAGCCATCATTACTGCAAAAATGGTCATGGCTTCTGCCGATCGGTTAATTGCCATTCGCCAACGCTGTCTGAATAAGAGAAGAACCGCAGATATCAGCGTTCCAGCATGGCCAATTCCTACCCACCAAACAAAATTGGTAATGTCCCAGGCCCAACCAACAGTTTTGTTCAATCCCCAAACTCCAACACCTGTGCCGATGAGGTACAAAATACATCCCACACCCCATGCGGCAATCAAACCAGAAATGGCCAACAAAATATACCAGGCGCGTGGAGCTTTATTTTCAATAGGCCCTACAACATCTATCGTGATGTCGTGATAGGATTTCTCACCTAAAATTAAGGGCTCTCTTATTGCTGCTTCTTTAAACATTAGGCTCTCAGGACTGTTTATCGTTTCTTACTTTTGTTAAATAATATACATTCGGACGTGTTCCTACTTCTTCAATTGCCGAGTACGATCTTACATCTTCAGCCAAAACCCTAACATTCGATCCAACATTATTGAGATCTCCGAAAGTAATTGCTCCAGTTCCACAAGCTGATGAACATGCGCAATCGACATCACCATCTTCAAGCCTTGTTCCTTCCATTTTCGCCTTCAATTTGGCAGCTTGTATATTTTGAATACACATGCTGCATTTTTCCATCACTCCTCTAGAACGTACTGTCACATCTGGATTTAAAACCATTCTTCCAACCATGTCTTGAGCTGGATTTACTTCTGAAAACTTATCGTAGGCCTTATAGTTGAACCAATTGAATCTTCGTACTTTATAAGGACAATTGTTAGCACAATAACGCGTTCCAATGCAACGGTTATAGGTCATTTGATTGATTCCCTCGCTACTGTGCGTTGTTGCAGCAACAGGACAAACTGTTTCACATGGAGCGTGATTACAGTGCTGACACATCATTGGCATGAACACAACTTCAGGGTCATCGGAGGCATTTCTCATTGCCTTGTAACCGTCAACTCTGTCGTAGTCTGAACTAAAATATCTGTCGATACGCAACCAGTGCATATCTCGTCCTCTGCGAACTTCGTCTTTACCAACTACAGGAACGTTATTCTCTGAATGACAAGAAATAACACAAGCACCGCAACCCAAACATTTATTCAAATCAATACTTAGGCCCCAACGATGTCCAATATCTTCAATAGGGTGTTGCTTCCAAAGATCAATGTCTTTTACATCCTTCTTATCTTGGGCATCAATATGACCATCGTGATTCACATCTTCGTGCACCGCTATACCATTGAATCGATTGAAAGTGGCTTCGCCCTTCTTCAATCCTTTTTGAGGTAGAAATTCTGAAAGTGTTGTTTCCTTAACTACCGATTCTCTTTCCATCACAGTATGATGAACCTGAGTAGCAGCAATTGGATATTCGTCCTTGGTAGTTTCTATGGTTACGGTTGAGCTATAAGAGAATACCCCATTCTCAGACGTAACAACTGGATACATATTCACGCCAATCGGTAACTTATTACCTTCATCATTTAATTTATACCCACCATAGGTATCAATTTGATATGCGGCCTTTCCTATTGTTTCTCCTTCAGATCCTCTTCCATATCCCAAAGCAACACCAATTGTTCGTTTTGCTTGACCTGGACTCGGAACTACTGGCAAACTCATCGTTTTTCCGTTAACCGTAATATTCACTACAGAAGCGGGATCCTCCTGACCTAAATAAGTATTGAGTCCCAACTCTTGAACATCTGAAGGGCACATGGTTACATAATTATCCCATGTCACTTTAGTTATGGGGTCCGGCAATTCTTGTAACCACGGATTTGCTGCATGTGTACCATCTCCAATTCCTTCCTTGATGTATAGCTTAAGTTCCCAATCCGAAGTAGGAATCTTTGCTATTTCAGATACAGCCAATGAAAGTGATGGACTATCGCTATTATCAGAAGAGTTTTCGGACACAAAAGAATCTACAACGCCTTCCGAAAATTGAACAGAACCATCATGCACTGCAAAGTTCCAAAACTCGGTACCACTTGCGAATTTCCCCTGCAAGCCAACCATGTCATTAACCCAAGTGTTTTTGAGATAGCTGTAATAATCATTATCTAAACCAGCCCATGTCAAGCAAGAAGCTTGCATTTGTCGCGTATTGTATAGATTAGTTATTGTAGGTTGAACAATACCGTACTCACCTTCTCGGATATTCAAATCGTTCCAAGACTCCAAATAGTGATTATCTGGACAAATTACCTTACACTTCGAAGACGTTTCATCAGCATGGCTTGAAAAAGACACGGAAAGCGCTACTTTAGACAATCCCGACTTAAATTCATCAGCTCTGGGTGAAGAGTAGGCAGGATTGAGGCCATAAACGAATAATGCATCAACGCTTCCTGCATTCATATCGTCCACTAATGCATTGAATGAATCATCGCTCCCTTGCTTAATTTTTAAAGGTTTATCAATATCAATTGTTCCACCATAATTTTCGAGCATGCGATTGATCTCATTCACAATAAGTTGAATACTCACATTATTGGATCCGCAAACAACTAAGCTCTCACCTTTTGTGGCTATCAGTTCCGTTGCTGCTTGAGCAGTTAACTCGTCATACGATGACACATCCATACCCGAGAGCGAGGAGGCACCTGTTCTTTTGGCAATCTGATTGTATAAACTCAAGAGAACCTTTCCTTCTTCTGAAGGTTTAATTCTATATCTTTTATCGGCATTTGCTCCAGTAGGAGACATATTGGTCTCATATTGGAAATGACGGCTCATCCATGGTCCTTTCGGGTCCCGATTCTCAGCATATCCAATAGCATAGGTATTAGACATTAACCAGGTATTCAAAAAATCACATCCAATACCAACAATTGTCTTTGCCTTAGAAAAATCATAATGAGGAATCACTCTTCGACCAAAAGACATTCTATTTGCTTCTGTGATACCATTGCTTGAGACCGTATCCCATTGAACATGATCAAAACGAGCATCAGGGTAGGCATTGGACAATTCATTGATCGCCTTAAGCGTGCTTGGACTGATAATCGTATTTGAAAGGAAGACTATTCGTCCTCCTTTGGCAGCTGCAGCTGCTAACCCTTCTGTCACAGCAGCATCCGCTATTGACCATTCACTCTCCTTTCCATCAAGCATCGGTTTTTTTAGCCTTTCACTATCGTATAGCGATAATGTTGAAGCAATAATCCGTGAATTGGCTGCACCAGCCATTCCGAACTGATTGTTTGATTTAATCTGAATGGGACGTCCTTCTCTGGTTTTCACCAGTATATTTGCATAATCATTCCCATCATAATAAGTCGTAGCGTAATACGTAGGCAAACCAGGAGTTACATTCTCCGGTTTATTCACGTAAGGTATGACCTTTGTAACAGGCGTTTCACATGCAGCCAAAGTTGCAGCACTCACCGAGAATCCCAATAGCTTTAAAAAATCTCTTCTTCCTGTTGAGGCCTCACTTTCAGATTGACCACCTACAACTTCGCTTAAAGATAATTCCTCTGGAAACTCATTTTGGACATTATTCTGAAAATCCTCCGTATTATGGAGATCTTCAAGTCCTTTCCAATATTTCTTTGTTGTTTGTCCCAATGTATATCTCTTAATAATGACACTTAGAACATTCCCAACCTCCAAATTCCTTGGCAGTAATTGTTTGGTCGGCTTTATATTCTCTTAATAAGGCTCTTCCCTGGTCGGTACTTACAAGCCTTTTGTGAATTTCATCGTAATAGGCGCTTCCTTCAGTCTTCACCTCTGTTTCATTATGACACTGAATGCACCA
>JBCCIF010000028.1:0-36108 GCA_039028335.1 Bacteroidota bacterium
AAATACATAGCGTTGAGCATTATTGTTCTTTGTTCAGTTTCTTTCTATGGACAAGAATTCCCCAAAGTCTATAAGAAACTCAATAAGAACAAGAAGGCTGTTTATCTATCTAAACTCAAGGCGCATGCCCAATTAGAAAAGAAGCCAAACAGCCTTGAAATTCTGGCAGTTGCTTTAAAGTATGATTATCGCCTCACCGAATCTCAATTTAAGTTTGAAGAATTGAGAAACTCGCAAAAATTAAGCGATGCTGGAATAATTGAATATGCTGGTTTGTTGATCAAAACACAAAACTATAGCAAGTCGATAGCAATATTAGACGAGTTTAAAGGAGATAAAGCTTTATTAAAAAAGGCAAACTATCTCAAGAGCATAGCTTCAAAATTATTGAATCAAAAATGTATCGAATACAAGTCAGGAACAGAAACATTGTCCCATTATTGCTATAGTTTCGATGCGCAAATGTCAGTTAATCCTATACAACCAGAAATCGTTTATACCTGGAATTTTGATTCCCGGGATATTCTAGAAGGAACAGCAGTAGATTATTGTTTTGATATTTCGGGAACACACGTCATCAAACTCGGAAGTTATGACGCTAAGAACAATATTGTGAACGCAGATTCGACTTTTACCTTGAGTATTTTGCCTCCTCTGGATTTTGCTTCAATGAAAACCAATAACATCATTAACAAAGAAATTTCATTTCGCTATTTAGAAAATTTAGGAGAAGGAAAGGACATTTTATGGCATTTTGGAAATGGCATCTTTAAAATTGGTAAAGAAGCGAACTATTATTTCAACCGGCCTGGTAATTATTTTATCGAGTATTTTATAATTGATACGGAAGCGGAAATGTCATCGCTGAAATGTAATTCATGTCAGTTGTTCATCAACCAAAATAAAGCTGAGCAAAAGTCCAATAGATGAAATTCTTAATCGTCATATGGTTCTTTATCCCTTGCGTATTGCTTTCACAGGCCATCCCTTCTGAAAGTGAAAATATAGAAAGTTTGATCACTTTTGGAAAAGATGCTCCTAGTGCATGGGGAGATGATGATAATGTTCAGGTGTTTTTTGCGCTTATTCCAGAAAGCTTTAAAGAGTCCTTTTACATACGTGTATTCGACCCGAATGTAGGAGGTTTCTTGGATGCGAATAATGATGGTATTTTTGATAGCAAAACACGTTTTTCTATTTATGGTGGTGATGAGTGCTATAGTCATCAAGATGCTCGTAAAACTGATCCTGTCGGAGAATTTAAGAGTGGTGTTCTTCTCGACAGTAAGGAATTTGCAGACGAAAAGAAATACGATATGCGCTGGTACAATTTTGGTCCTTTTAATCCATTAGATGGTGAATATGATCAAAATATGAACGGCTATGTTTTTAAGATTATAGCCGAAGGATTTGAAGGCAATGATGGAAACCTCTATTCTTATTTTATTAGCACAAGTGATGTTGCGAACAAGGCAATTAACGGTGCCAATGCATTTACCTATGAATACACTTTTCGGCTGAAAAGCAAAGGTAATGTAGCGCATATATATCCTTTTATAGACGAAGATGTTATCGCCATAAAACAATACAACTTCGATCTGGATGAGGACGGTGCATTGAAATTATTTTCTATTGCTAAAAATGGACATAATGGAAAAGTATCAGGAAATGATGTTTGGAATTTCAGCTCACATGATATTCTCGAATCCGAAAAATTAAAGTGTATAGATCTGCAATTACATCGAAATGATTCTAATAAGAATGATCTATCAATATATGTTTTGAATCAGTACAACGAAGCTGTGCGTTTCTTCTCTTCACCTTTAGGCTCTCACAAATATATTTATCAATTCTCAGTTATTCCAAAAGAGTGAGGTTTCCTATTCTTCTTGTTTTATTCCTAATAAGCAAAACATTAGTAAGCCAAACCGACTTATTTAAATCTTATGGTTCCGAAGAAGGGTTAACTGCCAAAATAATTTATGACATAGAGCAGGATCAAAAAGGACAATTGCTCTTCGCAAGTGAAGAAGGGATCTTCAAGTTTAATGGTTATAACTTCACTTCAATTGAAGTTCCAAACCTAAAAGAACGAAGCTTTGTAAATTGTCTGTATCGAAGTAATGAATTTCTCTTTTTCGGAACAAATCACGGAGAACTGAGCAAAAGTAAAAATGGAGTTGAATTTGAAAAAATAGCATTGCCAAGCGAATTCAACTCTCAAATCGTTTCTTTCATAGAAAACGAAGATCTATGGGTCTTTAGCAAAAGCTCAGGCTGCGCAATATTGAGAGAAGATACCGTTCTCAGCTATGCATTGCAAGACCAAATACCTCTTATCAATGATGCTATTGGCATTTCAAAAAATGTGTTTCTGCTTGGCACGAATAGTGGTCTTTTACTGATAGAATTGGGAAAGGATGGTCAATTTGCATCAAGAAATATTTGCCAAGAAATAAATTCTAAGGTCACGTCTTTTGCCGAGTTAAAAGAAAAGATTTGGGTAGGAACCGCAGATCAATCTGGCTATTTCATTCAGAGAGAATCTTTTGAAGTAATCAATTCCTTTTCTTCACTCGAGAACTTCAATTGCTCTCAAGCGATAGTAACTGAAAATAATGCTTTGTGGTTGAGTTCTTTTAATAAAGGCATTGCCCGAATTGAGGGGAATGTAGTCCGCTTTATTGATAGTTCAAGTCTTCTAGGAAAAAAGTTTAGTTCGATTTATCAAGACAATACTAATAATATATGGCTCGGTTCTTTAGAAAGCGGATTATATAGAAAAATCAAGTCACCGTTCTATCAAAATCAAGACCTATCTGAGCAACGAGATTTAATCAATTATATATCGAGTTCTCAAGGCAAGATTTATCAATTCAATGACCATGTCGAAAGTGAGATCCTTTCTCTTCCTGGAGAGGGGGTGCAAGCGCTAGCGTCTTTTGAAGAAGAAATTATTTATGCGAATGAAAGCGGACAAATAGGTGTCATCACAGAGAATGATTTGTCATACATCTTAGATGATTCCTTTTTATTTTCAAGCGTTAACCATATTCAAGTAGATCAAAATTTTATCCATATCTCTACCAGTGCAAATGGATTCATCATCTATGATAGAACGAACTCATCTATTCAACAATTCAACACTCAAAACGGCCTAACACATAACGAAGTATCCTTCTCCTTCAAAGATTCAAAAGGTATTATCTGGCTAGCAATGAGCGGAGCGGTCCTGAACGCAATAGATGGAAATGAAATCATAATTTTTGACCACAAAAAAGGCCTTTACCCCTATGATTTTACAGAAATACTCGAGGATGAACAAGGCAAAATTTGGATTGCTTCTGATGGTGCCGGATTGTATTCATATGAGAACGAGGAATTTAAAAATTACAATAGCACTAATGGATTGCATAGCAATTACCTGAATTCTATTCTATGCGATAAGAAAGGTAGGATTTGGTGCTCAGGAGGAAAAGATCTCAGTATTTATGAGTCAAAAGAAGAACGTTTCTACACACTATCAACAAAGTCATCCCATTATGATTTTAGCATTAATAAAAACGGAATAAAATTAATTGAGGACAGCATACATCTATTGACTACAGAAGGACTTTACCTCTATAACCCTGAAAACACAATTCAAAAAGAAGCGAACTCTCCTTTAATGTTCGAACGCATAAGCATTAACGATTCTGTCTATTCATTGAAAGAAGACATTTCTCTTCCCTATGGAAAATATAGTCTATTGGCTGAATTTCAGAAAGTCGATTTCCAATCTCAAAACGAAATTTCATACCGTTTTTATTTGGATGGTCAAGAAGAGGGATATGGACCTGAATTTAAAGATCCTTCATGTTATTATCCTGGGCTTTTGCCCGGGCGGCAAACATTAAATGTTATTAGCCGCAATAGTGATGGAACATGGGACAAAAAGGCTCAACAACTGAATATTTTTATTGACAAACCTTTTTACCAAAAATCAGGTTTCTATCTTCTGTGTTTGGCCGGACTCTTCGCTGGATTTTTGCTTTTTGTATTCGTCCGAGAAAAAAGAAATAAAAGAATACAAGAGTACCTCAATACTGAATTGGATTTAAGAACAGCAGAAGTCAAGGAACAAAGGAATGAGCTCATGGTTAAGAATAAAGAGATTGAGGACAGCATCCTTTATGCAGAAACCATTCAAAAAGCCATGCTACCCAACAAAAAATGGCTTGAATCTAATTGCGGAGATCACTTCATCTATTATAAACCAAGAGACATTGTCAGTGGAGATTTTTATTGGTTCTCTGATTTGGGGGACTATTTTCTATTTGCTGGCGCAGATTGCACTGGACATGGCGTCCCTGGATCAATGACGAGCATGATATGTATTTCTGAGCTCAACAAGGCTGTTCAGGTAAAAAAACTCACAAACCCCGGAGAAATTTTAAGTGATGTTGACATAAGTGTAAAAAAAGCGCTTCAACAAAACACCGAATTCTCTAGCATGGACGGAATGGACATTGGACTCTGTCTATTGCAAAAATCAAAGCGCAAACTGCATTTTGCTGGTGCAGGTCGCCCGTTGTACTTGCTACAAAACGATGAGCTTCGTGAAATTCGAGGTTCGCGGAATCATATTGGTGGCGATGGATCTGAAAAGAAGGATTTTGAAGTCCACTCTTTCGATCTCAATTCTGGTAATCGCGTTTATCTCAGTTCAGATGGATATGTTGACCAATTTGGTGGCCCTAAAGGCAAGAAATTCATGAGAAAACAATTTAGAGAGCTCATTCTCAAACACCAGAACACCCCACTGAACCAACAGAAAAATGTATTCTCCAAAGAATTGGAAAATTGGAAAGGTAAATTAGAGCAAGTAGATGATATCCTCGTACTTGCTCTGGAATTTTAATTAATTGAGAATCAGGCGCTGTGCGAAGATTCTGCCATCTTCCGTAATAACTGTAGCCATATACATACCTGAATTCAGTTCACTCAAATCTAGCTCCTGAATTGTATTTGTTATCTGCTCGTTAAAAACAGCTTTTCCAGAAATATCAATAATTTCTATCGCTTCGATCTTTATCTCATTATTCACTGCTTGAATTCGGATAATTCCTTCTGATGGATTTGGAAACAAAGAGAATACTTTAGAAGCCTCGACTTCCTGTACACTTACATTTCCGCATGGATTTGCGCTTCCATCAAAAGTGACAGAACCTATGTCCAATGGATCTAACCAAACCTTTAACTTCTCTGCTGCCGAATTTGGATTACTTACGAAGTGTCTTTGCATTTTGCCGAACAAGTCCGGATCATCTGGCCCATTAGGAGGGTTGATACCTTCGCAAAAGGATGCCCCACCAGTTAGTGTTCCCATGATGTGGTGATCTGAATTAAATATGGCCGAACCAGAAGATCCACCTTCTGTGACACCCCAATCGGTTACGGTTTCTACCCAAAATACACGCCAATGCGTGTTGCTGGTTCCCCAAGCCGCGCTCTGGGGTGTATTGCTAAATGTGCTAATCTTTTTACTATCTGCATTCGGGTGATGAATACAAACTCCTCCACCTGATAGCGCTGAAGAGCTGCTTGTCCAACCCGCCCAAAAAGGCTCATAATTCTCAGGAACATTTTCTTGCAATTCCAAGAGCATAAAATCAGATCCACTGTTTCCTCCATCATCATTGGAATCTGCTCTCAGATCGCATCCCGTTATAGAAGAGGCTGCTGAAGCGTTTCCACTTCCACAATTAGGCGTTTGAAATTCAAAATAAAATCGGTAATTATCATAATCAGCAGTAGTCGACTGCGACCCATTTAAAGCACAGTGCAAGGCAGTCAAAATATACGGCTTACAATCTTGTTCAGTGTTGTTGACTAAAGTACCTGAACACCAAAACAAATTGCCATTGATTCTTGGACGAATTCGAACTGTGGCATTAATTTCATTCTCCCATTCGTCTCCTTCAGGGCACGCTACGTCAACTTCACAAGGCTGAGATCCTCCTCCAGCTCCTAGACTTCTATAGGTATATCCCAAATCAACTATCGTTAAACTTCCCAAACCTTTAACCGATTTAGGTTCAAAATACTCTAATATGGTTGTTTCACCTGAGATTGCATCTGATGAAAAACGGCTTCTAGGTTTATTGTTGATAGAAGTGTAGGCACCTAATATTTCTGAATAATCAGGATTATATAAATACAATTCAGCGCCATTTGGTAAATAAAAATCTTCGTAAAATAGTTCCAACGCCAATGCATCCGGCACCGTTAATTCTAATCTCCAAATACGGTCTCCATTGTCCATTTCTGTCCACGTACCTGCTTTATTCATGCTTAATCCAATCGGCACAATTACCGCATCACGTGGTGGATATTTGAATGCATCCCTTTCAATATCATCCTGTAGAACAAAATCCAGGTCAGGCTTCTCAAAATCATACTTCTGCGGTGTTCTCAACAATTCCTCATTTTCAAAGGAATACGGCAAACCACCTTGACTAATTTGGGCGATTGATAAGGAAGTGAACAATACGGCACTTAAAAGACAAATAAAATTTCTCATGAATAATCAAACTTTGCTTTAAAATTACGGTGAAAATATCGAATTGTTCTAAGATCTGAGTACTTAAGTCTCAACAATGTCAATTTCAGATAAATAATAGGCTTTCAAGTGAAAGTGATTTATCTAAAGGCATCGTCTGTTTCTATGAAACTAAGGCAGCATTCAATTCGTTATTAATGAGTAACATTGCATGGTTAGGTACGATTTTTGCCTGCTACACGCATACAAAAGAAAAATAATGAAATATTTATTGAGCTTCATTCTAAGCCTCTCTATTTGCGCAACTTTCGCTCAGGTAGATGACTACAATTCATCCGTAGAAAAATTCAAAGAATTCATGTATAAATTGAACAAATACTACGTGGATTCTGTGGACAATGAGCAAGCGACCGAAGATGCCATTAAGGGAATCCTGAATAATCTCGACCCCCACTCTATTTATATTCCAGCGGACGAGGTGCGCGCAATGAATGAACCCTTGAAAGGTAATTTCGAAGGGGTGGGCATACAATTCAATATTCTTCAAGATACCATATTTGTCATAACGCCTATTTCCGGTGGACCTTCGGAAAAAGTTGGAATTATGGCGGGAGATCGTATCGTCAAAGTAGATGGTGAAAATGTTGCAGGCATAGATATTACGAACAGTGATGTTCAGAAATACCTCAAAGGCCCAAAAGGCACAAAAGTCGTTGTAGGGGTGAAACGGGATGGAACTTCCGATATTCTTGATTTTGAAATTGTACGGGATAAAATTCCGATCTATTCAGTCGATGCATGGTATATGGCCAACCCCAATACAGGCTATATCAAATTGAATCGATTTGCAGCGACCACGAAAGAAGAAATGCAAGTAGCTTTTGACGAATTGAAAGAGCAAGGCATGAAAAACCTTATTCTCGATCTTAAAGGAAATGGAGGTGGATACCTAAGAACGGCCATTCAGTTGGCTGATGAGTTTCTAAGTGAAGATAAACTGATTGTTTTTACTGAAGGAAGAAGTTACCCAAAGGACGAGACGTTCTCTACAAAAGAAGGAAATTTTGAAGCTGGAAAATTGGCTATCTTAATAGATGAAGGTTCGGCTTCAGCAAGTGAAATTGTCAGCGGTGCTGTTCAAGATTGGGACCGAGGAATTATTATTGGAAGAAGATCTTTTGGTAAGGGTCTTGTTCAAAAGCCTTTAGGTCTTGGAGATGGCTCTGCTGTAAGAATGACTACTCAAAAATACTATACGCCATCTGGCCGATGTATCCAAAAGCCTTATGATGACGGCAAAGAGGCATACAGAAATGAACGTTTGGATCGATTTGAAAGAGGAGAATTGACCTCGCTTGACAGTATCGACTTTCCTGATTCTTTGAAGTTCATGACCAACAACAACCGTATTGTTTACGGTGGAGGCGGAATACTTCCAGACCTATTTGTTCCTTTAGATACAAATAATACGAGTGAGTACTACTCGAGTGCTTTGCGCAAAGGATATATGAACACCTTTAGTCTAACCTATGCAGACAAACACAGACAAAAGTTGCTCTCAAGCTATTCTACGGACGATGCTTTTATAAAGAAATTTGATATTGATAAAATCATGGAGGAGTTCAAAGATTACTGCACTGAAAAGGGATTGGAATACAATGATGAAGATTATCAAAAATCAGAAGTATTCTTCACTACACGTATAAAAGCATTGATCGCAAGAAATCTATGGGACCGTTCTTCTTTTTATAAGGTGATCAACCCAATTGTACCCGCATACAACAAAGCAATTGAAGTAATGAATGATGGTACTTTTAGAAAAATGAACTTAGCTCATACAGAATAGTAGTATTAAAAACTTGTTAAGATTTGTAACAATATTGCACATTATATAGTTTTGTAACACAAAATCAATTGTAAATGAAAGATTCAACAAAATATGCCATTTTAGGACTACTCGCAGTAGGTTTAATCGTTAATGGCATTTACTTTTTAACGAAAGACGACACTTCCACTCCAAGTGGAAAAATCAATAAGATTCAGGCTGGAACGAACACGAATACGCCTGCTGTTAATACAAACAACAGCGTGGCTAATTCTAATCCAGCAACGCCAAATCAAAATCCAACAACACCTCCAGCAACAGCCACGGAAGGAACTTCTGCAAACATGCCTAAAACTACCTTGGCTTGGTCTGAAACGGAACATGACTTTGGAACGATTCAACAAGATTCAGAAAACACCCATATTTTCACATTTACGAATAATGGAACTGAGCCTTTGATAATTGAAAAGGCAAAAGGAAGCTGTGGATGCACTGTTCCTGAATACCCAAAAGAACCTATTCCTCCAGGAGAGTCGAATGAAATCAAGGTGGTGTATAAGCCTGGAAAGCAAAAGAACAATCAGACTAAAAAAGTTACAGTTACTGCGAATACAGAACCTGTTCAAACTATTTTAACGATTAAGGCCAACGTTTTGGTTCCTGAAGGCCAAGAAGGATAGACCCAAAGAATTTTGATCTTTAAGACCTGTATCTAAGCGATACAGGTCTTTTTTTTTGGCTATTATAGCAGTATGGAGAATGCAGCTAGCCTTTTGGCAAAACATCTTGAAAATGTTCATTTTGGTGGAAATTGGTGTGGAGTAGATCTAAGGGATTTACTCAAGGACGTTGATCTGCAATTGGCCTTAAAGAAATTCAGGTCGTCTCATTCATTAGCTGAGCTTACCTTTCACTTGAACTATTACATCGAAGGATTAATTGAAGTATTTAAGGGAGGCGAATTGAGTATTAAAGATAAATTCAGTTACGATATACCTGAAATCAAAAGCGAAGAAGAATGGGAAAGAATGAAAGCGCAATCCTTTCGCAACGCGACAGAATTTTCAAATTTACTTTCTCACATGAATGAGGACAAAATGGGGGAAGTATTTGTGGAAGAAAAATATGGTATTTATTTCAGCAATGTTCTCGGGATAATTGAACACTGTCATTACCACCTCGGACAAATGGTCTTGCTGAAACGTTTCCTTACCGACTGATCTCTGGGGTCTTACTAATGCTATGATTAATATTTAAGCAAATATTCCGGACGTTCGGCCACTGCATTGAATTCAATAACTTGATAGGTTTCAGCGCTATCTTGAACGGCCCATACTTCGATTAAAGCCCGCCCCTCTCCTGGCACACCTCCCGGTCTAAATCCAGCATCTAATAAACCATCTCCCCTGGGTATCAATGTAAAGGTCTTCGTGGTAATTTCAGGTCCCCAGCAATTTACAGGATCACAGACGTTGAGTTCCCAATCTCTCGGTATCTCAGAGCTCAATAAATTCCAGGTTATATCCATTGATTGACTGGAGTTGGAAAAAACTTCGCTCTTCACAAAGAGAATACTAGAAGAAGTGCTTCCATAAAGGGTTCCATCTGGATGATGAATTTCGAAAGGATTGCTTAATTCTTCAAGAAATTCTTGAGAATAAGGATCTACTCGGTCACACGCAACCCAAATAAAAAGCAGACAAATGAGGAACAATCGATTTTTCAAAAGGCGTATTTATTCATAATGTTAAGTGATTTTTTAGCCTTTTCAAAATCAATAAGGATATTCTCAAGGATTTCTTTTGCAGGTAAAATAGAATCTATTTGGCTAGAAACCTGTCCTATTTCCAGTTCTCCATTGTTCAAATCTCCTTCAAACATTCCTTTCTTTGCTCTTCCCCTTCCTAAGAGACTTCTTAATTCCTCGGGTGAAGCATCGTTTTGATAGGCCTCCATGACTTCCATGAAAAAGGGATTTCGGAGTAACCTAACAGGTGTGACTTCCTTTAAGGTGAGTAAGGTCTCACCTTCAGAAGCTTTGACAACCGCTTCCTTGAATAGTTGATGAGCAGAAGATTCTTGCGAAGCCACAAATCGGCTTCCTATTTGAACGGCATCAGCTCCTAAAACCATGGCCGCAAGCATTGCCTTTCCATCTGCTATTCCACCGGCTGCAATTAACGGAATATCAATTGCCTCAGCCACTTCTGGAATCAAACACAGTGTTGTGGTTTCTTCTCTTCCATTGTGACCACCAGCCTCAAAGCCCTCGGCTACTACTGCATCAACCCCAGCCTCTTGAGATTTTAATGCGAACTTTTTACTCGATACAACATGCACTACGGTAATTCCCTTTTCTTTTAAGAATCCGGTCCACTTCTTGGGATTCCCGGCTGAAGTAAAAACAATAGGCACCTTGTGTTTGACAATCAAATCAAAATGGGCTTCGATATCGGCATAAAGCAAGGGGACATTCACAGCATAGGGTTTATCTGTAGCCTTATTCATTTTCTCGAGATGAATATCCAGAATCTCGGGATACATAGATCCTGCCCCAATAATTCCTAAACCGCCAGCATTACTTACCGCTGCAGCCAACTCCCATCCCGAGCACCACACCATTCCGGCTTGGATAATCGGGTAGTGTATATCAAATAATCTGCATATGCTATTTGCCATCTCCTTCTAATTAAATCTTTGCATCAAAATTATATTTTGTTCGTAAACCATCTATTGATAATTGTTTTTATCACAGCTGTTCAAAGAGTAAATTAAGAATAGTACTTTTTGGAAGAACTAAATTATATATTTGTCACTTTGAAACGACTAAGCACTATACTCTTATTTTTAGGCTCATTTGCCGTATCCGATGCCCAATACCTTTGGGACTATGGGATTCAATTGGGTGGGGCCAATTATCTCGGAGACATAGGTGGAGTTGATCAATCAAGAAGAGATTTTATTTTCGATATGCGTGTTGGAGATACGCGCTATGTCGCAGGAGCCTATATAAGAAGAAGAATCTCGCGGAGTTTCAATGTAAAGTTATCGGCTAGTTATGCGCGCATTCAAGGAAATGATGAACGCACAACTGATTATGCACCTAGAAGAGCGAGAAACTTAAACTTCACCAATAACATCAAGGAGCTCGCGCTTCAAACAGAATTTACACTCTACACCGATAATGACTTTGGAGGAAGGGGCTTGTACAATCCCAATTTCCGAGTTTACGGTACTGCTGGTGTTGCCGGATTTTTGCATAACCCTCGTGGAACTTACGTTGGAAGCGATCCCGATTTCCAAGGAATGACTGCCGATTTACGTCCCTTAAGAACGGAGGGGCAAGCTGAAGAATATAAGTCCTGGGGAATCAGTGTTCCTATGGGATTTGGTTTTTACTTCACCTATAATCGCAAATTAAGACTCGGTTGGGAGATTGGTCATCGACTAACATTTACGGACTATATTGATGATATCAGCACGGTATATGCGACAGATGCTGAATTGGACAATGATGCCATGCGAATTGCATTCGCCAATCAAACAACCCCAGAAGTGATAGCGTCTAGCTTTCCAGGAGAACCATCCCAAATTTGGAACTATGACTACCCCGCCAACTATTCTCCCGATTCGAAAAGAAATCCAAGGGGAATAGAAGCCAATTCAGATGGATACGTTTACATGACTTTAAGTGCAGGTTTGATTATTCAGAAAAAATCAAGCAGTTTCAAAGCAAAGAAAAGAAGGTACGGTTGGCTCAAAGGCAAGGTCAAAAAGAAAAGAAAGACCAGAGCTAAATTCTAGGACCAGTATTGTTTTATTTTACTTAAGGGTTTTCTCAACAGCGTAAATGGCTTGGGACGGATGTCATTTATTCGCCAAGCTTTCCTATCCTCAATATTTGCTTTTATTCGCTGTTTTATGGATGCATTACTTTCACCACCGACACGCATTCGAGTCACCAGATTTGGGAAATAAGATGCGCTCAAATGCTCTTTGTACAGCATCCTCAGCATCAGTTCGTAATCCGCAGAAATTTTGAATCGGGTATCGTACATTCCATACTTCAAATAATGTTTTCTTTTGAGAAAAAATGTTGGATGCGGAGGCATCCATCCTTTTAAGAAATTTCTGCGCTCAAATACATTGCTCTTCCAATTTCGAATAACCGATTCCAAATCATTCTTTTTGACATAAACCAAATCCCCATAAACGGCATCAGAATCACTTTCTTTGAATTCTTTTACGATGCGCTCTATGACTTCATTATTTTGATAGATATCATCTGCATTCAAAATACCGATAATATCCCCTGATGAAGATCGAATTCCTTTGTTCATTGCATCATAAATACCTTCATCTTTCTCAGAAATGACCTTATCGATTTGCTTTTTGTACTTATCAACCAGCTCTACCGTACCGTCTTTGGAAGCTCCGTCAATTATGATGTATTCCAAATCGGGATATTTCTGGTTAATCACAGATTGAATGGTGTCTTCTATTGTGTCGACTGCATTGAAGGAAACGGTAATGATGCTAACTTTCATGCGATTACACGATCCTTAATTTTTAC
The DNA here is from genome assembly GCA_039028335.1 of Bacteroidota bacterium. GTDB lineage: Bacteria > Bacteroidota > Bacteroidia > Flavobacteriales_D > JABDKJ01 > JABDKJ01. The sequence goes on from JBCCIF010000028.1 coordinate 12,940, forward strand.
AGCTGGAGAGCCGTCATAAATGCCATAGGCTTCTAGCAATTGGGGTGCGCGAGAATTAGCAGATAAAACTGAATGATCCTTACAGATGACCCCAGGCGGAACGATACTGCGGGCCCCAATCCATACTCCATCTTCGATCGTAATGGCTTTGATAATCAAATCAAAACTTCCTTTACTGTAGTCGTGATTGCCGCATTCCAATAATGCCCCTTGTGAAATACAAACATGAGATCCAATAGTCACCTCGGCCAAGTTGTCAATCCAGACATCCTCTCCTATCCAACTGTGATCGCCTACCTTTAAAAACCAGGGATACTTGACTTGAACGCCAGGTTTTACGACCACCCCATTTCCAATTTTTGCTCCGAAAAGTCGCAAGAAAAAAATGTAAAAACTAGAGAAGGGAATCCATTTAGGACGAAAGAAAAGCGCGCTCGTCCAAAACCATAAGAGTCGCTTCAGCACAGGTCCAGGATGGTACCAATCGTTGTTGTATGAAGACAAATCGCTTTTCATTCGAAGAGGCGAAGATATTCAGATCTTATAGAACTTAAATTTATTTTTTGCTGAGCAAAATGAAGAGCTCCTTGACGGTAATCTTGATAGCTATCGTTATCCATATTCCAAAATTGCTCAATTCGAGACGCAAACTCATCTTCTTCCAAGGGCAAGTCAAAACCAGCCGAAGCATTCGCTAAATCTTTCCAAGGTGTTTGATCAGAAATAAGTACAGGCGTTCCATTTGCCAAACTCTCATATATCACATGACCAAAATTTTCTCCTCTTGTTGGCAAAAATAGTACATGATGTTCGCGCAGCTTTTCTTGCAGTTCTTCTGGTGCTATGGCTTCATGAAACTGTATCTTAACTCCCTTAACTTCTGCGGCCAGTTTTAAGCATAAGGACTTATAGGTCTGGTCATAAGTCTCGCCAAAAATATTGAGTTCTAACTGGTGCCAAGATCTTCTTGTCAAACACTTTATAGCAAACAAGAGATTTTTCTCCTTTGCAATGCGTCCTGCAAATATCATCTTCAATTCACCTTTCTCCTTGTATTTTGTGGAAGGCTTGTCAATAATACGCGGACAATTTGATGCCAATTCAATTCTTTGCCCCAATCCTTGACCTTCAATATTTAAAACCTCTTCTGGACTAGTTGCATGAAAAATGATTCTTGTATAGGTCTTCATCAATCTCGACAAGGTCAAATAAGCTTTTTTCTTTGTGCTCTTAATAGCTAGTGCACTTGGCTTTAACATTCCTCTTGGAGCCAAAACAGTTTTAATATCTTTTCTAAATTTCAAAGGCCAAATAGAGAACACTTTTGAAAAGAGTCCATTGATATAAATCATGTTATAGTCAGTTGAAGCCATCAAATCTTGAATAACGTCTCGGGTTTGATGATCTTCGGATAAATACATGACTTCACAGTTCTCTGCAAATTTTAACCATTGATTGGCTTCAATTCCCGTATAGGGTGCAGTGCTCATATAATCCCTATCGGAGGTAATGACCTTAAAGTCAAAATCATCATTCAACAAAGTAATCATATTGGCACAAGAAGTAATGGGTCCTCCCGCTCGAAAGCCAGGTTTGAACCAATCGATAAAAACCAAAATGCACTTTTTACGCTTCAATTGAATTCTTTTGCAGCCAATCCTCTAATACTATGAGATGCCAAATACGCGACCATGTTATGTATTCATCACCATTCAAAAATCTCTTCCAAAGTCCCATGAGCTCCCTTTCTGAAATAAATGTCCTTGCGGAAAGGGCTTGTAATTTTTCCTCACAGAATTGACGAAGATCCTTTTTCATCCATTCCTTCCAGGGAAAAGTAAAACCCATTTTACGCCTATTTACAATCTCTGAAGGCAGAAAACCATCAAATGCATCGACTAAAAGTTTCTTAGGACTATGCGGATATTTTACTGAATCTTCAATGGCGAGTACAAGGTCGACAAAATGATGATCTAAAAAGGGCACTCGCACTTCTAAAGCACTTGCCATACTCATTTGATCAGTATCTCTCAATAAAACATTGCTCATGTAGGTATTAAATTCCAGCAGGGAAATTTTACTCAAATAGGGCAAGTGAAAGGCTTCGCTTTCATAGGAGATTTCTTGTTGTCCAATCTGAAATACTTTATTCTGACTTAACTGATTTTCTCCAGTCAATTTAAGAATATCATCGTCTCGAAGTACCCTGCGCATATTGGGATAGATGTATTCTAAGTCAAAATAATCCTGTACCAAAACATCTTTCACTTTTTGAGAACCCGCGCCAGACCTCACATTTGCATATAGTGAGCCTGCCATTTTTCTGAGAAAAAGCGGAAAACTGGTCACCCACTTTTTTTGAGATATGGAAGCACAGTATTTGAAAAGGTCATAACCTCCAAAAAGCTCATCTCCTCCTAAACCCGATATCGCCATTTTAATGCCTTGCTCTCTCGTCTTTTTTGAAACGAGATAAGAATTAGGTCCATCCCCACTGGGATGATCCATGGCGCCTAAAGCTTCTGGAAGGACATCTAGTAAATCCTGAATTTTCAGTTTTATCTCATTGTGTTGGCTTGAAAATTTTTCAGCAACCATACCAGCATACTTGGCTTCCGAAAAAGCCTCTTCTTCAAATACAACAGAAAAGGTATTGACTTTCCCAGGCCTTAAGTCAGACATAATACCAACCAAGAGAGATGAATCTATCCCCCCACTTAAAAAAGCCCCGTATTCTACATCAGCTACTAATCGCTGTTCTACACTTCTGTATAAGCCTTCTCTAATTTGAAGGGAAATATCTTTTGCAGGATCAAATTCAGAATTCTTTCCGAACTGAAAATACTTTTTTGAGGTGATGGACGTATCCGTCACGTGAAGATAATGTCCAGGTAATAAAGTGTAGACATTTGAAATGATCGTTTCAGGAGCGTGCACCGTTGCATAACGCATATAATCCGTTATGGACTTAGGATTTGCTTTTCGTGGAATCAATTCTGAGGCCAATAAGGCTCTTAATTCAGAGGAGAATACTAAGGAGTTATTCGCTTGAGCATAATAAAGAGGCTTGATTCCTATGCGGTCACGGCAGAGAAACAACTGTTCTTCCCAATCGTCCCAAATAGCAAATGCAAACATGCCATTGAAATGTTTCAAAGCATCTATCCCCCACTCTGAAAATGCCGCTAAGATCACTTCTGTATCCGACTCTGAATGGAAGTTGTACTTCTTTAACTGCTCTTTTAATTCTCGAAAATTATACAGCTCTCCATTATAGGTAAGGGTGTAACGCCCATCTGCACTTTTCATGGGCTGATTAGCACGTTCATCCAGATCAATGATAGCCAGTCGCCTATGACCTAAGGCCACATGCTCATTTGAAAAAACCCCTGCTGCATCGGGTCCTCGATGCTTTAAGGCATTGTTCATTTTATCAATGAGCTGCTTCGGCTCTTGGATTTTTTCAAGGCCAAAGACACCGTTGATTCCGCACATCTACTGAGTAATGTATTGGGGTGTATTGATTACTTTTTTTAGTCCTTCTGAAAGTGGAATTAATTCACGCTGGAGAATCTCTTTCATTTGTGTGTTGTCAGGTAATCTTCTGGTCATATCTCCCTCTTCCAGCGGAGGCAAATGAACGATAGTCGATTTGGATTCTGAGACTTCGATAATTAACTCAGCTAATTCTCTAATGGATATCTCTTTATCCGAACCGATGTTGATTACTTCATTTATGCTTCGATCTTCTGTAAAACACTTCAGGCAAGCCTCTACATTATCATTTATGTAGCAAAAAGTTCTCGTCTGAGATCCATCTCCATAAACAGTGAGCGGCTCATTCTTCATCGCAGAACGCAAAAACTTGCTGATAACAAAGTCCTTACTCTGTTTAGGTCCATAGGTATTGAAAAATCTAAAAATGGTGTACTCCAAACCAAACTCTTGATAATAGGATCTTAAATAGGCTTCACCGACATTCTTTACAATTGCATAAGGCAATTTTGAATTGAGGGGTGTCGTTTTCTCATTCTGTGGAATTTCAACGGGTTCACCGTAAACTTCAGAAGACGAGGAGTAAAAAACTCTTTTGACACGCGAATTTTTTGAAAGATCCAAAATGTTCCGAATGCCTTCTATATCGCTTAAAACCGAAACCGGATTTTTCAATGTTCTTTGCACCCCTACTAAGGCTGCATAGTGAAATACGAAATCAAAATTATAGGCATAAAAAACGCCTGAGATATCGTTGAAATTGTTGACATCGCACTTAATAAAGTGCAAATTTTCATAAGCCTGCAAAGGAAGCTTTTTGGTATCTCCGGTTCTAAGGTTATCGACAACGACAACCAGATTATCGGGATCTTGAGCCAATTTTATCGCTACTTCACTTGCAATGAATCCAGCTCCACCTGTAACCAATATTCGCTTCATGATTAAATATTTTCTCTAATTTACAATAAATCCACTAAAGAACTGGCCCATTTCTGGGGACTAATTTCATTGGACAGAGAAAAACTTTTTTCAGAGAATTCTCGGAGTTGTTCATCGTCTAAGTCGGCTAGTTGATTGAAGGCACCCAAAAGTGAACTTTTTGAATGGGGATCGAAAGAGAAGCCATTTTCCTTTTCCTTTAAAAAACGCTCTTTCGCTCCAACGGCATCACTCAGCAATAAAACCATGCCACATGCTGCCATTTCATGGGCAACTAAAGCCCATGGTTCAAAGAGACTTGGCAGCACAAAAGCTGAGGCTCGAAGAAGATGGTATTTCATTTCTTCGGGTTGAACAAATCCCAAATGCTTTATTCCTTCAAAATCTTGCCTCTTGTTAAAAAGAGGCCCGGTCCCCATGCAAACCAATGTCCATTCAGGATGCTTTGCTCTGAACTTCTGAAAAGCATCAAAAAGAAAGTCGGTGTTTTTCTCTTCTGAATACCTGCCTATATACAGAATAGATTTTTCTTCCTTCTCAATACTCTTCTTTTCATGAAAGATGGCCTGAAAAGATGAAAGATCGGCAGAATAGAGAAAAGGAAGAATCTGTTCTTTCTCAAATCCCAATTTCGAAGCATACGTTTTCTGTCGTTCTCCAGCAACCCAGACATAATTAAAGAAAGGCTTCAAACGAAAGCGAGACAATAATGACCATACAACTTGTTTCCAATTTCCCGACCAGGGATTGTCCAAACTCAAAATCTGGATACCTGTTGTTCTCCTTTTTATAATTTTCATATAAAGCGGGTCCCTCCATCCGCTGCAAACAATCATATCGGGATTGATATCGGCTACCTTGGATACAAGAGTTCCTTCATCAAAATCTTCTTTGGCGTAGAATTGAATCTGATCTGAAAATGAAAATTGAAAAGGGGCTTCCGGGTTGATTGGCCAATGAATTATATGTACTTCTGCGCGTCTCGAAAGTTCCTCAACGCAGGCCAAAAAATAGGTGGCAAGTTCGCTATGTAGAAACAGGATTTTCTTCAACTAATTCCTCTTTATTCTCCTTGCCCAAACTCAGTACGGTCAAGATCATGATAAACAAAATGGTAAATGGATTGAGGCTTGCAGTCAACCAAGACTCAAAAGAAACTGAAAATACGATCGCATAGAATATTGGAAATGCCAGAACCGATTTTCTGGCCATTCTAAAGAACAGGGTCAAGAAAGCCACACAGTACAGTATAAGCCCGATGATGCCCGTATCCAACCAAAATGTTAAAAAGGATTGATGCGCATTTCCTAAGTGCCCTTTTTGACTCAGCACCCTAAAATCTTCCTTAAATAGGTTCTCTGTATAGTTAAAACCTTGACCGAAAGTAAAACTTGAAAAAGATGAATTTATCTCTTTCATGGCATGCTTCCATGCCTGTGTTCTTCCTGAACCTTGAGCAAGAGTCTCCCACCTGAAAAACTCTTCTAAATTGAAGAGAAATACTGCTTTCTCCAATAAACCAAGAATATCCTGATAGAAGAAAGCTATGGATGCAATTATTGCAATTCCTGCAATGGGTAATATAGAATATACACGACTAAAAAAGAGATAAATGGTAACGGCAAAAATGGCTGAACGCGTTTGGCTATAAAGAAGAATACCTAATATTAAGAAATAGAGAAACCACTTTTCATATTTGCTGAACAGCCCTTTGGAATAGCTCAGACTCAATTCAAAAAAGATGAACAATAACATCGAAAAAATACCAATAGCATTGGCATTGCCGAAAAAGCCTCTAAATCGACCTTCAAGAAAAGCGCTCTCGCCACTAAATAAGGCGTAGATCAGACATCCAATAATAATGAAGGCTCCAAACCAAATGACACCTCTGAAAAAATTCTCTTTTTCGTTTTCAATTGCCCAAATAGAAAAGTATGGAACAACCAATAAAATCAGGCTATAGGACAGAGTTTTCTGAAAACAGACCAAGACGTCATTTGAAAATGCAATGACGAAAAAGCTCCAAACTATAAATGGCAGAAAGGATAAAAAGATACGGTTCTTGAATTGAAAAAAATCGCGATGCCTCACAATTAAACAAAAGGCGACCAGAAGAATGAAAATCGGTTTGAAAGTCTTGGCAAATGAAAGGTTAAAAATGACGCTATCACTTAAAATAAGGATGAACCAAAAGCCAAGTAATAACTCTAAAAAATAGTTTTTCCTTAAGAGCAATAGTGCAGTTATAGGAATGAAAATAAGGTAAAGTGGTCCAAAAAACATTCCGACTATTAGCCAAAGCGCCAATAGCGAAAAAAAGATGTTATTTAGCTTAATGTGGGCGAGCAAAACGCTTTAAAAAGCAAATATATACCTTTGATAATAGCTTAATAGACAAATGTTTTATTTCTTCTCTAAATTGCTTGATTTCCTGCTTCTTCCTTCCTTCTGGATTTTTCTTTTCCTTTTTATTGCCTTTTTTAAACCGAAAAGAAGAAAAAGAATGCTGGGAATTGCTCTATTGATCTTTCTCATTTTCGGAAATGGATTCCTTTTTAATTCTGCTCTGCACTCTTTAGAACACAATGACCAAAAGATGATGAATATATCATACGAGTATGGTCTTTTACTAGGAGGATATGGAGAATATGCCGCTCAAATTAAAGGGCTCGAACTAAATGAAGGCGCAGATCGATTGCATCATGCGCTAAGACTCTATAAACAGAGAAAGATTAAAAAAATCATTGTATTAAGTGGTGCCTATTCAGACGAGTACCCTTCAATAACAGAAGGCAAAATTACGGTAGACTTTCTTAAGGAATGCGGAGTTCCAGAAAGGGATATCCTATTGGAAAGCAAATCACGTAATACCTATGAAAATGCCCTATACGCTAAAGAACTCTTAGAACGAGAAAACATTAAAGGTCAAGGGCTTTTAATAAGCTCCGCTTTTCACATGCGAAGAGCCAATGCATGCTTCGAGGCACAAGGAATTCAATGCACACCCTATGCCACTGATTATCGATCAAAAAAGGAAAATTTTTCTTTGGAGACCCATATCCTTCCCTCTAGCAAATACCTTATTGAATGGCGAATTATCTTTAAAGAAATTATCGGCTATTGGGTCTATGCTATTCGCGGATACATTTAAAACTCATGGGATCGACCCCTAACGTTTCAGTTCAATTTTCTTTGACCATTTTTGAGAGGGTCGTTCAACCCATTTCCAGTAAAAATAGGCCGACAAAATAGAGATTGCAATTCCGCCTATAATCAACAAAAACTTATAAATACCTTGCTCGACATAGTGCGAAAGGAAGTTTACAAAGGCAGCCCCAATTATACTATGCAAGAGATATAAGGAATAGGAAATATCACCAAGAAAATTACCCAGCTTATTCTTGAATGCAGAAAAGAAATGAATGATAGCTATCGTACCACATGCAATAGAAGCTTGAATCAGTCCCTGATTCACAAATACTGCGATCAATGCAAGCGCAAAAGCTATGAGAAACTCAAGAGATTGTATACTCTTCGACTTGAATAAGGCATATACCACTCCCACAAAAAAGAAGGCCATCCAAAAAGTGAAAAAGCGATGATCGGAAAAAAAGAAGGGGCCTATTAGCATTATTGCATAGAATACCAACCTCAAAAGAAGCTTCTTGGACATAGCCAATGGAAATGCCAATGCGAGAAATAAGTAAAACTGGAATTCTATGGACAAGGTCCAAAAAACACTATTGATCCAGTGTGCGCCTTCAAAAAAAGGAACCAAATAGCCTAGATGCAGAATAAAATCCAAGATCGAAGGGCTTAAATCTATGGCAACCGTTCCAGGAATATAGTTTCGAATGACCAAATAAAGCGTTCCCAAAATAACTGCGCCTAGATAGGGCGGCTCTATTCGAATAAACCTCCTCAAGAGAAATTGCTTGAATAAAGGAAAGGTATACTTCGCTTTTACCATAGATAGGGGAATTACAATACCCGAAATGATAAAGAAGACCTCAACTCCCTTTTGCCCGAAATAGAATATATCGAGAAGTAATTCGCTCTCTATAAAATTTTGAGTCGTGCATACAAAATGATAGAGACAAACTGAAAGTGCGGCTAATCCTCTTAAAATATTGATGATGGGTATGTAAAATGGACTTTCTTTCAAATTTTTGAAGATCGCCCAAAAATAGAAATATCCCTTTCTAAAAGTCCTTCGGCAAATGCTAAAAATGAAATTCTATTTTTGTCTTCGTGAATAATGTAAAAAACATCCTCGTTTTAGCTCCACACCCTGACGATGCCGAGTTCGGCAGCGGTGCGTGCTTACATCGCTGGAATAAAGAAGGCAAGCACATTTTCATTGCTACGTTTTCTCCCTGCAAAAAGTCCTTGCCGGAAGGACAAAAAGATGTTCTCTATGATGAGATGTCCGAATCACTAGGAAAGCTGGGATTAGACCCAAATAATGTCAAGCACTTCGATTTTCCCGTTAGAGAGTTTCCAAAGTATCGACAGGAGATTCTAGAGGAATTGATTCTGTTAAGAAAAGAGATCAATCCCGACCTGATATTAGTTCCTGCCTCTTTTGATATTCATCAGGATCATCAAATTATTCATCAAGAAGGATTGAGGGCCTTCAAAAACAGAAAAGTTCTGGGCTATGAATTGCCTTGGAATACCATTTCTTCTACCATTAATTACAGGGTAAAGGTCGAGGAGCAGGATCTCAAGGCGAAAGAAAGTGCCGCAGCATGCTACTCTTCTCAAAGCCATAGAACCTATACCCAAAGTGGTTTTTTCAAATCATTGGCCACCATCAGAGGTGTACAGTCCGGAACAGAATATGCCGAAGGTTTTGAACTCATCGTTTGGAATGAAGACTAAATCAGATGTAAAGATTAGTGCTTATTCTTTATAGAAAAAGTCATCATTTCCTCCTTCTGCACCTGAAATATTGTTCAATCTGTCGGTATCAGCCAGACGCAATGTAGGATCAATTTCAATCGCTTCGATGTCAGCAATAGGAATGGGAACCGAAAGAACATATCCCGGATGTGTCCATGGCCAGTCAGGAGCAAGTTTTACCTCCTGACCATAAATAGATTCCTTTTTTTCTCCTCTCATAATTCGCAAGGGTATGCTATAGATATCCGAAGTTCCGTCTTTTTTATAAATCATGACATCCAGAGGCATAATCATCTCTCCTTTTCGTTCAAGGAAAATCTCAGTCTTCGCACCATTGGCCTTAACCTCGCCAATCGCATAGTCAATGGTCTTTGTACTTTGAATGAAGTATTCATGGTACCAATCCAATTCCATTCCGCATACCTTCTCGGCAATGCGCATAAAATCCTTATCTGTTGGATGTTTAAACTTCCACGCATCAAAGTATTTTAGCATGGTTTCTGCCATGTCTTCTTCACCAATGATGTATTCCAATTGCTTCAAGAACACCTCTCCTTTGCTGTAGGCATTGGTTCCGTATGCTCTGTTCGTTATGTAATGATCGGCATGGGTATCCATGGCTTCATCCTTTCCTTCTTTGACCAAGTTCAAGTACGACTGATACGACCTGAAATGGGCATTCATAGGTTCTTCAGAAGGAGGATATAATTCATTCATAATGATGGTAGATGCGTAGGAAGTAAATCCTTCATCCATCCAAGGATAAAGCGCCTCATTCGTACCCAGTATCATTTGATACCATGAGTGCATGGCTTCGTGCACAGTAACACCAACAAGGGATTTTTCTTTCCTTTTACCCGTAATCAAGGTCGCCATAGGGTACTCCATTCCACCGTCACCTCCTTGGATTATACTGTAAACAGGATATGGATATTCACCAAAGAGCTTACTGGCAATTTGAAAAATCTCTGGTGTACGTTCTTGTAATATCTTCCAGTTTGGTTTAATGGCCTCATCATCCTGATAGAAAAAATGCATTTCTAAATCACCGTCTTTAACCATATCATGGACATAATCTGGATCTGCTGCCCAAACAAAATCATGTACGTTTTCTGCGAGGAAATGCCAATTCAATTTGCCCTTTTTCGCTTTTGCTGATTGATCTGAATAACCATGCCCCACTTCATCTTTGTTTTGTAAAACAGCTCCAGCGCCAACTACATAATCTTTATCTATGTTTATTTTAACATCGAAGTCTCCCCAAACTCCGTGAAATTCTCTTCCAATGTAAGGATTGGCGTGCCAGCCTTGCTTGTCATATTCACATAATTTAGGATACCACTGTGACATAGAGAATTCAATGCCTTCGGCATTTGTTCTTCCTGACCTTCTTACCTGAAGGGGAACTTGCGCTTTCCAACCCATTTGGAACTTGGTGCTCTCACCGGGTTGAATGGGTTCTATCAAATCCACCTCTAAAATGGTACCTACCGTTTCAAAATCAAGGGGTTTTCCATCTTGCCTCAGGTCTTTTACATTGATGTATCCTATTTCGTCTTCTCCCAGTTTTGAAATGCGGTCTCCGACTCTCCTATCTGGATCGCTAATCGTTCGGCTCCTGATGTCCATCATCGATCCCGGTTGAAAAGCATTGAAATACAAATGAAAAAACACTCTGTCCAGGACATCCGGTGAATTATTGGTATAGGTAAGGTACATGCTCCCATCGTATTGATAGTTTTTCACATCTACATCAATCTCCATTTGGTAAAGTACCTCTTGTTGCCAATAGTCCTTTCCCTGTCCCCATATCATGGAACTCATCAAAAGAGCCCCTATCAAAAATGTCTTTTTCATTTCACAAATTTATATCTAGCTATCAAAAGCTGTTCCGAATTTGGCATAAAAGTCCGAAATTTGGGGCAGAATTAAAATTCAAGATTATGTTCGGAGACTTAATGGGCAAAATAGGTAGCATGAAAAGCAAGATGGAAGAGGTCAAAACGCGTCTTTCAAGCATCACTGTAACAGGCACTTCTTCCAATAGCAAAGTGCACGTGCAAATGGATGGAAACAAGCTCATGAAAGATATTCAAGTTGATTATAATTTGTCAGAAGTTGATCCTGAAGAACTGAACGATATGATTGTTCAAGCAACGAATAGAGCAATTGAGCAAGCCGAGAAAATGTATGAGGCCGAGATGGCTGCTTCTGCAAAGGATTTTCTTCCCGGTTTTGGCGCATGAAAAAAGCTGAGCTCAGATCTTTATTCAAGAAGAAACGGAATGAAATCAGCTCTGAGCTCTTCGGTAAACTGAGTGAAGCGCTCTTTAAAAACGTCCTTGATTATTTTGACTTTGAAGGACAATACATTCATCTTTTTCTTCCCATTTCAAGACTGAGAGAATTGAATACCTTTCAGTTGAAGGAAGCTATCGAAAGCCGCCACAAAAACGTCCACTGGGTTATTTCAAAAAGCAATTTTGAAGATTCCAGCATGGATCATTTTCTTTTTGAAGACGAAACCGTGTTGAAAGAGAATAAATGGGGCATACCTGAACCCCTAGAGGCAAAGCCTTTCTCAATAGAAAAAATAGACATTATTTTTGTACCGCTTTTGGTTGCCGATGAGGCTGGAAACCGAGTAGGATATGGCAAGGGATTTTACGATCGTTTCCTGAGTCAAACAAGAGCAAAGAAAATAGGCTTAAGTCTCTTTGAACCCATTAAAAAAATTGAAAGCAATGTTTTTGATGTTCCCTTGAATTTTGTCGCAAGTCCGCAGGCTATTCTAGATCTCCATAACTTTAATTTATAGTTTCTATTTTGCAAGCTTGAAAGCAGATGAATATATATCTGGAATTCTCTCTGGAGATCGCGTTCGATTGGCGCAGGCATTAACATTGGTTGAAAGCAATTTGGATCAGGACCGTCATCTTGCAGATGAAATTTTGAACGCTTGTCTCAGTCACAGTGGGAATAGCCAACGTATCGCCATTTCTGGAGCCCCTGGAGTAGGCAAAAGTACTTTCATTGAAGCCTATGGGATAGAGTTGATCGAACAAGGCCATCGCATAGCTGTATTGGCTATCGACCCCAGCTCACAAAACACAGGCGGAAGTATTCTAGGAGATAAAACGCGCATGCAAAAACTCTCTTCGCATGAAATGGCTTTCATTCGCCCCTCTCCTGCAGCCGATGCCTTGGGTGGAGTAGCGCATAGAACACGCGAAAGCATTTTACTCTGTGAAGCTGCGGGCTATACTAAAATTCTAATTGAAACAGTTGGTGTTGGACAATCAGAGATTGCCGCAGCGCATATGTCCGATTTGTATATGGTACTTGTATTGGCTGGAGCCGGAGATGAATTACAAGGAATAAAAAGAGGCATTATTGAAATGGCCGATATTTTAATCGTTCATAAGGCAGATGGAGAGAATATAGAAGCTGCCAAACGAGCACGACAGTCTTATCTCAATGCTCTGCACCTTTATCCGGCTAAGTCATCTGGTCAAAATGTGGATGTTCGAACACATTCCTCAATGAATGATGAAGGAATTGCGGGACTTCATAACGCAATCTCAAAGTACTTTGAGGCTGTTCAGCAATCCGGGTATTTCGAAGAAAAACGAAAACAGCAAGTATTGCATTGGTTGGACGATGCTTTAATGCTGGAAATCAGAAAAAAGTATATGAAAGCGGATGGCAAGTATTTGAAAATTCGCGAAAAAGTAGCCTCCGGAGAATTACATCCTACCTTGGCCGCCAAATTGATCACTTCTTGATTCAAATATTCTTTTCGCGTAGCTCTTCTTTGAGGTAATGAATGGCTACATCATGAGGTAATTTATCCACTTTAGTAGACATTTCTAGAAGCAGTTTACCCAAGTCCTTTGCCGAACCTGCAGGGCCTACTTTCTGAGAAGCCAAATTCACGAGATTGATGGTTTCTTGTCTGGCTTGTTTAATGGTCTGCCAAATTTCATCGGAAACATAAATCTGCTGAGATAAATTGTGCTCGTATTCCTCTCTAATGCCTTTAATCATGTCTGACTGTAATGCTTTTAAACTCATGCCGTTCTTATGCGATCGCAGCACCATATTTGTCGGATTGATTCTTTCTAAATACAAAACCAATCGCTCATATGCCTGATAGTTGATATGCTTGGGTTTTTCATTCCCAACCGAGGGTTTATCCTGCTGATTTTGAGCTATTTGAAACTGTCCCAAAAGTCTTCGAAACATAAAATACGCGATGAAAAGCACGATAATAGATGGCATTAGATAAGCGAGGATCTCAATTAATTCCATTGTAAGCGTTTTAGACGTATACTAATAAACGCAAAAAATGGTTATTTGATACCTCCAATCTGCCTATTCCACCAAAACTATTTGTTGAGAAAACTGAGTTTTCAATCCTTTAACTTTAATTTGATATGTCCCCTTCGAAAGAGAACCAAGGTCGATTTCTTCATTCATTTGATTCGTTTGAAGCGACAATACAAGCCTTCCATAAAAATCATACAATTCAATGGTAACATCTTCTGAAATGCCTAAAATTTGAACATTACCTCTGGAAGGATTGGGTGCAATAGATATAGTTTCCTCAACTAATTTAAATTCTACCTCATTCAATATTGAATTATTCTCTTCTCCTTGAAAAGCAGGCGTTGTGAAATAGTGATAAGGAGTAAAATCAGATGCAATCAAAGGTGAAGCACTGCATCCACATCTGACTTTCCAGCGATAGGTCGTATTCGCTTGTAAATTGAAAGACTTTGAAAAGGTCGATGCTTGAGCAGGTTCAGTTTCAATTATAAAAGACAGATCATTTGGATATAAATCATTGTTTCCACTTATCTGACATTTGGTAGCGTTCGGATAAGCGTCCCAATGAATAGTAGCCGTGCCAGCAACAATATCAACGTCTTGCCCAGTGGGTTGAAAATTAAAGTTATCGCTTGAGCATACAATTCGCTTATTGTCAACAATGGTCAATTGATTGTCTAAATATGCAATCAGCATATCTTCATCTCCGTCTCCATCAAAATCTTCTGTGAGATAATATGCAACGGTTTTATTTAAAGCAAAAACTTCATCCGTGTTTTCAAATATCGCCTCTTTCCCATAATCAAGGGATAGCAAGCCTTTTTGAAACGGAGGTGTAAAATCGAAGAAGTAAGAGAAATTTAAGTTGATTGAGCCATCCCCCTCGAAATCCGAAATAGAAAGAACGATATCTGGATTAAGAATTGGATTTGAATTATTTGTTCCTAAAAAGGGCAATTCCATTAATTCACTTCCTGAATATTCAGCTCCACCAAAATTACCAGAACACCAATCTGATCCACAAACATGAGTAGTATAATACACCTCCAAATTTCCATCTCCATCCAAGTCTTCAATTGCCCTGATATTTTGATCTAAATGAGAGGGCAAAAATGAACTGTTCTGAGATGTTTGAATAAATGAAAAACCTCCCTGGTTCTCAAAATAACTCAGTCCAGCTATCACAAAATCATCTAATCCATCTGCGTTAAAGTCAGCGGCTTGTCCTTGGCTGTGCAAAACAATTCCTAAATCATCTTCCTCCATAAAATCTTGAGAAGAATCATGCTTATACACCTTTGATCCCGCAATTAGATCTAAATCCTCGTCCCCATCAAAATCTCCAAAAATCATGGCTCTATTGGCCATTACATTAGCAATTGAAACAGCTTCTCCGAAGATTGAACCTTGAACTTGCTCATAGAAGACCAGTCCAGATGAGCCATTAATAAAAACTTCAATCTTACCGTCTCCGTCACTATCCACTATCTCGATCATCTTGCTTTGTTCAAAGGGTCCAAAATCATGTGAGACAATAAATTCATTTTCACCAATATTTTCTAAAAGCTTCAACACATCATCATTATGATCAGCATAAAAAATATCCAAATCACCGTCTAGATCTATATCATAAGGAAAGATGCTTTGATGGTAATAGTGAGCAATATAACCAGGAGCACCGAATGAAGGAGTTGGATTAACACTGGGCAGAATTTCAGTTTCTTCAAAGTCCTGAGAAATAAGTGAATATGCAATGCAGAAAGTCATTGCCAAAAGGATCGACTTTTTCATGATGGTAGTTGTTTTCGTTAATAATTGACCTATTTAAAGCTAACATTTTAAATTTAACCTTCTGATTATCAGCGCTTTTTTTTTCAACTCTCCTGAGCTACATTTGCTCTTCAATAATTTCTATGGAAAACGCATCTCCTTTTCTAAGCCGCCTTTCAGAATCTGCTACTCTCGCCATGTCTAGAAAAAGTCGCGAGTTAAGAGAAAAGGGAATTGATGTGATTAGTCTGTCATTGGGAGAACCCGACTTCAACACACCCGAGTTCATCAAAGATGCAGCTCGTAAAGCTCTGGAAGATAATATTACGAAATATCCTCCCGTCAATGGATTCAAAGAATTGAGAGAAGCCATCTCCAATAAGTTTAAGCGGGACAATGGCATCAATTATTCTCCCGATCAAATAGTCGTTTCGACAGGAGCCAAGCAATCTATTGCTAATTTGATTCTGGCCATGATCGGCAATGGAGATGAAGTGATTATACCCGCCCCTTATTGGGTGACCTATATTGAGCAAGTTAAAATGGCTGAAGGTATACCTGTTGTCATTTCCACTTCGATTGAAAATGACTTTAAAGTCACGGCTTCGGAATTGGAGGAAAAGATCAAGGGCAAGACCAAATTGATCATGTTCTCCTCACCTTGCAATCCTTCTGGCTCGGTCTATTCGAAAAACGAATTAGCTGCCATTGCAGAAGTCATGGAGCGACATCCGCACGTTTATGCCATGTGTGACGAAATCTATGAGCACATCAACTTTGTCGGTGGTCATGAAAGCCTCGCTCAGTTTGAAAATATTGCGGATCGCGTGATTACAGTGAATGGCGTATCTAAAGGCTTTGCCATGACGGGTTGGCGTTTGGGTTATATTGGCGCTCCCCTATGGATTGCCAAGGCATGTGCAAAAATTCAAGGTCAAGTCACTTCTGGGGCGAACTCAATAACACAAATGGCTACCATCGCTGCTGTGAATGCCGATCCATCCCGAACGCATTACATGCGCGATGCTTTTAAAGAACGAAGAGAATTGGTCTCTCGTTTACTCTCAGAAATACCAGGTGTTAAAACCAATGAACCTGAAGGAGCTTTCTATCATTTCCCAGAAATTTCAGACTATTTTGGGAAGTCAGATGGTAAAACGGAGATCAAAGATTCCTTTGATTTAGCCGAGTACATTCTCAGTGAAGGACATGTTGCTACTGTTGCGGGTGCGGCATTTGGATCCCCCAATAATTTGAGAATTTCCTATGCGGCATCTGAAGAAGAGCTGACGGAAGCCATGAGTCGCATCAAAAACACATTAGCTAAATTGTCTTGATGGATATGAATTTAGAGGCCTATTTTGACAAATTCTCAACGATCACTCCTTTGGTGATCGGTGATGTCATGGTGGATTCCTACATGTGGGGAGAAATCAACCGTATTTCGCCTGAAGCACCTGTTCCTATTGTAGAAGTAAAGGAACGCGAAGACCGATTGGGTGGCGCAGCAAACGTATTGCGCAATTTCATCTCCTTGGGCTGTCAACCCATTCTATGTTCTGTTATTGGAGAAGACAAGGCCGGTGAAATTTTTCGCCAAAGATTGTCGCACCATGCCTTGAAAGAAGATTACATTTTAAATTCTACCGATCGGCCAACAACGCGAAAGACACGCGTCATTTCAGAGCAACAACAAGTTCTTCGCGTAGATGAAGAAGTAACAGCCGACTTGAATATAGATGAGGAGATTGCGCTTTTGTCAAAAATTCAAAGAGCTTTAAACAATGAAGCCATCTCGGTGGTTGTTTTGGAGGATTACAACAAAGGAGTTTTGACAAAGAATGTAATCGAACAGGTGATTGTTTGGTGTATAGAAAAAGACATCCCGGTGACGGTTGATCCTAAAAAGAAAAATTTCTGGGCCTATCAAGGGGTCACTTTATTCAAGCCCAATCTGAGAGAAATTGAAGATGGCTTAAAAGAAGAAGTGGATCCGACTAGTAAGAGTTCCTTGGACGAAGCCTGTGCTAAATTGAAGCAAAAACTCAATGCAGCAATGGCACTCATTACGCTTTCAGAACATGGCGTGTATGTCAATCATAAAGGCAATTCAGAGATCATTCCAGCTGAAAAAAGAGAGATCGCAGATGTTTCCGGTGCAGGAGATACAGTAATTTCTGTCGCTTCTATTTGTCTGGCTTTGGGCATGGAAGCCTCTAATATGGCTAGGCTATCAAATTTAGCAGGAGGACTGGTTTGTGAAAAAGTTGGGGTCGTTCCCATTACTGCAAAAACATTATTGAAGGAAGCAAAATCATTGAAAATTGGAAGTAAGTAATTTGGCCGAAGAAGTAAAACCTTATAAGGACAGAGAAGACAATAAGAAGCAGCAAGTTGCCGATATGTTCGACAATATTGCGCACAAATACGATTTTCTCAATCATCTCTTGTCATTGGGAATTGATAAAGGTTGGCGCAAAAAGGCCATCAAAATGGTGGCTCCAAGAAAGCCCAAACGCATTCTCGATCTGGCAACAGGTACAGGCGATTTTGCTTTTGAAGCGCTTAGGTTAAATCCTGATCGTATCGAAGCAGCCGACATTTCAGAAGGCATGTTGGATATTGGTCGCCAAAAGAACAAGAAACGAGGAAAGACGGAGTTGATCAATTTTGTTTATGGCGACAGCGAAAACCTGAATTATGGAGACAATTACTTTGACCTGATCACTATCGGATTTGGTGTGCGTAATTTTGAGAATTTAAAAGCTGGATTGGCTGAAATGCGCAGAGTAATTAAACCCCAAGGACAGGTCTGCATCATCGAATTTTCCAAGCCGCGCTCCTTTCCCATGAAACAGCTCTTTGGTATCTACAGCAAAGTGGTATTACCGGTGATAGGTAGGCTGTTTTCAAAAGATAAGTCGGCTTATACCTATTTACCCGAATCTTCTGCAGCCTTTCCCGATGGCGAAGAATTCATACAAATCATGAATGAAGTGGGTTATTCTAAAACGATTGAAAAACGATTAACGGGCGGAATCGCGACCATTTATTTGGCGGAGAAGTAGTTCTTCGAAAATGTCAGAACGAATGCTTTGATTTTTTTGAAAGCTTGGTTAGTTCTTTCCGCTTACAAAATACATTTCCAATTCTCCTTTTCCCTTGGCTTTGATCTTTCCTCTTGCAGTAAATTTTAATTCTGAATTGTTTTTCACCAAGTCATGGGTTGCTTCGCTGATGTTCACCTTCCCTATCTCTCCAGAGCTCTCCATGCGGCTGGCAGTATTTACCGTATCGCCCCAGATATCGTACTGGAATTTCTTTACACCTACAATGCCTGCCACCACTGGGCCTGTATGCACTCCGATGCGCACCTCGAAATAGGGCAAACCTGCTTCCATCTTCTTGGCCTTACCGGCTTCTACAAAATCACGCATTTCCAAAGCTGCTTTGATCACATCAGTTGCATGCGTTGAGTTGGGTATGGGTAGTCCACCTGCCGCCATATATGCATCTCCAATAGTCTTGATCTTCTCTATACCGTACTTAGCGGTAATCCGATCGAACTCAGAAAAACAGAGGTTTAAATCATTGACCAGTTCTTTCGGACTTAACTTTTCGCTCATGGCGGTGAAGCCTTTAAAGTCGGTGAACAAGACGGTGACCTGATCGATGAGTTGAGCTTCCGCTTCACCTTTTTCTTTGAGCTCTTCAGCCACTTTTTCTGGTAGAATATTCAGCAGTAATTCCTCGCTTCGGTCTTTCTCTTTCTGAATGGCTTTTCGTGATCGGTTCACATATCTGTTTCGGCTGAACAATCCACCTGCCATCAGCAAAAGCAGCAGTCCACCACCCATCAACCTATTGCGGGTCTTGTCTTTCTCGGCCACCTCGGCCTGATGAGCGAGCGCAATGATGTGCCTTTCTTCTTCTTGTCGTAGGCTATCGGCCAATAGTTCCTGATCAAACTCAAAACGCTGGAGTTTCTTGGCGTTTTCTGTTTTATTCAGGCTGTCATCTACTATGTTTAGCAATTCGAAGTATTCAAGTGCTTTTTGGTGTTCTGAAAGAGATTTATAAACATTATACAAACACTCACACGCATCTTTTTGCTCAACCCAAGCGTTAAGAGGCTGAGTCAGATCAAAGCTTTCTTTACAATTTCTTATGGCTTTACCAAAATGTCCTTGTTCTTTATTTATAACTCCAATTCTAGCAAGAGACGCTGCGACACCAATATTGTTATCTAGACGCTGGTTAAGCGCTAAACTCTTTTTTTGGTATTCTAAGGCTTTATCAATATTTCCTTGCCTGCTATATAAGTTGCCGATATTTCCAAGGGTTGTTGCAATATTTCTATCCCGGCCCATTTCTTCTTCTAGCTCGATGCTTTTTTGATAGAATTCTAGTGCCTTTGGATAATTTTTTAGTCCAGCATAGAGAATAGCAATATTTCCAATTGCATTGGCAATGGCAGGTTTATCACCTGTCTCTTCTGCTAATTTGAGACTTCTTTCGCAATAATCCATGGCATCCTTATGATTACCTTGCGCTTTGTGAATATTAGCAATGTTGCTTAACAATAAGGCCTTATTTCCTTTATCATCCACTTCTACTGCGATTGCTAAACTTTTTTGAAAATATCCTAAAGCATTAGAGTAACTACCTTGTTTGTTATAAATAGTTCCTATGTTGTTGAATGAACCCATCATTCCTTTTTTATGGTCCAGCTCTTCGTTTATTTTTAAGCCTTTGTGAAAATATTCCAAAGCTTTACTTGGGTTGCCTCGTACTGCATATGATATTCCTTGGGTGTTAAGAGCTGCTTCCATTGAATTCTTCAATCCTTTGCTTTCTGCAAAATCATACTTAAGCTGCGCAAAGTAAAAAGCGGAATCAGGTTGAGTGAACAGGTAGCCCTCCCAAATAAAGTTGCCAATGGCCTTCAGTCGAACTTTATCAGGTCGTTCTTCATCTTCCCATATGCTCCAAAGAGAATCAGAATTGGTCTGTGCTAAAACCGAATTACCGAATAAAAAGGCTGATAAAAATATGTAGTAGATTAATTTCATTCATTCTCTATAAAATACATTTCCATTTCTCCTTTTCCTTTGGCTTTCACTTTACCTCTGGATTTAAAATCGAATTCAGAGATGTTTTTCACCAAGTCAAAAGTCGCCTCACTGATGTTCACCTTCCCTACCTCTCCAGAGCTCTCCATGCGACTCGCTGTATTGACCGTATCCCCCCAAATGTCGTATTGAAATTTTTTCACGCCTACTATTCCGGCCACGACTGGACCTGTATGCACTCCGATACGGATCTCGAAATAGGGCAAGCCTGCTTCCATCTTCTTGGCCTTACCGGCTTCAACAAAATCACGCATTTCAAGAGCTGCTTTGATCACATCAGACGCATGCGTAGTATTAGGTGTAGGCAATCCCCCAGCAGCCATGTAAGCATCTCCGATGGTCTTGATTTTTTCAATTCCATATTTCGCTGTAATCCTGTCGAATTCGGAGAAACAAAGATTCAAGTCATTGACCAATTCCTTCGGACTTAACCTTTCGCTCATGGCGGTGAAGCCTTTAAAGTCGGTGAACAATACCGTGACCTCATCGATGAGTTGAGCTTCCGCTTCACCTTTTTCCTTGAGCTCTTCCGCCACTTCTTCTGGTAGAATATTGAGAAGTAATTCCTCGCTTCGATCTTTTTCTACTTGAATGGCTCTTCGTGAACGGTTCACATAGCGGTTACGACTGAACAAGCCACCAGCAAGTAATAGCAAAAGCAGCCCTCCCCCAATGAGCATGTTTCGTGTTCTGTCTTTCTCGGCTACCTCCTCCTGATGAGCGAGTGCGATAACGTGCCTTTCTTCTTCATTTCGAAGGCTATCGGCCAATAGTTCTTTATCGAACTCCATTCGCTGGAGCTTTTTGGCTGTCTCTGTGGTTTTAGAGCTGTCTTTTAGGATTTGATATTCCTCTTTAAACTTTAAAGAAAGCCTATAATCACCCAAAGATTTATAGGCCAAATACAGGCATTCACAGGTATTTTTCTCCATACCTTTTGCCCCTATCGATTTTGCTAAATCATACCCGGATTTGCAAAATTCCAAAGATTTCAAATAATTGCCATCATCTTGATAGACCGCACCCAGTCCGGCCATAACAATGGACGAATTATAAGGATCGTTTAATTGCTCAAATATTTGAAGAGAAGCCGTGAATACCTCAATTGCTTTTGTGAAATCTTTCATTCCATGATAGGAATGTCCTAATATTGATAAGGCTTTAGCTTTACCATCTTTATTTCCAATCTGCTCTGATATTTGTATACTTTTTTCACAGAATTCAATTGCTTTATCATACTCAGCTTCTCTAAAGTAGAGGTTACCGATGTTTTGATTAACCAGTGCCACCTTCGGTAAATCGCCTTCTTTTTCATATATATTGAGGCTTTGAAAGAAATAATCCAAAGCCTTAGAATGCTCTTTCATCTCACCATAGAGATTTCCTATGTTTAGCAACGGTGTAGCACACTCAATACCTCCATTTGATTCCTGGCAAATTTGTAATGCTTTTTCATGATGCTTCAGGGCGGAGGGATAGTCTAATTGTTCTGAATAAACGAGACCAATATTCGTATGTGCAGCTTGAAGCCCTAGCTGATCATTCATTTCCTCATATTCAATCAAACATTGTTTTAAAGTGTTGAGAGCATTTGAGTAATCACCCATGGTTTTATAGACAATAGCTTTGTTGGTCATATTATTGACCGATCCACGAAAGTAATTGTGACGTTCGGAGATGGCTATACATGAATCGAAATTTGCTAGAGCCAAATCTTTCAAACCCCTTATCGAAGCTATAATTCCCTTACACCTATACCCATCGATTTGTCTCTTGTATAATTTGTTTTCACTTCCAAATGCGATCAATTCATCTGAGGCCGAATTGGCTGAATCTGGATAGGGAAACATGAGTCCACTCAAAATATAAGTACTATAACTCTCCGCTCGAACGGAATCAGGCTGATTTGTGTCCATCCAGACATTCAGTAAAGAGTCAAGCCCACTCTGGGATGTCGCTTGTAAATGACTTAGTACTATTAACAACAGAATAATTATTCTCATCATACTTTTGTTGATTCAACAAAATACATTTTCAATTCTCCTTTTCCTTTGGCCTTGACCTTTCCTCTCGCTTTAAACTCCATGTCAGAGATGTCTTTCATTTAGATGTAAAGTTTATCTTTTTACAATACTCCACCAATTTTTCTCTGTACTTCCATGCTTTTGTTTTCGCGGGCAATCGACTTAGCCAATGGCTATATTCAGTTAAAATGCATTTTCATTCCTTCGTGTGATTGTTTAAATCCTAATTCCTCATAAAATTTAATCGCCTTCGGTCGTTTTTTGTCTGTTGTTAATTGAAGTAAATGTGCTTTGCGTGCTTTGGCTCTATCGATGGCCCATTCAAACATGATTTTTCCAATTCCAAGTCCTCTTTTATCCTTTCTAATTCTTACCGCTTCAATTTGTGCTCTTAGTCCACCTCGATAGGTCAAGTATTGTATAAATGATAGTTGAAGAGTACCTATTATTTCAAAATCTTCATTTTCAACAACAATTAATTCTTGATTTTCATCAGAGTTTATTTTCTCAAAAGCCTTTAGGTATTCAGAAGGCAATGGAATTTGAAAATTTTCCCTTTTCTTTCCAAGTTCATC
>JBCCIF010000029.1:0-34860 GCA_039028335.1 Bacteroidota bacterium
CAAAAACAAAGACTAGGAATTGCAAGAGCACTATATCAAAATGCACAAATCTTGGTCTTTGATGAAGCTACTGCTGCCTTAGATAACAAAACTGAGCGTGAATTAACCGATGCCATTCATCAGTTGAATCAAGGAGACCTTACAATGGTCATTGTTGCTCACAGAGTGACTACCTTGAAGCATTGCGACAGAATTATCGAAATAGAGAAGGGAAAAATAAAAGAAACGATTAAATACGAAGAACTCATACAGCAAGTAATTTAAATGGAATTAAACGGAAAGAACATATTAGTAATCGGTGGAGCTGGATTCATTGGCTCGCACCTTGTTACTGAACTTTTAAAAGAAGACATTAAGAATGTAGTTGTGTACGACAATTTTGCAAGAGGCGAAAAGGAGCGAATTTCGGATTGCTTAAAGGATGAAAGATGCTCGATTTTTCCTTTGGGTGGTGACATCCGAGAGACCGATATCCTCGAAGAAGCGATTAAAGATTCAGATGTAGTTTTTCATTTAGCGGCAATGTGGCTGCTTCATTGCAAAGACTTTCCCAGAACTGCATTTGATGTAAATATTGCAGGTACCTTCAATGTCTTAGAACTCTGTGCGAAGCACAAAGTTGAGAAGTTGATTTACTCGTCTTCCGCATCGGTATATGGGGATGCAATTGAAGTACCGATGACTGAAGATCATCCTTTCAACAATACCAATTTTTATGGCGCGACCAAAATTTCGGGAGAAGCAATGTCCACAGCTTTTAATGATCGCTATAATTTAAAGGTCATTGGCTTGAGATATATGAATGTCTACGGCCCCCATCAAGACCAGCATGCTGTATACAGCGGTGTAGTGCCAATCATGTTGAATAAGATCAATGCGAATGAGGCCCCTGTGATCAATGGCGATGGAAGCCAAGCATATGACTTTATTTATGTGGAAGACGTAGCGCGATGTAATATCATGGCGGCAAAGTCACCTGTTGATTTTGGATTCTACAATGTAGGAACACAAGTTCAAACATCGATTAAAGAATTATGTGAAGCAATCTTGGATCTTAAAGATTCAGAACTTCAAGTGCAGTACAAACCATACGCAGCAGATGATGCGCGTCAATTCGTTCAAAACAGAATTGGATCTGCAGAAAAAGCCGAACGAGAATTAGGATTCAAGTATAAATATTCAGTTAGAGAAGGTCTTCAAAAATTAATTGATTGGAGAATAGAGAAGGGCATAGATGAAAAATGGAGCGAATTGATTGCATAACAGTTCAATATCAATAACAAGCCCAATTTCAAGTACAGAAAAGCATCAATGAATAATTCTAAGAAATATGATTATGAAGGCAGATTGGTCAAATTTGCTGCGAATTGTGTGCGGTTTTTTGATTTGAAAAAAGAGAGCATTCAAATTGAATATTATAAGCATCAATTGATTAGATGTTCTGGAAGCGCAGCTCTAAATTATGGCGAAGCGCAAGGTGCAATTACAAATAAGGATTTCATACATAAAGTTTCTTTGGTGTGTAAGGAATTGAAGGAATCCAGAACGATTTTTAGAATATTTGAAGAATTAGATTTTCACGGAAATGGATCATATGTGCAAATGCTTGAAGAAGTAGAAGAGCTCATTGCCATTGCTAGTAAGATGATTATAAATAAGAAAAAAATGACTGTTTAGTACACAGTTCATTTTTATTGAAATTGAATTCAATATTGAAACTGAATTTGATATTGAATTTGTAATTACAAAGAATGCAAGAAACAACACTAAGAAAGATACCTATTTCTGTCCCCGATACCGGCATTGAGGAATGGGAGGCTGTGAAAGAACCCTTGATGACAGGATGGCTGACAAGTGGGCCAAAAGTGAGGGCATTTGAAGAGGAATTTGCTAGAATGCACGGTGTGCAGAGTGCTGTAGCAGTAACAAGTGCCACGACTGCCTTGCATTTAGCACTGGTTGCTTTAGGTGTTGGTGAAGGGGATGAGGTAATAGTCCCGGCATTTACATGGGTGTCCACAGCGAATGTAGTCTTGTATTGCGGAGCTAGACCTGTTTTCTGCGATATAAATACAGATACGTTCAATATAGATCCGGCTAAGCTTGAGGCCTTAATTACTGAAAAGACTAAAGCCATTATTCCCGTTCATTTATTCGGGCTTTGTGCAGACATGGATGCAATCAAGAAGGTAGCACCGGGAATAGCCTTGGTCGAAGACGGAGCATGTGCGGCAGGTGCAATGTATAAAGGACGATATGCAGGGTCACTCGGTGACATCGGTTGTTTTTCCTTTCATCCCAGAAAGTCTGTGACTTGCGGAGAAGGAGGGATGTGCACTAGCTTAAATCCCGAATTGGGAGAAAAGCTTGCCATTTTGAGAAATCATGGAGCATCCATTTCTGAAGAGCAAAGACACCATGGTCCAAGACCGCATATTTTACCCGAGTTCGAAGTAATGGGCTTCAATTACCGTATGACAGATTTGCAAGGAGCTGTTGCACTTGTACAAATAAAAAAATTAGAACGTTTTATTCAAGAGAGACAAGAATGGGCTGACTACTACAAGGATGGTTTAAAAGACGTGGAATGGTTGAAACTTCCCAATTTTTCTTCGGACTACAAACACGGTTGGCAATCATTCGTGACTTTGGTGGATGAAACCAAAGCGCCATTTGAACGCAATGTTATCATGGACAAGCTCCTCGAAAAAGGCATAGCTACACGACCAGGAACACATGCTGTTCATATGCTCAGGTATTATCGAGAGAAATATGTCATTCATGCACAGGATTTCCCAGAGGCCATGAAAGCGAATAACTACTCAATGGCTATCCCTTTGCACAATAGAATGGTAAAAGAAGATTTTGATTACATCATTGAAAGCATCAAGTATTTAGCTTAATGTGCGGAATTGCTGGCATATTCCACTTAGATGCCCAGCCCATTTCTCGGGTGGTGCTCAATCGTATGTCCAAGTCCATTGCCCATCGCGGACCGGATGGTGAAGGATTTTATCTTGACCATAATTTCGGATTGGCCCATAGAAGGTTATCTATTCTCGACCTTTCCGACATGGCAGCACAACCCATGACTTCGAAAGATGGTTCATGGACCATTGCATTCAATGGCTGCATTTATAATTACAGAGAATTAAAAAAAGAACTGCGCGCTCAAGGTGCGGTTTTTAACTCTACCTCGGATACAGAAGTGATCAGCGAAGGATTGGCTATCTACGGTCCTGATTTTGTGCAACGCCTGAACGGAATGTTTGCCATTGCCGCATGGAATAAAAAAGATCGATCGGTGCACTTGTTCCGTGATCGATTTGGTGTGAAGCCTTTGTATTATTGGTTAAATAAAAAGACATTATTATTTGCATCTGAGATTAAGGCCATTCTTCAGCATCCTGCTTACAAGGTTGATTTGGACAAGGATGCGCTGAATGAGTATTTTACTTTCCAGAATATTTTTCGTTTTCGAACGCTATTCAAAGGAATCATACCCTTGCCGCCCGCAAATGCGGTGAGAGTGGATGCTGATTCGTCCAGAGTTGCTCATAATTCCTGGTGGGATTATGATTTTTCCAATCCAGATGAAAGCATTTCGTTCGAAGAAGCCAAAGAAGAAACCTTGCGTTTAATGAAGCAAGCCGTTCAACGGCAGATGATTGCTGATGTGCCAGTTGGTTCCTATCTCTCCGGTGGGATGGATTCTGGATCTATTACATCCATTGCTTCCAAGTTAATACCTCGGTTATCAACGTTCACCTGCGGATTTGATATGAGCTCAGTTGTCGGAGTTGAAGCCAATTATGACGAGCGCAGAGACGCTGAAATAATGGCCAACATATTCAAAACTGAACATTATCAGCAAGTGATCAATTCGGGCGATTTGTCCTGGTCGCTTCCACGAGTTGTGCATCATCTCGAAGATTTGAAAGTGGGCATGTCTTATCCCAATTATTATATCTCCAGGTTGGCCTCTAAATTTGTGAAGGTTTGCTTGCAAGGAACAGGTGGAGACGAAATCTATGGGGGTTACCCTTGGCGCTATTACCGAATCTTTCAATCCTTGAACCAACAAGACTTCTTGGATCAATACTATGAGTTCTGGCAGCGTCTAGTGCCCGATCAGGATAAGGGTAAATTGTTCAATGAGAGCATGCTCAACAATGTGGATATCAGGGACCCTAAGCGATTATTTGAAAGGGTATTTTTATTCAATGAAAAATTAAAATACGATACACCCGAACAGCACATCCAGAATTCGCTCTATTTTGAGATTAAAACTTTTTTACCGGGACTGCTTTTAGTAGGAGACAAGCTATCAATGGCCAATGGTTTAGAAGAGCGTTTTCCATTTTTAGATAATGATCTGGTCAATTTTGCACAACGCATACCCATTAGACACAAATTGGCCAATTTGGAAAAGATGAAGTCTTTGGATGAGAACACAGCAAAGAAAAAGAGAAGGGTCTATCGCGAATTTGATGACGGTAAGAATGTTTTAAGAAAAGCCATGGAATCCATCTTGCCAAGAGAGGTGATTGAACGAAAGAAGCAAGGCTTTTCTGCTCCAGATGAATCATGGTACAGAACGGACAATGTGCAATATGTGCGTGATCTTTTAACCAATAAAGATGCGGCCTATCGCGAATTCATCAATCAGAAATATGTCGAGGATATTCTCGATCAACATATTAATAAAGGTCAGAACCATCGATTGAAAATATGGTCGTTCATGTGTTTTGAGTGGTGGTGTAAAATATTTCTTGCAGGAGAGGTCCCGAAGGGTGATCATTTCATGAACCTTCAATCAGAGGTCTATGAATAAGCCCAATTTTTTGGTGATCGGTGCAGCGAGATCAGGCACTACGTTGCTGCATAGTTATCTTTTGCAGCACCCAGAAATTTACGTGCCTAAAAATAAACAACCCGAACCGCATTTTTTTTTGAAGAGTCATCTCTATCAAAAAGGGGAAGACTGGTATCATGAAAAGTTCTTCAGTGAAGTAACTTCGGAAAAGGCGATTGGCGAAATTAGCACTTCTTATTTGTTCGGAGAAAAAGTTCCTGAACGTATCAAGAACTATAATCCTCACATGCGATTTTTGGTGATGTTGAGGGAGCCTAAGCAACGGGCCTTTTCCAATTATTGGCACTCTTTTAAAAATGGATTTGAGCATATTCCCTTTGAAGACGCCATTAAACAGGAAGAATTGCGATCAGAGAATCTGAGCGAAGAATTGAAAGAGATCGCTCCCTATTCCTATGTGGGCAGGAGCGCCTATTTTGGCCAGTTGAACCGCTTTCTGAATCATTTTCATAGAGCGCAATTCATGCCGATGCTTTTTGAAGATTTCATTTCAAAACCATTGGAGGTTTTGCAAGAGATTTGTTGGTTTTTGAAGGTCGATGAATCCTTTGCATTTTCACCCATCACTGAAAAGGAAAATGCTTCTAACCCGGGCCAAGAGATCGATGGGTCGACCAAGACCTATTTGGACGAAGTTTTTGAACCTCTTAACCGAGAATTGGCCGAACTATTTGATTTAAATTTGGAAAAATGGAAGTAACAAGTCCGGTTTCAAATAGCGAGAAATATGCCTTTAAAGAATTTACCTTGGAGGCCTATGCAACTTATCTTGAAAGGATCAAAGAGGGTGGTTATACCTTTGCATTCTATCATAATTTTGATCGCGATACGAAATTCTGCTTGCTCAGACACGATGTGGATTTTTCCCCTATGCGTGCGCTCAAAATGGCCAGATTAGAAGCCGCCAAAGACATTTACTCCACCTATTTCATTCAACCTCATTGCCGTTTTTATCATCCATTAGAAAAAAAGGTTTTTGATATCTTCAAAGAAATCAAAGCCATGGGCCATGAGCTCGCATTGCATTTCGATTTTGCATTTTATGAAGGATTGAATGAAGAGAATATTGGTGATAAGTTGACTCTTGAGAAAAGCTTCCTGGAAAATTTCTTTGAAACAGAGATTAATGTCTTCTCTTTTCATAACCCAAATGAATGGGCCATTTCATGGGGCGAATGGGAGGCAGCAGGGATGATCAATACCTATGCTGATTATTTCAGAGAGCAGGTGAGGTACGGTTCAGATTCCAATGGTATTTGGAGAAATGAAAGTTTTAATCAAATTATAGATTTGCACGCAGAGCGCCTGCAGCTATTAACCCATCCTGTATGGTGGACAGAGGAGGTCAGCTCTCCAAAAGAAAGAGCTCTTTCGTGTATTGAAGGTCGTGCAAAAGAAAATTTGGAAAGCCAACTCAAGATTTGGGAAAAATGGGGACGCGATTTTATTGATTGGTAATGTCATTCTTAGAATTAGAAAATAACGCGCGCTTAAAGAATTATCAAAAAGATTCTTCTGAAGAGGATTTTCTAACATCCCTCAATCTTTCATTACAAAAATTTGATGCAGAGAGAGGACATGTAAGAACACCGTATCCTTGGGTTTTTGTAACGGGTTTGCCGCGTTCCGGAACGACCTTGTTGATGCAATGTTTGGCCAGTGCATTTGATTTTTGCTACATCAACAACCTCATTGCCCGATTTTGGAAGGCGCCTGTTTCGGGTGCTCGGTTGAGCAAAATCATGTTGGGCGAAAAAGCGGGTTCTACGTTCTTTTCCGATTTCGGAAAAACCAATGAGCTGAGCGATGTGCATGAGTGGAGTTATTTTTGGATTGAGAAGCTTAAGTATAAGCGAGACGAAAGTTTTGATAGAAAACGCAATGCACAAGAGATCGATTGGGAAGAGGTTAAAGAGATCTTGGATGGCATAACCGGAGTCTATCAGAAATGTTTCTTGGCCAAGGCTCTTCATCCGGTAAAATATGTGAAGGAATTTTTAGCCATCAACCCTCAAATTTTCTTCATCCATATCAAAAGAGATTTTCGGGACAATTGCCAAAGCATCTATGAGGCCAGAACGAAATACTATGGCGACCCGAATGCATGGTGGAGCATCATCCCTGACAATTATGCCGAGATCAAGGAAGCACCCTATTTCGAGCAAATTCCAAGTCAGTTGGCAAGCTTGAACAGCGAGATGAAAGAAGAACTTCAAGCCTTTGCTGGAGATAAGCGCATAAGCATTCGCTATGAAGAATTGTGCGATGACCCCCAAGGGATATTGAAGCACATCCATGGAGAATTGGAGAGGGTTATGAAGCAAGATTTTTCTTTTAGCTTAGATGGAATTCCCGAAAAGTTTGATCGTAAAAAGGGACGCGAGATTGAACCCGAATTGGAAAAATACATCGATGAACATTTCTGAAGACATTTTGCATATTCCTCGGTTTAGGATGGAATTGGCTCCCGAAACCGATAGCATTGTTCAGGCGACCATTGCGAAGGGAGAATTGGCTTCAGGCACAGCGCTATTAGAATTGGAAGTAGCCTTTACAGATCAGACAAATAGACAATATGCCCTGGCTTGTTCAAATGGTTTCAGTGCCTTGCATTTGGCTCTGCTAGCTTTGAATTTAGAAGGAAAGAAGATTGCTATGCCGGCCATCTCTTCGTGCATGGCCATCCTCAATGCCATTCGAGCAGCAAAAGCAGAACCCCTTTTTGTTGATGTCGAAAAAGGCAGTCCCAATATCTCAGTCGAAGCTTTGGCTGACTTGAATTTTGATGCCATTATCACGCCTAATTATTTTGGCAAACAAAGTGCACTTCAGGCCATGTCAAAATTCGATTTGCCCATCATCGAAGATTGCGCGCAGAGTGCAGGAACAGAATTTCTATTCAATTCACAGAGCCCAAGTCATGTCAAGATTTTTTCATTCTACCCGACAAAGATCATCAATGGCATCGATGGTGGTATGGTGTGCACAGATTCGCAAGACGTTTTTGAAAAAGCGAAGGACTTCATGTACTATGGAGGAAAGCGGGAGAATGACCATGTTCAGCGCTATAATTATAAGATGAGTAATGTCAATGCGGCCTTCGCCAATGCACAATTGAAAAATTTGGAGGCGATTTGTAAACGAAGAATTGCGATTGCGGATGCGCTCAAAGAAGCGATCAATGAACCGCATCAATGTCTTTACGAAACTGGCCATGTACCGCAAAAATTTATTCTGAAGGTGGCGAATGCTCAAGATAGAGATGGAATGATGGAGGAGTTGAGAAACAGAGGTATTCCCGCATCAACAGAATTGAATCCGATGCCAGCAGAAGGCTTGGGTGCATTTGAAAATGCACGAGATTGGCATGCGCGCCATTTTTCACTTCCTTGCTATGAGGCCTTGAGCGATGAAGAATTGGATTATATGCTATTCAATGTAAGGGAGGTGATCAAATGATTGTTGCAGTTCATCAACCCAATCTATTTCCTTGGCTGGGCTTTTTTCAAAAGATTTACAATGCAGACACCTTTGTTTTCTTAGATCATGCCTTGACCAATCCCCGAAATCCGCTTTGGCAAAAAAGGGTGAAAATGCTCATCGGAGGAAAGGCCAATTGGTTGACGGTTGCACTAAAAGCTTCAAAAGAACAGCCCTTCATGCCCTTGAATGAGATCGAGATTCAAGCCCTCCCCAAATGGGATGTGAAATTGAAAAGAAGTATCGAACAGAATTATTCCAAGGCGCCCTTTTTCGAAGAAGGCATGGCATTAGCCAAGCTGTTTTTTGATCATCCCAGTGCGCTTATAGCCGAAAGAAATGTGTCTTTCATCAAAGGCGTCTGCGAATATCTCGGTGTTGAAACATCTCTGAGAAGAAGTTCAGAATGGATGCACAGCAGCACCTCCAATGAATTGCTGGTCGATATAGTTAGTGCGGTCAAAGGGACTGTTTACTTGGCTGGAGATGGCGCAGATGGCTACCAAGATCTGACCCCTTTCACATCAAAAGGGATTGCGTTGATCAATGCCAATTTTAAGCATCCGCACTATACGCAATTCAACAATTCGAACTTTCAGCAAGGGCTATCTATCCTGGATGTCATTTTCAATTTAGGCAAATCTGCTGCCGATCTCTTTGTACAGAATACATTAAAAAGCGGGGCCAATCAGCCTGTTTTGAACGCTTAATCTCGCTTTTGCTAGAGATGGCTTTTTTGGAGCTAAAATGTCTACTTTTGCTCCGATGAACACAATGGACAAAACACTAGAAATGCCTCAATGGCTTTTGGACGACAATGCAAAAAGAAGTCAGGGCTATGCAAGAGATGTGGGTGATGAAGTCTTTTTGCGTTCACTCAACGACCACCTTAAGAATGAGACACCCGAATTTAGTGATGAAATTAAGCATCCTATCATTTTCTTTTTTGGGGTGCCGCGTTGCGGAAAGACCTTCTTTTCTCAATTGTTCAATCATTATTTTGATGTGGGTTATCCCGATAACTTAATCGCACGATTTTGGAGGGCCCCATACTTCGGCATTCGCTTGAGTCAATTGCTCAAATCGAAGTTCGATGCGGGAAGTGATTTTCAATCAGATTTTGGAAAGACGAAGAATTTGTTTGATCCGCATGATTTTGCGTATTTCTGGCATGAACATTTATTGAAAGATTCACATCCTTATGATTTCGAAGCCAAGCGGGATTACATTCATTGGGAGAAATTAAAGAAGTCAATGGCTGTTTTTTCGCAGACATTTGATAAACCCTGTCTCTTTAAGGGAGTGAATCCAAGCTATCATATGCACCTGATCGCTGAACACATTCCGCAGGCCGTTTTTATTTACCTCGAACGCGATTTGATTGATGCCGGAGTTTCTTTGGCTAGGGCAAGAATGAAAAATTACGATGACCTGAATCATTGGTATGGGCAGAATCCAAGTCCTAAGGTTTACCATGAAATCAAGAATCTTTCTTGGGCTGATCAAATTGCCCATCAATTTCAATGGCTCACAGAGCATTATGAAAAAGAGCTTTCCCAAATGGATGAGAGAAGATATTTTCGTGTTAACTACAAGGATTTTTGTTCTGATCCAATGCTGTTTTTCACTGCCTTACAAGCACGATTGCAAGAGGATTTCGGTCTGGCAATGAAAGTCTCAGGCGAGGTGTCAATAGAGATGCTTGTGTACTCCTCCCATACTGAGCAAACAACCTACTACACAGAATTAGCGCAAGCATTTGAACGCATTCAATTACCTCATCGACTGACGTGATATGGAAGAACTCACAGGGGTTCATATTTTTCTTTTGATTTCGGTTTCTGTATTTGCGGCAATCATCCGACTGCCCTTTGCGATATGGCCTACTGGAATTGCGGGTGACAATATGGGAGTCTATTCGAAGATTTATGGTTTATCTAAGAAATGGACGATAGACTACGATATTCATGATGCAGCTAATCTACAAGGTTATTTCCCGAGGCCAGCTCTCTTTCATTTCTTGGTATCGCGCTTTCCAAAAAAGATGTGGAGATTGATGGCTGTTGTGTTGAATATAGCTTTTGACATATTTTCAGGTTTCATTGTTTTAGCCATCAGCTATTTCGTATTATGGGAAAACCAGATGCAAAAGGCTATTTGGACGCTTTCAATTTTTGCACTTCTTTTATTTTGGACTGCACCTTTATTAATGCCGGTGACTGCTCGGTTGAAAGCAGCAAACAACAGAACAATGGGGCTGTTTTTAGTTCTGTGCTATTTGTTCTTTTACTATGCTTCATTCTATACACCTTTCGCATTCGTAGGAATGGCTGCATTCGCTTATTTATGTGTTGTAGGCTCTACTTTTGCCTTACAAGTTTTTATTTTCTTCAGTCTTACTTTAACTCTTATTTATGGAAATTATTTAGGTCTTCTTGTTGCTTTTGGAACGATTTTGATTGCTTATTTCTTGCCATTCTCTGGGGTTAAAGGAATGCTGCTATTCAAGTGGGAGCACATTAAAATGTACAATCGAAATTTAAAAAAGAGTAATTCGACCAAAGACAGAAAGTTTTTGATCAATAGCATGTTGTTCTTTTTTGCCCCTAATGGAATTGGTAAGAAACAGTCCTTGTTTTTATACAATGCACCCCTGCTAATTCTTCTTTATAGTGCTCCCGTTTTACTTCTATTTATAAAGTGGATATTCAATGATTTGGAATGGACACTTTTAAAAGCGGCAAATTTACCGGGATCTTCGTTGACAGAGTTTTGCATTGTTATCGGAATTATCTCGTCTCTATTTTTCATTGTTACGTCC
Organism: Bacteroidota bacterium; assembly: GCA_039028335.1. Taxonomy (GTDB): domain Bacteria; phylum Bacteroidota; class Bacteroidia; order Flavobacteriales_D; family JABDKJ01; genus JABDKJ01. Next base: position 11,178 of record JBCCIF010000029.1, read on the forward strand.
ATTGGTAAGGGCAAGATATTTGGTGAATCTGAGCGATATTTTGAGTATTCACTACCTTTTCTCGTTCCTCTTTTTATTGCCTTCTTTGGACTTGATGGTCCAAGGGATTATCTGTTTTTGACTTTTTTGGTTTTTGCGCAGCTAGGGATTACAGTCTTATTGCATTTTGTTTCGCTTCCCCTGGCGATACCTTCATTATTGAGATTTGGTCAAAGCGATCAGGTAGAGCAGATACTGGATTGGTTGGAGAAAAATGGACCTGATTCTCGTATTGCTTCAATTCCGATTCGTTTTTCGCGCGCATTGTCTTCTGGACAATTGAACAGAGACAAAATGAAATGCACTTTTTATTATCAAATGATAATGGACAAGGAAAATCTGGATAAAGGATTGGGAATTTTTGAAAGCGAAGTAGAGAATAAGAACACCTTCAAAATAGAACCTAAGGAACTTCGCAAAAGATATGGAATTGAATTGCTTATAGTAAATGATGAGTTTTTACGAAAGCGAAATCCTTCCTATTTGAGTCATTTGTCACTTTTAAAGAAAGAGGCATTGAGCCCAGGTTTTTCTGCATATATCATTGAGTAATTGGAATTAAATAAAGACATATGTCTGTACACCTTGAGTTAGCGTGCAGGACTAAAAGAGACTTCAGTACATAATGAAATTCAATTGCTGTCGGAAAAGGTAGGACAAGTGAATGTAGTTCATTCTTTCGAAAATGAAGATTATCGACCTGTTCCGAAGAATGTGATAGTTTACAATCCTTTCAAGAATTTTAAATACGAAAGGAAAAATTTGACTGAAGGAATTCGTTTCTTACTTAAAAATATCAATAAAAATTTTCTAAGAGATTTCTCCTATCAAATAAACGCGCATGATCGAATCCTTCAAAAATCTGAGCGGATAAAGAGAATGATCATAGATAATTCCTGGGAGAATCATATTCATTATATCTATTGGTTTGATGAATGGGCAACGATTTTAGCGCGAGTTAAAAAAGATTTGCCACAATTAAAAATAGTCGCACGTGCCCATGGTTTTGATCTTCAAAAATCCCGTACGCGATTGGGTTACTTTCCGTATAGAAATGAGCAATTGGCAGCGGTATCACGATTGTTTGCAGTTTCTGAACAGGGCAGTGAGTATTTGAAATCAAACTATCCCAAATTTTCAAATAGAATACAAAGTCTTTTTTTGGGGACGAATGCATTGCAATTGAATTCAAAAGTTCCAGAAGAAATTCATCTTTTGAGTATTTCCAATCTCATTCCCCTCAAAAGAGTGGAGTTAATCGCCAATGCCTTGATGAATGTCAGGATTCCGGTAAAATGGACACATTTCGGAGATGGACCTTTGAGAAATCAAATAGAAGGGAAGACGAGAGAATTGCGCGAGCATATTCAGGTAGAATTCAAGGGACATGTATCCAATGAAAAATTGATGGAGTTTATTGAAGGAGAGCCGATCTCTTGTTTAATTCATGTAAGTGAAAGTGAAGGATTACCATTGAGTATGATGGAGGTACAAAGTGCAGGTATTCCGATTATAGCTACCGATGTGGGTGGTGTGGGTGAAATTGTAAATAATCAAACGGGCGTCCTATTACCTGCTCAAATTGACCAGGATAGATTGGTTTCAGAAATTGAATCATTCAAAAAACATCCGCTAAATCGAATAGAAGCAAGGCAATCAATTCGAGAAAATTGGCAGAATAACTTTGATGCTATTAATAATTTTGAAATTTTCGCATCATACTTGCAAACGCTAAATTGAGCATGTCTAAATTTTTCAGAAATGGATTGATCTTCCTGACTCTAGTGGTTGTGCTATACCCATTTTGCTTTTTCCTGCTGGGAAATATTTCTCTAGCTGGTCAGCCATTAATCAATTGGTTCAATCCAAATTTAAGTACAAAAGGAACGATCCATCGCGCAAGTATTGAGTTCAATGAAGACCAGCCTTTTCAATTGGCTGTTTTTGGTTCTTCTCATGCTTATCGGGGATATGACCCTCGCATCTTTGAGGAGAAGATGGATGTAAAAATGTTCAATTTTGGAAGCAGCGCACAATCCATTCCAAACTCTTACCATTACATAAAACAAGAGTGTGCGAAGAATACCTACGATATAGTCATCCTGGATTTGTTGGTCAGTATCTTTGAAAATAGGGACTTAGAATCTTCAATAATTTTAACACGAAACGTAGCCGATGATCAGCTGGCACGAAATATACTCTGGGAAGAAAAAGATATTCGTTTGGCCAATATTTATTTGGCAAGGCACTTAATTCTTGAGGATGATTACTTCTATGAAAATCCTGATTATATAAAATACGGTTTCGTTTCAAAGACTGATTCAATGAAGGCCCCAAACATACAGCGGCCTTATAAAGAATTCGATCCATCTGAAAGAGTTGTTCAGCGATTCAAAGATTTACTTCATTATTGTCATCAGAACGATGTTCCTTTAGTATTGGTAAATCAGCCTAGACCGGTCCAAACAAACGAAGAAAAAAACAAAGAATTCAGTGAATTTATAATTGAATGCAATGCTCCATATAACTTTCCGGTTTTTGATTACTCCCTGGATCACGAGCTTAAAACTGATTATAATTTTTACGATTTAGGCCATATGAATCAAACAGGGGTAGAGTATTTTAATAGTCGTTTGATTCGAGATTTGAAGACACAAGTACCACTAAAGCAAGACGATTGACATGCTATTTAACAGTGGACATTTCTTGATTTTTTTTCCGATCGTCTTGATCGTGTACTTTTGGGCTCCTAAAAAGTACCGATGGCTAATCTTGCTAGTTGCTTCTTATTATTTTTATATGGCTTGGAAGGCCATTTATATTTCTTTGATTCTAATTTCAACCGTTCTCGATTATTTCGTTGGCTTAGCAATGTCTCAGGAAGATGATAAGAGAAATAGGAAAATTCTATTATTTATTTCTCTTCTCGTCAATCTCGGACTTTTGGGAGTATTCAAATACTTCAACTTTTTTGCCGATAACTTTAACGTATTACTAGGTTCACTGAATTTAGACTATTTGATTCCAGCTTCGGGATTGATTCTGCCAATGGGTATTTCCTTTTACACTTTTCAGACGATGGCCTATACCATAGATGTTTACAACCGAAAAATTGAAGCCGAGAAGCATTTCGGGTACTTTGCTTTGTACGTTTCATATTTTCCTCAATTAGTTGCGGGCCCAATAGAACGAGCACAAAATTTATTGCATCAATTTAAACTTGAATTTAGATTTGAATACGAAAGAGTCGTCTCTGGGCTGAAACAGATGCTTTGGGGATTCTTTAAGAAAATGGTGATTGCCGATCGGGTTGCAGTGCTCGTTGAGGCCGCTTATTCAAATCCAGAAGCATGCGATGGGGGAACGCTGCTCTTGGCTACATTGCTCTTTACTTTTCAGATCTATTGCGATTTTTCAGGCTATTCTGACATTGCAATTGGTGCTTCCCGAATTCTGGGAATTAAGCTCATGGATAACTTTCGAACGCCTTATCTATCCAGGAATGTGTCTGAGTTTTGGTCACGATGGCATATTTCACTTTCAACATGGTTCCGAGATTATTTATATATCCCCCTTGGAGGAAATCGGGTTGTAAAATGGCGATGGTACTACAACCTTTTAATCGTCTTTTTAGTTAGTGGATTTTGGCATGGGGCAAATTGGACCTTCATCGCGTGGGGTGCTTTACACGGCATATATCTGATTTTGGCATTGATTTTCAAAGAGCAAAAAGCACAATTCTCAGCAAAGATGAATAAATGGGGATTAAAACGAATCAATACGTGGACCAGTATTATCTTGACTTTTGTATTAGTAGTCATTGCTTGGATCTATTTCAGAGCAGAAAACATTTCGGATGCCCACTTAATCCTTTCAAAGATTTCATCCTTTGATTTTAATTTGGTCGCACTAGAATCATTCATTATTGACAACGGCAGGGTAAAGGCATTGGGAATTTTAATTATAGTCGCAATCTTTATTTTTATTGATCCGTTTATGGATGCATTGATCAAGAATAAACGGAAAGTATCTTCTTTATCTTCTTACCTTATTTATTCGTTTTTGACTGTGACCATTCTCATAGCGGGTAATTTTGGGAAAGTAGATTTTATTTATTTTCAGTTCTAAACGCCATAATTGGCAAGATGTTTGCCCTCCTTAGGGAAAGGATAGTATGAGAAGATTTTTTACCCTAGCTTTTTGCAGCTTAACGCTTTTAATTCAAGCACAAATTGCACATGATTTAGAAATATTTGCAGATGACGGAATGCTTTTTACACTTGAGGTAAATGGCCAATTGATTACCGAAGAACCGACAAGTCGCATATTTTTGGAGAATACGAATCACGATTATTTGTCTGTTAGGATGAAAGTAAATGGAGAATCTGATGTAAAGTTGGAACGAACAATTCCCATTATTTTTCCTTCATCGTATAATCAAAAAGATCCAGTGACTGCTGTTTACAAGATTAAAAAGAAAAAGAATCGCTATAAGTTGCACCTCATTTCTAGATCCTATAAGAAAATTCAAGTCGATCAACAGGTGCGTGTAATAAACGAACAAATAGTCTTGGACGGAAATCGAAGGAGAAATAGACGCTGATCAGGCATCGGCTCGTTTTCTCCTGAAGAGACTTCTAAATTTTTCTGTCCTTTCAAATCCCAATAATCGATATAGACCAACATAGATTTTGCCGCACATGGGACTTTGTTTTGGAATAAATCGAGGATCGATATACTTTTTAAAGTAGCCAATTGCTTTAGCCTTGGAAAAAGGATAATACATGCGAATTGATTCAAAGACTGATTGCTCTATACTAGCGAGTTCAACATTGTGTTTGCCTTGCTTTAAATATTCAAATATTTCGATCCGCAATTGCACGTAGCGGTTCCATTTTTCACTGATATTACTTTTGGAAATAGACCCTTGGTCACGGACGGTAATTTGTGTAAGTATTGAATGATCTATGAACATATTTGTAGATTTTTTCATGATCTCAAACATGAGGGCATATTCTTGTGAGCTTTTTAATTCTTCTTTCCATCGAATGCCATTTTTGAAAAGATTAGCATCAAAAAAATTGGAACTTGTAATGCCCAAGTTTCCCTGCATCAGCAGATTCCAGGGACTTTCATCCTTTGTAGGATCTATTATCTTTTCATACAATACCTCTCCCTGAATAGTTCTTTTTTCATAACTCCCAATGATATAGTCTGCTTTTTTTTGCTTTGCCAGTTCATAGTGATGCAGAAGTTTGGCCGGTCCAAGGATATCATCGCCATCCAAAAATTGGATAAATTCTCCTTTGGCAATTTCAAGACCTTTGTTTCGAGCAGCGCAAGCACCTTTGTTCTCTTGAGATATCAATTTAGACTCTAGATTGAATGTTTTAAGTGAGTTGTTTATTATAGATGCACTGTTATCAGTACTTCCGTCATCGACAATGATCACTTCAAAATCTTTCAGTTCTTGATTGGCTAATGCTTTAATACAAGCAGCAATATGCTCCTCTAAATTATAACAAGGTATGATTACACTGACCTTCATGCTTTCATTTTGGACAATACCTCACGATATTTGGCTTGTATATGCGCAGAATTTTTTGAAAAGAATCCCTCTGCTAATTTTCGATTGCGTTCTCTTATTTCTTGACTAATTGGAAAGAGCTTAATTTCTTCTGCGAGATTACTGATCACCTGACCACATTGGTGTTTTTGCACAAAATGTGCATAATCTATAACACTATCCGAAATAAGAACATTTAGACCGGCATTTAGATACTCAGCAAATTTAACGGGAGCAGAAACCGAATTTGTGAGGTTGTTTTCCCTTAGTAAAATGCCATAGTCCGCCTTGCATAATTCAGTATAAACCTCTTCTGGTTTGAGCCATTTTCTTTCTACTCTTTTGGGAAAATCTTCCATCAAGGCCAATAATTGTTGATCAGATTTGCTTAAGAAAACGAATTCTAAATTTTCATTTTTCAGCATTAGATTTCTTATCCATTCGAATTTTTCATCTTGACTTTGCCATGGGCTACCACCTCCTGAAAAAAGCAAACGCACCTTCTCGTTTGGCGCTCTTTTTTCTAATGGGCTTTCATGTGAGTAGGCTAAGCTGCAAGGTATAATTGTGTGCCGATCTTGATTGTATCCAAAATCTCTCTTCCAGAAATTCACCAATTCGGAAGAAACTGAAATGCGATGTTTGGCATTTTTTACAACATACTCTTCAGCCGCCAGGAAAGATTGATTGAGAGAATTGTTCGATGCCATATCGTATTCTTTAATCTCTCCCTTTAAAGCCGACCGACCATCAAATACAACATTGTTAGAATAATTCAGCGCAAGTTTTGCCCCCATGGGATTTCGTCCAATGATGAAGTCTGATTTTTTTACAAACCACTTTAGAAGACGATGATGCATTTCCCAATTTTTCATTCCAAATAGAATGGGCAAAACAATAGCATCAGGCATGTCTTTTTTTACCCACTTCCTGCATTTGAAGAATACGCGAACAGAAAAAAAAGAGATCAGTCTTACTTCTTGATCGGATAGTTCTCGCAGCAATTTAATGGTGTCAAAGATTTGACTTTTAAAGACCCCCGAAGGGTAGTAACTAAAGGTCAGATAAAAAATTTTGTTTTCAGAAGAGCTCCTCATCCAAGATTGCTAATATTCTTTCCGTTGTTTTTCCATCCCATAAAGGAGGAATTTCTCCTTTTTTATATCCTTCAGACTCAATGGTTTGCATTTGCTCGGCAACTTCACTTTCGATCAAATTAATTAAAGTATTGCTGCCCATAACTGAGGTGACCGGTCTTTCTGTTGACTTTCGGAGAGTAATACAAGGCACTTGACGAAAGGTTGTTTCTTCTTGAATACCTCCACTATCTGTGAAGACCGCTTTGCTTTCGGCAATCAGTTTCTGAAATTCAAAATAACCCATCGGTTCTCCCAAAATTAGCTTGGGATTGTTTTCAACTTTATCCCAAAGGCCAAATTTTTTCAAGTTATTCGAGGTGCGAGGATGAACCGGAAACACTACTTTACGATGTGCAGAAAGCGTATTGAGAATGCTTAACAGGACCTTCAATTTTTCGGCTGAATCTACATTTTCAGGTCGATGAAAAGTAACTAAATAGTAATTTTTTGGCTGGATATGCAACTCGTCTAAAATTGAAGATGCGTCAATTTTATTGGAAAATTTCACCAAAGTATCAATCATGGTATTACCAACATGAAAGCTTTTGGCGGCTATATTTTCGCGAACAAGGTTTTGCATACCCGAATCTTCCGTCACAAAGCAAAAATCAGAAAGATGATCGGCTACAACGCGATTATGTTCCTCTGGCATATCTCTTTGAAATGAACGTAAGCCACTTTCTAAATGCGCCAGTGGAATTCCCATTTTATTGGCAGCTACAGCGCCAGCTAATGTAGAATTTACATCTCCGGGAACGATGATGAGTTGGGGTTTTTTAATGTGCCTGTATAATTGCTCAAAACCTTCTATCACTCCGCTTATTTGACCAAGAGGACTGCTTTTCTCCAAATTCAAGAAATGATCAGGGCGCAATCCAAACTGATCGAAAAATACATGGGACATATTTGCGTCATAATGCTGGCCAGTGTGAATAATTTGCACGTCAATGCCCTGTTTCAGACCCAATTCCTTAAAGCGGGTAACCTTGATAAAGTTGGGCCGTGTGCCCACCAGAATGTGGATGGATTTGTTTGTGTTTGCCAAGTGCCTTGTTTCGGTAACAAAGTTAAGAATACTATATAAAAAGAAAGCCTTTAATACTTGACGAAAGGCTTACTGCCCCAATTTTGATCCTGAAAAAGACTGAGGAAGTATATTCCTGGTGCTAATGATATTATGTCAATTTTCTTCAAATTTGTCGCATTACCCTCTAACAGAGTCTTTCCAGTAACAGTAGAAATTTTGAATTGCGTATCGTTCCCGGAGAGATTCAAGAACAGATAGTCTCTTGCCGGATTCGGGTAGAGTTCAAATTCTATTGAATTCAGATTCTCAGTCGAATTGATCAATGAGCAATCGGTCCATAAACTAAATTCCAATTCATTTTCGATTTGATCGTCCAATAGCGTCTCAGAAAGAAATCCTGCATTTCCATCTGCCACAAGGTTGATCACCATATTAGATTCCTCTGCAATTTGGTCTGAAACAACTTTAAGTGTATAACAAGATGCATCAATACAAATATTCCGTGTAATGTTTCCTACATCATCGGCAAAGATCAATACTTCTTCTTCAATTACATTATTCCAATAATCGAAAAGGGTATAGGTATAAGAGACCTCTTGTTGTGAAAATTCAATGAAATTAAAAAGCACAGGAACACATTCTTCAGGATCGGGAACAAGAATGGTTTCTACTTCGAACTCACAGACAAGAGAGTCATAGAAATTAACCCAGAGCTCAAGTCGAACGGTATAGTTTTGGCCGGCATTAAAGCCGAAAATACTGCTATTAAAGAATACTGCATGAGTAGATTCACCACCAATTCCAAAAAAGAACACTTCTTCTTCTCCAATTAAATTGTTGTCTTGGTCATAAACGCGGAAACCGGGGTAAGAAAAAATTTCGGCTGTGTTTTCATTTAAAACACTTATGTTCAGTTGGTTTTCATTGAAGGCGTCAACATTCACGTTCAAAATGTTTAGTGAATCGCAAACACTTTGACTAAACGAAGTCAGTCCAATTAAAAGAACAGCTATCAAAGCCCAAATTTTCATAGGGCAAAGATAGGCAATGGAATGCTCTGAGTAAATCTTTTTAATACTCGATTTCCGCTATAAAAGCCCGAATCATTTCTTGGGTTTCAAAGGATTGTACCTGATCGAGTACCTCTTTCTTTTCTCTCGAATTGAGGTGCCAGCTGAGTGAAATGTTTTTATTTTGAGAATCCAGTTCCACCGTATGTTCAATTACCGGAATGGCAAATGAGCTTTGCAGGGATTCCATGAATTGGCCGTGGGTATAGTCATGTATCTCGATAAAATTTCCGTAGACATTTCCTAGCGGACTTGTTATTCGGGTCAGTAATGTATTGTCTTTATTGAATTTATCATCTTCTTGATCTTCTATAGTGTCTCTTATTTGAAGAATCACTACCCCTGAAGTATTTTCATCAATCCAATCCCTAAATGCATTCAAGAACAGGTAGCAATTGCTAAAGCCAAAATTGTCTCGAATGCCAGAATCCATCAAGGTTATACTCGGTTCTGTGGGTAAGCTGACCTGAGGTAGAATGTAAGGAAATGTTGCATTTGCCCGCAATACAGATAAAAAACGAATGCTGTCTGCTTCAGCTTGGGGCAATAAACGACTCAGCTCGATATGATCAATTTCGGAACCTTTATTGCGATTGACACCATTCATATACGACATAGGAAAATTAGAGATTAGGAGCCTCTTGCCATCATTCACTATGGTTGGAGAAAAGACCATGAGTGGAATTTGAGCCGCGTATTCTTTTGCTCTGTATGACGAAATTGCTTTGTCAAGGATTCCGTATGTGTTTTCATTAAAACGCTGTTCAAAGCTGTATGCACGGTCTCGCGTATAGTATTTACCCTTGTAATCAATATTCTGATAGCGCAAAAACATATCATAGGTTGCGATGTCGATCAACAAGGGGTTCAGAATGTCTTTACATACATTCTGTTCATGCAACTCGTTCGAAATATCTTGCATTTGCAATTCCCTCCAAAAAGCTGCACCCATCGAACCTCCTGATGAGCCATTAATCATGAAGCTTTTCTTCCAAAAGTGATCTGGACTTTGTTTCTTTATGCTTTCTAATACACCATAGGTCCACAAGGTAGCTCTAAGGCCTCCTCCGCTGCAATTAATCATCACCAATTTGGGTTTATCCAAGCTATCTTTTTGAACTTTTTCTTTCCAGTTTTCGAGAATTTCTATTCCTATTTGACGATCTGAGTTTCCTAATTCAGTTTGTTGATAGATCGCTTTTACATGCTCTGATGTATAGGGCGTTTTTTCGATTTCGTAATTCAGTCCGTATAGTTGATTTTCAACACCAAAGACTTCTTCTTTTCCTGAAATGAAATTTATAACTAAGAAAATAGCAACAAGGGCGGTCAGAGTCCATCCACGCATCCATGAAAGAAAGATACTCAATACCATAAGATAGATGGTGAAGAGTAGCAAGGCACTTGCACTTGCAGGAATTTGAAAAAATTCAATTCCTCTGAAAATCCCGATAATAAGAAAAGAAATGACAGCCAGAATTTCAAAAATAGATGCGTTAGTATGATTTTGTAGAAATACCTTCTTTAGTAATTGCCTGTCGTAATGGACACCTTGCCTCGCCAAATTGATGGAAGTCAAGCTTTTGATATAAGTAAGAACTTTCCATTTTCCTTCATTTTCAATTTGATCGATCCAGTCCTTTTTCTGTCGTACTGATTTTTGCTTTTTACGGTACTCCTTTTCAAAATCCTCTTCGCTCTTTCCAGAAATTTTAAATATGTCTTTATTGGTGCGAAAGAAATAGGCAAACGAGAGGAAGACATAAAAGATAAAACCGCTTAAAAATCCAGACAGATTAAAAAGGATTTGCCCTATGCTTTGAAATTCCTGGGTCTTTTGAAATTCATACGAATGCAAAAAATAGCAGATGATAAAAGCCAAAGGAATGATAAAATTATTCAGTGAGAACTTATAAAAGGGCCGCGAAAGTGTGGCCAAAAATGGAAAACGATGAGCGTGAATGATATAGGTATAAATATTAAACGCCATTACAAATCCACCCAAAGCAAATCCAACAATGGCATAGGATAGGAAATTGACTTCTCCCAAGTATTCCGGATAAAGAAAGAGGGCACCAACTCCATATTTATTTGCAATACTCTGAGTTATGAAACCAAAAAGTATTAACCAAAAGAGTAGCAGTAAATGATTCTTTTTGATATGTAATACAAACAGTTGAACTGGAAAGAAATAGATGATTCTTCTCAGCCTTTGTCGATATGTGATGGATTCGTTTTGCACTTTTTTGTTTATACGTAAAAAAGTGCACTAAGGTATTTGATTTTGAGTTATTTAAATGTCATGCGGGTAATGCTATCACCGATTCTACTTTGTCAACAATTTCATTTTCCAAGGCAATAGCAGATTTTTGTATGGCTTCGCCCTTGCTCAAAATATCATTGACGAAGGATTGATCTTCACAATCACCACAATTGATTTTTACATTCATGAAAGCACCTATGACTCCTGTTCGCGCACATAGGGCGCCAACCCCGGCATCAGTGATCGAATTAGGATTGCCTATTTCAGCCATGGCTTTCATGACTTCCATGCTTTCATAACAAGTTTGCATGACTTTGAATGGAATCTCAATAGCATATTTTGTAGCATCTTGCATGGCTTGCTTACGAAGGGCTTTTTCTTCGTCTGAATTTTTGGGCATGCGAACTGCATCCATAATTTTGTTGAAAGCATTGGTGTCTTCATCAACAAGAAACATTAATTTTTCTTGATAGGATCTGCCTTTCTCTGCCCAAACAGAAAACTCTTCCCAGCGATCATCCCATCCTCTTTTATGTGCACTTAGATTAGCGACCATTGTTCCCAAAGCAACACCGATAGCTCCGCAATAAGCTGAAATAGAACCTCCACCTGGGGCCGGACTTTCCGATGATGTTTCATCGGCAAATTCGCTCAAGTTCATGTCCACCAATTTCTTAGAAGATTCTTGCTCAAGCATGTATTCAATAATCTTCTCTTCGGGATTGAAGGGGTTAAGGTCATCTAATCCTAAACTCTTTACAGCAATTTTGATTTTTTCTTTTTCAGAAATACCTAATGAACGCTGCTGTTTTTTCAAGAAATAGTCGGCCGCGTCCAACAGAGCTTGCTTGGGAATGAGACCTACCAATTCTGAACCGGTTACACGAACACCTCTTTCTTGTGCTTTTTTGCTGGCTTCGTCAAAAGCAATATGCACAGGAGTGATGCTGATATTGGTCAAATTGAGCGAAAGTTGTGCAATGCCGTATTCTTCGATATACCAACCAATACCTTTTACGCATTTTAGTGTTCCCGGCTCGCGTTCGGGTTCTCCATCTGGGCCATTAATGATCTTTCCGGTCAGTGGATTGCCTTCTCTCTTAATTCTCCCAGCTTCGCGAATGTCAAAAGCAATAGCATTTGCTCTTCGCGTAGAAGTAGTGTTTAGATTTATATTATAAGCCACCAAAAAATCGCGAGCCGAAATGGCTGTTGCACCTGTCTTCTTTACAGAATCATCAAAAGTGGCAGGACCAAAATCAGGTGTCCATTCTTCGAGTGCAATCTTATCCAAGCCTTCATATTCACCTTGACGGCAATAAGCGAGATTTCTCCTTTTTTCATTCGATGCCGCATTTTCATAGAAATAACCGGGAATTCCCAATTCTCTGCCTACTCGTGCACCCAATTTATGGGCATATTGCGCTGTTTCTTCTATAGAAATATTGGCTATTGGAACCAAAGGGCAAACATCTGTTGCACCCATTCTGGGATGTTCTCCAGAATGTTGACGCATATCAATGACTTCAGCTGCTTTTTTTATGACTTGGAAGGCAGCTTCGCAAACCGCTTCAGGTTCACCAACAAAGGTGATTACTGTTCTATTAGTAGTAGCACCGGGATCAACGTCTAATAGTTTGACTCCAGATACTTTTTCGATCACATCAGTGACTTCTTTGATTTTATTTAAATCTCTTCCTTCACTAATATTGGGGACACATTCTATAAGAGGCTGCATAATTTAAATTTTGGCTAAAAAACGAATTTTAATTGCATTAAAAAACCCGCCTGACTGAAGTCAACCGGGTTTTTATAGGTTATAACTCATTAATTATAAGCACCTAAGATACTTATTTATTTAACATATCTTTTATTCCACCAATAGAACTTAAAATTCCTGTCGCTTCATAAGGCAAATAGATGACTTTGTTATCCTTGCCAGAAACCATCTTTTCTAGGGTTTCAATATATTTTACCGCTATTAGGTATTGTGTCGGGTCACCATCGCTGTCCTTTACGGCACTCGCTATGCTCTGAATAGCAGCTGCTTCCGCCTCTGCCACTTTCATTCTCGCTTCGGCTTCACCTTCAGCGCGTAATATTTTGGATTGCTTTACACCTTCTGCTTCATTGATATCAGCACCTTTTTGACCTTCGGCTTCAAGTATCGCTGATTTTTTGGTTCCTTCCGCTTCAATAATAACCGCTCTTCGGTCTCTTTCCGCTCGCATTTGTTTCTCCATCGCTTCTTTGATGTCCTTGGGTGGGTTAATGTCTTGCAGCTCGACTCTGTTCACTTTTACTCCCCATTTATTGGTTGCTTCATCCAGGATCATTCTCAATTTAGCATTGATCGTGTCTCGCGATACTAAACAATCATCTAAGTCCAATTCACCGATGACATTACGCAATGTGGTCTGCGTCAATTTCTCAATCGCATTAGGCAGATTGGCAATTTCATAAACGCATTTCACCGGGTCGGTTACCTGAAAATAGAGTAGGGCGTTGATTTCGGTAACCACGTTATCTCGTGTAATTACATTTTGTTTCTCAAAATCATAGACGGTTTCACGTAGGTCAATACGTTCCATTTCTTTGAAAATGGCGATTTTTTGGCCACCAAGGCCTTGACGGGCAAAACGCCAAATCATTTTTCTTGGAATATCCATAATTGGAATAATGATATGTATTCCGGCATTCAAGGTCTTTTGATATTTACCTAGCCGTTCAACTACCATAGCTTCTGATTGCTTTATGACTTTTACACCCTTTGAGATGATAAAGATGACCAGTAATGCAATCGCTATTCCGAGAATTGTTCCAGGGCCGGGCACTGATATGAGTAAGTTTTCCATTTATATTTTTTATTGAGGTTTTATAATAAGTGTATTACTTTCTACTTTAATAATTTCAACCATGCTACCTTGCTTTAAATCAACGCTCTCTGTCGATTCTGCGCGCCAATCATCTCCGTCAACTTTTACTCGTCCCAATTTTGTTTTAGGGTCAAATTCTAGCGTTACTTGAGCAGCTCTGCCGATAAGCGAATCAACATTTGTTCTGACTGAATTACTGTGCATGGTGCGCAAGACCAAAGGTCTTATTGTAACAAAAGCGATAAGAGCTACCGCAGAAGAAGCTATCAATTGAATTGCAATCGATGCTCCAAACAAATCGGCAATCAGGCCACCAAGGCATCCTATTGCCAGGCATCCTAAAACAAATCCAGGAGCAAAAATTTCGAGTATAATAAGGGCGATCCCCGACATTAACCAAATGTGCCAGCCCTCGAATGTTAATCCTGCAATTTCCATATGATCCTTTTTTGTGAACATACGAAAAAGCATTGAATTCCGTAATTGGGTCTATTGGAATGGTCTAAAATTGGTGATCAGCGGATTAAATTAAGCTTTTCGTTAATTATTTTTAAACTGAAAATCATGTATTAGGAAATGCCAGAAGGCCGTATTTGCTGATCTTGAGCATGACTTTTTCATTTTAGCAATCAAAGGAATGTCATTTTTGTTTAACAAATCATGTATAAAAGTTAAACAAAACAAAAACTCTCGTGTTGTCCAGTTATAATTACTTAAAATTAGACTAATGAGAAAAATTTTATTCCTATTTACTATTCTATCGGCTGCGGCCTTGCAAGCGCAGACGGTAGTTGATGTGATTGTTCAAAGCAATGATCACGAAACCTTGGAAACGGCTGTAATTGCGGCCGAATTGGATGATGATCTGTCTGGGACTGGTCCATTTACCGTTTTTGCACCAACCGATGATGCCTTTGATAATTTGCCTAGTGGTGTGCTTGATGCACTTTTAATGGATCCTACTGGTGATTTAGCTGACATTCTTTTATATCATGTTTTGGATGCAAATGTGCCTTCAACTAATGTGACAAATGGACTTATTACAGATCCTTTGAACTCTGCAAATTCACTTAAATTTACGGTGAATGGTAATGGCGATGTATTTGTTAATCAGGCGATGGTTACAATTACTGACGTACCAGCAACAAATGGTGTCGTTCACGTCATTGATGCGGTTGTATTGCCGGCAGAAACAGTGGTTGATGTTGCAATCGACAATGGTTTTACAACTTTAACGGCTGCAGTCGTAGCTGCAGAATTACTTCCGGCTTTAACAAATCCATTTGCTGAGTACACTGTATTTGCCCCAACTGATGATGCATTTGATAATCTACCTGCAGGTACTTTGGATGCTTTATTAATGGATCCTACAGCAGATCTACAGGATATTTTATTGTACCATGTAATCGGTTCGGTTGTTCAATCAACAGATCTTTCAAATGGTTTATTGGCTGATCCTTTGAACACGGCAAATAATTTAAAAATTACAGTAACGGGTAATAGTGAAGTGTTTGTAAATCAAGCGCAAGTTGCTCTTCCTGATGTGAATGCAGATAATGGAACTGTTCATGTAATTGATGCAGTAGTCTTACCTTCTGAAACAGTAGTTGACGTAGCCATTGATAATGGTTTTTCGACTTTAACAACAGCGGTAATCGAGGCTGAACTTCTTCCAGCTTTGACTGACCCCTTTGCAGAGTTTACAGTTTTTGCTCCAACTGATGATGCTTTTGATGCATTACCCGCTGGTACTTTGGACGCTTTATTAATGGACCCTACAGGAGATTTACAAGATATACTTCTTTATCACGTAATTGGATCCGAAGTGGCTTCTACTGATTTGTCAAACGGTTTAATAGCAGATCCATTGAATACAGCAAATACGTTAAAAGTTACTGTAACAGGTAATAGTGAAGTATTTGTAAATCAGGCTCAAGTCGCCCTTCCTGATGTAGGAGCAGACAATGGACTCGTTCATGTAATCGATGCGGTTGTTTTGCCTTCTGAAACGGTAGTTGACGTGGCTATCGATAATGGCTTTACGGTTTTGACTGCGGCAGTTACTGCTGCTGAGTTAATTCCAGCATTATCTGATCCATTTGCCGAGTATACTGTATTCGCGCCTACTGATGCTGCTTTTGGTGAACTACCGGTAGCATTGTTGAATGATTTACTATCTGATCCTACCGGTGATTTACAAGATATCTTATTGTATCATGTTATTGGATCGGAAGTATTGGCTGCAGATGTGAGCAATGGTCTAATCGCAGATCCCTTGAATAACGAGAATACATTGAAATTTACAGTAACAGGAATGGGAGAAGTATTTGCCAATCAAGCACAGGTTGCATTGCCAGATGTAGGTGCAGATAATGGTGTGGTACATGTTATCGATGCAGTTGTATTACCAGTTGAGACAGTTGCTGACGTAGCTATTGATAATGGTTTTACAACTTTGACTACAGCTGTCGTTGAAGCAGAATTATTACCTGCGTTAACGGACCCTTTTGCAGAGTTTACAGTGTTTGCTCCGACAAATGACGCTTTTGCTGATCTTCCAGATGGAACATTAGATGATCTATTAGCTGATCCTACTGGAGACTTACAGAACATTTTGCTTTATCATGTTGCTGGATCCGAAGTTTTCAGTACAGACCTTTCTAATGGTCAAATCATTGCTATGCTGAACAATGATGATGTAGTGATATCAATTGACGGGCCAATGGTAATGGTTAATGATGTTACTATTTCGCTTACTGATATTGATGCTGAAAATGGAGTAGTTCACGTCATCGATCATGTCATTTTGCCAGCGACTTCAATCCTCGAATTTAGTGATGTTCAATTCACGTTATTCCCAAATCCTACAGAGGGAGAATTGAGAATTAGTGAGGCGAATACGTTTGAAGTTATTTCAATCTATGATTCGCGTGGATCATTGGTTTTTTCTGAGACGAATTACAATCAGCAAACAATTGATCTTTCCTTTTTACAAGCAGGAATTTATACTGTTCAAGTCCAACTAAATGGTCAAATTGGACAGACTCAATTAATAAAGAAGTAAGAAGAGACTAAGTAAATTTTTTCAAGGGGGACCGGAAACGGTCCCTTTTTTTGTGCCAATAAAAATAAATTGGACCATTTGCATTTGAGAGATTCGGCTTATATTTGATCATCTATAACCACTAAACTTCCTTTATGTCAGATAAGAAAGTGATTTTTTCAATGGTGAAAGTCAATAAGACGACACCACAGGGAAAGCATATACTCAAAGATATTTACTTATCCTTTTTCTATGGTGCCAAGATTGGTATAATAGGTCTAAATGGTTCCGGGAAATCGACTGTCATGAAAATCATAGCCGGTCTTGATGAAAAATTTCAAGGAGATGTGGTTTGGAGTGATGAGGGATATACTGTGGGCTATTTGCCACAAGAACCCCAATTAGACCCAAGCAAAACTGTCAGAGAAATCGTTGAAGAAGGAGCGCAAGAAGTGGTTGATGCTTTAAAGGAATATGAAGACATCAACAACAAATTCATGGACGAAGAGATCATGAATGATCCTGACAAAATGCAAGCTCTAATTGATCAGCAAGCTATTGTACAAGAAAAAATTGAACGTCTTGGTGGTTGGGATTTGGATACGAAATTAAATATTGCGATGGATGCCTTGAGGACGCCTGATGGAGATTCATCCATTACCAATTTGTCGGGAGGAGAGCGCAGACGTGTGGCTTTATGCCGTTTGCTATTGCAGGAACCCGATGTGCTCCTTTTAGATGAGCCAACGAACCACTTGGATGCCGAATCTGTTCATTGGCTTGAACAACATTTGCAACAATATAAAGGAACGGTTATAGCCGTTACACACGATAGATACTTTTTGGATAATGTGGCGGGTTGGATTCTAGAGCTGGATAGAGGAGAGGGTATTCCATGGGAAGGAAATTACACTTCTTGGTTGGATCAAAAATCAAAGCGATTGGCACAAGAAGAAAAACAAGAGAGTAAGCGAAGAAAAATTCTTGAGCGCGAATTGGAATGGAGCCGAATGACACCTGGAGCAAGGAGATCGAAGAATAAAGCTCGATTGAACAATTACGATGCACTAATGTCCCAAGAATCTAAGGAAAAGGAACAGCGATTAGAAATTCCCATTCCGAATGGGCAAAGGCTGGGAGATAAAGTGATTATTTGTGAAGGGATTTCAAAGGGATTTGAAGATCGATTGCTGATTGATGACTTGAGTTTTCAGTTGCCACCTGCTGGTATAGTTGGTATAATTGGACCCAATGGCGCAGGAAAAACAACTTTGTTCAGAATGATGATGGGAGAAGAAAAAGCCGATTCGGGAACGATTACTATTGGCGATACTGTTCAGATTGGATATGTTGATCAAACGCATGAAGACATCAATCCTGAGAAGTCTGTGTATGAGGTAATCTCAGGAGGTAATGAAGTCATTGAAATCGGTGGTCGTCAAATCAATTCACGTGCTTATGTCTCTCGATTCAATTTTGGAGGGTCTGATCAACAAAAAAAAGTTGGAGTGTTATCAGGAGGTGAAAGAAATAGGCTTCATTTGGCAATGACGCTGAAAACAGAAGCAAATGTCCTGCTTTTGGATGAGCCAACGAATGATATCGATGTAAATACACTGAGGGCCTTAGAAGAAGGGATCAACAATTTTGCTGGATGCGCAGTAGTTATATCTCATGATCGATGGTTCTTAGATAGAATTTGCACGCATATTTTGTCCTTTGAAGGCGATTCCAACGTATACTGGTTTGAAGGAACCTATTCCGAGTATGAAGAAAATAAAAAGAAGAGACTCGGTGATTCAGGACCTACTCGGATTAAGTATAAAAAATTGGTAAAAGCTTAAGTAATGAATGTTGTATTTCTCATAATGGCCGTTTTAGTTTTAGGCGTTTTTTTTAAATTATCTGCTGATAAATCAAGAAATAAAAGATGAAACTGGTTCAATTAGTAGCCATCATTATTTTAATTTCATTGATTCTCTATTTTGGTAAAAGAGTTTTCAAAGACAAGTAAATGGATACATGGCAACTTGAAATAATGCCGATTATAAAAGTACTTCTGGTTCTTTTTGTGGTTTTCTTTCTGCTCAAAGTAATTATATCAAGAAAGCAAAAAAGGATAAAGAGAAGAGGCTTTTTTGATGAGGATTGAAGAGGAACAAGGCCCTTACGAATTGGCAAAAATTTGGCAGAGAACTGTAGCCTTCATTATCGATAATGCGGTTATCGTCTTATGTATAGTTCCTTATATTCTTTTGTTTGGTGAGCCCCGGTCAGATGACTCCTATGGGGTAAATGGTCTTCCTGCGTTTTTTCTGTTTGTTATTCTATTCCTTTATTGGCCATTACTCGAAGGATTATATGGTCAAACACTGGGAAAAAGAATTTTAAAAATTAAAGTGATTGACGATTCCAACAAACCTGTTTCGCTGAGTCAAGCGTTTCTGCGTTTCCTAATAGGTTTAATTGATTACTCATGTTTGTATGTCGGTTTAATCGTTGCTGCAGACCATCCATTGAATAAAAGATTGGGAGATATTGTTGCTAAAACCATTGTAGTCAAAGAACAGTAATCTAAATTTTCAACTAAGGAATAAATCTCACCGGAATCTTTGAATCGGAAGAGCTGATGAAGAGTATATTTCCCGAAGAATTGATGGCTTCAAAAGAGAATGAAACATCTATGGAATAAATGATTGATCCATCAAGTTGATTTTCAAAATGATCTACATCGTGAATTTCAAATATACTTGAGGGATTTGAGAGGCTGAGGTATTCCTCTCCATCAGTATGGATATATGAAATACTTGCGGTACGCTCGTTTAACTCAAAAGATGAAATATCGTAGCTGAACGATTCAATTCCAGCGGAAGGGAAGCTGTCTAAATCCTCCCATTCAAAGAGGAAAAAATTCTCTTCGAGAATTAAGTTTGATTCGGCATAAGAAACAGAAATGCTCAAAGGGAATAAAGTCAAAATGTTTTCAGGGATCGTGTAAACACTTCCAGGTTCTAAGCTCAAGGTCAGAGGAAAATTAAGGAATGTGACCAAAACAGATTCTTGGGTGTTTTCATTGATATGAAGCTCTAAACCATTTCCCACTTTTTCTAGATGCGCATGATTCAAAATTGAATTGTTATTCGGGAGAATTCCCCAAATTGAAGTATAAAAGCCTTGATTGTCTTCAATATACTCCAAGGTGTGAATACCTTCTTCCCACAAAAGTGTTGGTGTATTGTCGATTATATCAACTTGATCGAATAAGGAACTTCCGTTTAAATTAAAGTGATCAAAAGGGAATTCAGGATCAAACAATGAAATGTAATTGTATTGAATGTTTTCGTAAACCGAGGATTGAATGTCAAAGGGGCCTATTCCATTCAAAAAATCATGAAATTCCAGTATGCTGGATTCTTCTTCTGTGCCTAATTCGAATTGTAATTTGGGTTCGAAACAATTTTCACAATTTTCAAAACCAAAAGCGGAATGCAAGAGAGGAATGTCATTTTCATCTCTCATCATTTCTGCATGAGCTACCAAGTTGGATGGTCCGGCTTCAATAGAAAAGACTTCACCTCCAATATTCAATTCTGATTTAAATACAGCCTGCGGGGCTTCTTCTTGAAATGGAAGTTCATTTTTTTCGCAAGAAGCGAGAACAAATAAACACACTGCTATATATCCGAATTTGAAATTCATTTTATTGGAACATTTAGATTGAGAAGTAGTCTGGATTTGTATTCGCCTTTTTCCAAAATACTTTGCGGGCTGTAGTCATATTTTATGTCCAAACGTATTTGGCGTCCTAGCCAATAATTTAGACCAATATGAGAAGCGATTCGCGATCTGTTCAAGCCGCTGTAGTATCCATTGGCCTCCTCTTCGGAGAGTATTTCGGTTGTAAAATTACTTGATGTGAACTGTTTCAATGTCTGTTCAGCATGGATCAAGAAATTGTAGTTTAGACCAAAGTCCAATTCCATTCTTGGATTTATGTCATGTATAAAATGGAAAGGAACTTGAAAGAAATGTAGCGCATTTGATTGAACTTGAAACACTTCTTCCTCAAAGGCTAATCCATAATTGACCAATCGCGATTCATCTGTTAGTCCGAGTTCTTTTAATTGATAATAAGATAGACCAAATCCGATTGCATTATAACTTCTGATCTTTTTTTGCGCATATAGTCCCAAATACGGTTGACTATTTCTAAAGAGCCTTCGCTTAGCGATACCATAATCAATATATCCAATCTTGAGAGCAACAAATTGTGACCTCTTTTTAAAGAAGTTCCTCATTTCGATTTTTGAATCGTTCGCTTTTAATGATTGATTTGAAAAAGGAGGCTCGTAGTAAATTTTTTCTAGAATCTGAGGTTCTTCCACCACAAGGATGCTTTTTTCCTCAGAAGTGTTTTCCTCTTTTTTAGTCAGTTGGAATTTTAATGAAGGATTTAAATTTTGTTGAGTCAGATTCTGAAATATAGACCGATCCTTGCTTTTATTCGGTCCAAATGTATTTGAAGTGGTGCTTTCAATGGTTGGACCATTGAGTATTATCGAACTGCTTTTAGCTATTAAAGAGATGTTCTGCTCTAAGTGCTCTTCAGTGCCGCGTTCTATTGTATTTTCAGATTGGGCGATCCCTTCGTTTTCAACTTTAGGTCTAGATGTGATTCCTTTATTTGAATTGCTCAATTTTTGAGCTTTTTGTTCTTGTGAAGCTGATGTTGTTTTTTGGTTCTTGCTTTGGCCAGTATTTTCCGCTTCGGGAAATAAGAAGAATAAAGATGTAGCTAAACCTATTAAGAAAAAGGCACCCAAAAAGACCTTTCGATTTCTTTGCTTTCTTTCATGGCGCTCAATTAAATTAAGCGCTTCATCCCATCTTTCTGGTTTGAACTGTAGTTCTTTCGGTATTTTAAAGCCAGGCTTATCCACGATGCTTCAAATTAAGTGTTTGGCTGTTATACATCTCCTTCAATTTCGTTTTTGCTTGGTTTACATGCCAGTGACTCGTTCCTTCTGAAATAGTCATCATATGTGAAATTTCCTTATGTCCGTAACCCTTAATTGCATAGAGGGTGAAAATTTCTCTCGTTTTATTCGGAAGTGCATTCAAATTTATATTTAACCATTCTTGATCTTCGTTTTTTTGCACATCTTCTTCTATTTGAACTTTTTCGGAATGATTCCAAAAACTTTCTGGTTTAAGCGAGAAGAGTCTTTTGTGTCTTTTTTGCTTCCGAAGCTCATCGCGAATGACATTATGTGCAATTTTTCCAGACCATGCCTGAAATGGAACTTCAGTCTTGTATTTTTTAAGGTTCAAATAAATTTTCAAGAAGGATTTATTTACATAGTCAATTATTTCTTCATGGCTAGAAGAGTAACTCATTGCAATGGAGACCAAGAAGTCGTATAGCATTTTATACAAGTGTTCTTGCTCTTTGCGTTTGCCAGCAATGCATTGTTCTATGAGCTCTTCTGTCGGTTTCAAAATAAAAGAAAGGAAAGGGAGGATGCATGACTCCCTTTCCTTTATACTAAATCACTTGATTAACTTGTCTTGCATTAAATATTTCCCGTATTTATCTACAAGTCTGAGGATGTATACCCCATTGTCAAGTGATGAAACATCCAATTCGATTGTGTTCAATCCTTTGAATGCCACCCTTTGCTCATTCGCTATCAAACTTCCTTGGATATCGAATAGTTCAATGTTCAAGGATTCACTGTTTTCCATCGTTATGTCCAATTTCACCTTTGTCACTTGATCCGATACTGGATTTGGATAAATAGCATAATCGATAATAGAATTATCCATGTGATCCATAGCCTCATCTTCATTTCCAAAAGGATTAAAATCTCCTGAATCTTCATTTTCACAGTCGACAATATTTGCTGATATTCCTTCTGATTCCAACGAACTAAGAATTTCATTTGCCAAGTCCTCGGTGATTTGAAGGATACTTGTATTCCCGTCTTCATCGATGATTTCAATACATACTAAATCAAAGTCGATGTCTCCGTTGTCTCCCCATGGATCTTCATCTCCCCAAGGGAATTCATCACATTCCACAATTTCCAATTCAACTCCATCTGCTAGGCAACAATCGTAGTAACATTGTGTAATTGGCATTGGGAATCCCCCAAAATCAACACAGAAAGTGGGCTCTTCATTCGGGTCACAGTCGCAATCTCCAAAGGGATCGTCATTTCCTCCATTGTCCCAATCACCATCATCTGGCAAATCTTCACAATCTCCGACAACGGCAAATATTCCTTCTGCAGCGAGCGAAGCGATCACTTCATCGGCCTCATTGGCCGTGACAACAATGATGCTTATGTTTCCTTGTTCATCGATGATTTCAATGCATACTAAATCAAAGTCGATATCTCCATTGTCTCCCCAAGGGTCGTTATCTCCCCATGGATCTTCATCTCCCCAAGGGAACTCATCGCATTCCACAATTTCCAATTCAACTCCGTCTGCCAGGCAACAATCGTAGTAACATTGTGTAATCGGCATTGGGAATCCGCCAACATCAACGCAGAATGTGGGCTCTTCATTCGGGTCACAGTCGCAATCTCCAAAGGGATCATCGTTTCCTCCATTGTCCCAATCACCATCATCTGGCAAATCTTCACAATCTCCGAC
>JBCCIF010000030.1:0-33831 GCA_039028335.1 Bacteroidota bacterium
GCATCATAGTCACTAAATAATAACTTATCCCCAACAGGGACCAATGGAGCCCCTTGTCCACCCATTTGAACGTCCTTCAATCGGAAATTATTTATTGTTGTCGTTCGTAATTTTTGCGCAATTGAACTTCCACTTCCAATTTGAAGTGTAATTCCTTTGTCAGGCTGATGAAATACAGTATGGCCATGAGAAGATATAAAGTCAGGAATCAATTGATTTGAATCACAAAAGTCAGATATGAGATCCGCATAATACAGTCCCAATTCCTTATTGATTATCTCAATATGCGAACGTTTCTGAGTGTTTAAATGACGCAATATCTCTAACCAAGACTCGGAATAAGGATAAGTTTTTACAGCAACAACATCATATGACCAATGTTCTTTTTTTTCAAAAACACAATAGGTCAAATCAACTCCATCTAAGGAAGTTCCAGACATTAAGCCCACTACTTTATACTCCATCGAACAATGAGACGCTTTAATTGCTTAAATAAGTGGAATAAAATTAAATTTGACGGACTTTTTACAAAGCGATTTAAAAAAATTTTCAATGGAATTTAAACTTAGCGAAGAACAGTTAGCAGTGAGAGATGCTGCTCGAGAATTCACCCAGAATGTTTTAAAACCTGGAGTTATTGAAAGAGACAATAAACAAGAGTTCCCAACTGAACAAATCAAGCAGTTAGGTGAACTAGGTTTTATGGGCATGATGGTCGATCCGAAGTATGGAGGAGGAGGAATGGATACAATTTCCTACGTATTGGCCATGGAGGAAATTTCAAAGTTAGATGCCTCGTGTTCTGTAGTTATGTCAGTAAATAATTCTTTAGTATGCTGGGGATTGGAAACATTTGGCACTGAAGAGCAAAAGCAAAAGTATTTGATCGACTTAGCAACTGGGAAAAAAATTGGTGCCTTTTGCTTAAGTGAACCGGAGGCTGGTTCGGACGCGACTTCTCAGCGAACAACCGCAATTGACATGGGTGACCACTATTTGCTCAATGGAACTAAGAATTGGATCACGAACGGTAATTCCGCCTCAACTTATCTAGTAATGGCTCAAACGGATGCCGATAAAGGTCATAAAGGCATCAATTGCCTGATTGTTGAAAAGGGAATGGATGGATTTATTATTGGAGCTAAAGAAGATAAATTAGGTATTCGAGCGAGTGATACACATACCTTAATGTTTCAAGATGTCAAAGTCCCAAAAGAAAATAGGATAGGAGAGGATGGTTTTGGGTTCAAATTCGCGATGAAGACACTTACTGGTGGTAGGATTGGTATAGCTTCACAAGCGCTTGGTATTGCATCTGGCGCCTATGAGCTTTCATTGGCCTATTCGAAAGAACGAGCGGCATTTGGTAAGCCAATTTCCGAACATCAAGCTATCGCTTTTAAATTGGCAGATATGGCAACCGAAATAGAAGCTTCTCGTTTGCTCTGTTTAAAAGCAGCCTATCTCAAAGACAAAAAGGAAAGTTACGATTTAGCCAGCTCGATGGCTAAACTTTATGCATCAAGTATAGCAATGAAATCGACTGTGGAAGCTGTGCAAATTCACGGAGGATATGGTTTCGTAAAAGAATATCATGTAGAGCGATTAATGCGAGATGCTAAGATTACGCAGATCTATGAAGGTACTTCAGAGGTCCAAAAGATTGTAATCTCCAGAACAGTGTTAAAGGCTTAAAGAACTTCTGCCAGTCGCTCTAATTTAATTTTGCGAGAGCCTTTTATAAGAATACTTCTGTCATTCAAATTCGAAAGAATTCCAGAAGAAATAATTTCCTCTACATTCAGGAAGGCGTTTGTATCGGAGGCATTTTTCTTGAAATATTCGCCCACGAATATACTTTCTATGTTGTATTTGCGCGTTAGAGCGATAACCTTTGAATGTTCTTCATCGGTATATCCTCCAAGCTCAAGCATATCGCCAAGTATTGCAAATTTATTTCCTTCAGATTCAGCAAAATTTTCCAAAGCAGCATGCATGCTCGAAGGGTTTGCATTATAGGCGTCCAATATAAGCGTATTTCGATCGGTCGTCAACATTTGGGAACGATTATTCGTAGGCATGTACTCCTCGATCGCATCGACCATATCTGAATTTGAAACATTAAAAAAGTCTCCTATCGCAAGAGCACTCAAAACATTTGAGAGATTATAGTCACCGTATAAGTTGGTTTGAATCTGCTCTGACCAAGGACTCGAAACTTGTATACTTAAATGGTGCCCGGCATCTTGAATGGTTCCATTGTACTTTTGCCCCTTTCCAAAATATACGCTCTTAATTCCATCTCTTCGTTTCATGAGAAGCTCATCATCCGAATTGATAAAAATGAGGCCTTTATTTTGAGCGATGAACCGATACAATTCTGTCTTACCTTTTATAATATTATCAAATCCACCAAACTCTCCGATATGGGCCTTTCCAATATTTGTAATCAGACCGTAATTTGGCTTTGCAAGCGAGCAGAGAAAAGCTATTTCACCTACGTGATTTGCTCCCATTTCAATAATCGCCATTTCATGCTGTTTCTTTACTGAAAGCAAGGTCAAAGGGACGCCTATATGATTGTTTAAATTTCCAAAAGTAGAAAGGGTTGCGTACTTTTTACTCAACACCGCATACAGAAGTTCTTTTGTGGTCGTCTTTCCATTGCTTCCAGTAATCCCTATTATCGGAATATTCAAATTATCTCTGTGATGACTAGAGAGTTGTTGCAAGGTCGCGAGCACATTTTCAACAAGAATCGTTTTTCCTTCAATTTGAAAATCCTCATCATCAATTACAACTTTTGAGCAACCTAAGTCAATGGCTTTTTGAGCGAAAGTGTTTCCATTGAAACTAGGTCCTTTTAGCGCAAAGAACAACTCTCCTCCTTTAATTTGACGAGTATCGGTGCAAACTCCATTTGCGTTTAAAAATTCAACGTAAAGTTCTTGAATAGACATTGTATAAAAGTAAAAAGCCCATAATCAATTGATCATGGGCTTTAAAAGATTTTTCAAACTCTGATTTTAGAAATCTGTAATTCCGGCAGGGCTTCCTACCCTATCCATAGCACATCTGAATCCTATAGTCGCAGTTGCCTGTCTTTCATCTAAAAATCTGCGTGTACCTGGAATTGTATAGTAAATACGATCTCTCCAAGAGCCTCCTTTATAAACCCTTGCTCTATCATTGATCAAGGTAGTGTTCCCCCAATCGTACATATTATTGAACTCTTCATTGGCATAATCAAGTGAAGATTCTTTATCACCATCTCTAAAACCTATATAATCAGATTCTCTATAATTTCTTCGATCTATGTTCTCTTCTGTTGAAACCGTTCTGTATTTCAATTCACCAGGAGTGTTTTCAATGTAATCAGAAAAGCCCTGTAATAGGTCAGCCGAAATCTCTATATCAGTAGATTTAATCTGGTCGATCGCCTCTTGCATTTTTGCATTAGCGGCATCGTTTTTACGATTATTTCTGTCTTCCTTCGCGCCCTCACATTTTGTAAGTAAAGCGTCCATCAAATTCAATTCTTCGGGAGTCGCTCTTCCTTCTAACTCTTTTGAAAATTTACCTAAAAAGTAAATTACTCCATCTACATCATAGACTACTTCTGTTTCTTTCTCAGAAATGGCTCCTTCACTGTTTCTTTGTTTCGTCTTGTAAACATTACCTCTAAATGGTCTGAATTCATCCATGTCCTCTAATGTCAATGGTCGATATACATCCATTACCCATTCCGAAACGTTTCCAGCCATATTATACAATCCATAATCATTTGGAGGATAGGAATAAACTGGAGCCGTGATATCTGCATTGTCATTCAAACTTCCAGCTACACCCATATAATCACCTCTACCTCGAACAAAGTTTCCATTAAAGGTTCCATAGAATTTGTCCCTATTGTCATCATTTCTCACATAGTGACCATTCCATGGATAAATCTTTCGATTTCGTACCAATTCTTGGTAAGTGTCCCCAATTAAGCCATAGGCAGCAAACTCCCATTCTGCCTCAGTTGGAAGTCGATATTTAGGCAAGAGAATTCCATCCTCCATTCGTACATTTCGGTATTCTCTATCTGGATTAAAGTCTGGAATTCCATCAATTTTCTTCCCACTTTCATACTGACCTGCAAAATAGGCATCAGTGCTAAAGTGATCGTCATTAATCTGCTGTGGAAAGTGCTCGAATAATCCTTCACGGATGAGAATAATCTCGTTAACTCTATCCGAACGCCAAGCACAATAGTCATTGGCTTGTAACCAATTTACTCCGACTACAGGATAATCGCGATATGCCGGATGCCTGAGATAATAATCTACGTAGGGCTCGTTATAAGCGAGCTTAGATCTCCAAACTAAGGTATCTGGAAGTGCTTTTTTATAGACTTCTGGATAATCAGCTGCATAAACTCTGCGTAACCAATATAAATACTCTAGCCAATCAAAATTGGTGACTTCTGTTTCATCTAAGTAGAAAGATGAAACAGTCGCTCTTCGAGGAATATTGTTCCAATCATAGTTCACGTCTACTTCAACGCGCCCCATAGTGAATGTCCCTCCTTCAATTAGAATCAATCCAGGCCCCGTTTCTTGTTCCAAGTAAGGCGCCTTTTCAAATCCTCCATTTTTTGGGTCATTATATGCCCAACCTGTGGTGCTTGATCGCTCTGGATTACAAGAAGCCAAAATGGCAACTCCCAGAATTAAGCAAGACCAATTAAAGATCATTGATTTGGGTTTTCTAATGCTCATGATTTTCTAAATTTTCTTGTAGGTCTAATTAAATTTTAAAAAGATGGACAACTCACAGCTCTAAAACGCGGTCTTTTTCGTTTGCAATCAAACTGGACTGCGCAAGAGATCTCATGTGATCCTGCCGTTTGCGTTGTCAATCTCGAAACAGTTAAATCATAACTGTATCCAATTTTTAGTGCTTCGGTTTGTATACCTAATAACGCAATGAAAGAGTCTTTGTTACGATACCATACACCTGCTACGATTGGTCCTTTGTTTACGTAAAGACCAATATTGATTTGTTCGAAATCGGCTTGACGCTGATAAAGGATGTTTGGTGATATGGAGGCCTCACTATATTGTTTTTTCTTTCCATCAATGGGGAATGTTCCGCCAATGTGCCCTGTAAATTTCATAGGCAAACGCGCTTTACCAAAAACCAATGATTCTCTCGGTTCATTAACATGATGAACCGCTCCACCAAAATAAAGTACATCACTGAAGATCAAGAACCCGGTTGACACATCAAAATTTGACACTTGACCTCCACGAGGCTCTTCTTGTGTTTCGTAGATGAATCCCAATTTATCATCAATCATATCACTAAATGTGAGTTTAGACCAATCCAAAGCCTTGCGAAAATAGGTTCCTTGGACCCCAATAGTCATAGAAAATTCATCGGAGATAGATTGTTGATAAGAATACATACCCGAGACAGAAGTATGCTTTAAGGTCCCAGCACCTGCTTGATCTTGGAAAAGCTGAATCCCCAAACCTCCTGAAATGGTCTCTACATATTGATCATAGGATGCTGCATAAGTTATGAAATTACCGGTTAAAGCTGGCCACTGGTTTCGGTAGTTCAAAACTAACCGCGGGCATCTGGAAGCACCTGCAAATGCAGGATTCAAATACAAAGGGTTGGCATAGAACTGAGTGAACTCAGGATCTTGAGCCTTTAACTCACTGTCTGTCAACGGAATGAGAGCACTAGCCGCAATCAACACTATAAATAATTTCCTGAACATGCTTTTCCTCAATTTAGTAGAGTGAATAATCGTCAATAATACAAATTATTTTATTAACACCCGTTTGAATATGGCTCATTCCTACAATAAGGAAAACTATATTTCGTTACATTTTTGCAACCAAAATCTGAAGCCTCAAAACAAAGTATTCATTAACTTAGTTATTTATACGTTTTGACGGCTAAATTAGTTTATGAATAGTAAAATTCTCATCTTATTACAGCTCTCTTTTTTCATCTCACTTGCTGGTCACGCTCAGAAGAATTTCGATGTAGAGGTCAATTGGCAAGAAGATATTTCAATGAGCACTAATCAGACTTTTGAATATTTTGAAAATGCATCTTATGATTTCGAAATATCAAATCTGCCCTTTATTCAAATATACACTCCTGTCAATCAGGGTATTACATCTTTTGAAGTTGAGATTTACAATGAAGAATATTCAACTGATCAAGGTAAAATTGTCAATTCTTCAAAAAATGTCAAAAGTGAATTGCCCAAAGAAATTATATCTACGCAAGTTTTGTACGATGAAGGAAAAGAGCTTGGCTTGATCAAGTTTTATCCTTACACCAAAGATGCAAATGGACAACTAAAAAGAATAGAGAAGTTCAGTTATCGACTGGTTAATCAACTTTCTCAAAGACAAAAAAAGAATCTCAAAAATTTTGCCGAAAACTCTGTTTTGAGTTCTGGAGAATGGTATAAATTTTCCATAGATGAAAATGGCATTTATAGAATCAATGGAAGTTTTTTAGAAGAACTTGGTATAAACTTATCTGGTCTATCCTCAGATCAAATAAACCTATATGGTAATGGTGGACAATTATTGCCTTTTGAAAATTCAGAATTTCGACATGACGATCTGCATCTAAATCCCATTGCCATGTTTGACGGAAATGATGGCAACTTCTCTTCTTCTGATTATTTCCTTTTCTATGGTAAAGGTCCAGACACTTGGGAATGGAATTCAGCTAATGAACGTTTTGAACATGTAAAACATTATTATTCCGACAAGGCTTACTATTTTATTGGGATAGATATTGATTCTCCTAGAAGAATTGAAAACGCTACCCTTTCTGATTTTCCTGAAAATCAAACCATACGAAGTTTTAATGATTTCTCTTATTACGAAGTAGATGAAAGAAACATGGTCCAATCTGGAAGAGAGCTTTACGGAGAAGAATTTGATATAATAACCACTTATAATTTCGATGGGAGCGCCTTTAATTTCCCCAATTTAGATGGATCTAAAAACGTAAACATTCATGTAAACGCTATTGGACGGACACTAGATGTTGGAGCAAGCTCTATTGAAATTAGTGCTCAAGGAAATAGTGGAAGTTTTTCGATCAATAATGTTTCGAGTGCATATCCCTCAGCCATTGCTCGTGAAGGAAGTGGAGAAATTAATTTCTTCCCCCAAGATGGATCTTCAAGCCTGGCTGTTCAATTGAATTTCGACAAGTTCGCAGCAAATTCAAAAGGTTGGCTCGACTTTATTCGAATCAATGCCTGGAGGAAATTACGCATGTCGGGTAATCAAATGGATTTCAGAAGTACGGAAAGCATAGGTAATGGAAATATTTCTCTTTTTGAAATGGAAAATGCTGGAGGCCTCTATCGAATCTGGGACATAACAGACCCAGTTAATCCGCAGAATATAGCTTTCAACGAAAATTCTGGAACCGCTTCTTTTAGACTGAATACCGAAGAGTTGAGGGAATTCATTGCCTTTAAAAATACTGGGTTCAAAAGCCCAGATGCCGTAGGTCAAGTTACAAATCAAAATATTCACGGTAGTGGTTTTCCTGATATGGTCATCGTAAGCAACTCGACATTTTTGACTCAAGCAGAAGACCTTGCAGATTTTCACAGGGAAGAAGGTCTTGAGGTTTTGGTTGTAACACCAACTCAAGTATACCATGAATTTTCTTCTGGGAATCCTGATGTGACTGCCATCAAAATGATGATGAAGAATTTTTATGACAAAGCACAATCTGAAGAGGAAAAGCCGCGATATCTCTTGCTCTTCGGTGATGGATCCTACTTAAATAAAAATTTTGAAGGCAATACGAATTTCATTTTGACCTATCAATCTCAAAAATCACTTGCCCCCCTTTCTTCTTTTGTTTCTGACGACTATTTTGGACTGCTCGATGATGAAGAAGGCGAAGGTTCCGATGAGTTATTAGATATAGGTATTGGTCGATTTCCTGTTAAGACCGTTGAAGAGGCAATTGCAGTGGTTGCTAAAGTGAAACGCTATACATCGGATATTACAGCAGGAGGAATTGGACATTGCTCAGGATTAGGAAGTGACAATGTTTTTGGAGAATGGAGGAATAGCCTCGTTTTTGTCGGAGATGATGAAGACTCAAATATTCACATGACACAAGCCAATCAATTGTGCAATCAAATAGAATCGAGTAATCCAGAGTACGACTTAACCAAAATATTTTTGGATGCATATGTTCAAGAAAGCACACCTGGCGGGTCTCGATATCCAGAGGTTGAGAAGGCGATTAAAGACAATGTTGAAAGAGGAAATTTAATAACTACCTATGTTGGCCATGGAGGAGAAATCGGCTGGGCAGCAGAAAGAATATTAGATCTGACGACCATTCAAGGATTCGAAAACAGAAATTCTATGCCGGTATTTTTAACGGCTACTTGTGAATTTTCGCGTTATGATGATTTTGAAAGAACGTCAGCTGGAGAATTGCTTTTTCTTAACCCTAATGGAGGCGCGATTGCTATGCTTACTACTACGCGATTAGTTTACTCTTCTCCAAATTATGCCTTAGCGGTTAATTTTTTCAATAATTCGTTGCTCGATCAAAACGCAGATCTGCGCTTGGGTGATATTGTGCGTTCAACTAAAAATGCGACTTTAAGCAACGGGACCAATAAAAGAAATTTCAGCTTATTGGGAGATCCCGCCTTGAGAATGACGTACCCAAAGTATGAGATTGAAACAACCTCCTTTTTGGACAATAGCGGAAATACTATAGACACTTTAAATGCATTTAGCCAAGTAAAAGTTACAGGAAGAGTAGTGGACCAAAATGGATCAGTGTTTACCAATTTCAACGGTGAAATCGTACCAATTGTCTATGATAAGGAAGCCAGCGTAAATACATTACAAAATGATGGGAATTCAATATTTACGTTTGACACAAGAAGGAATATCATCTTCAGAGGAAGAGCGGAGGTAACGAATGGTGAATTTGCTTTTGAGTTTGTTGTACCCAAAGACATCAACTATCAATTTGGCAATGGTAGATTAAGTTATTATGCCCTTGGAGAAAATGCAGATGCCCACGGCTTTGATGAAAGCATCATTATCGGTGGGTCGGGCAATAGTGACAATAACGATAATGCTGGGCCCGATATTGAACTTTTCATGAATGATGAAAATTTTGTTCAAGGCGGAGTGACAAATGGAGAGCCTATACTAATTGCTAAGGTATTCGATAATAGCGGAATCAATACTGTAGGAAACGGGATAGGACATGATATTACCGCGGTAATCGATGGAAATACTTCCAATACATTAAAATTGAACAATTTTTATGAATCTGATCTAAATACCTTTAAGAGTGGTGTGGTTCGTTATCAACTTCCAGAGCTTGAGCCAGGTGAACACACTCTCAGCTTCAAAGTATGGGACATTTACAACAACTCTAACACGCAAACACTCGACTTTATGGTCGCTGAAAATGAGGAGTTTGTGCTGGAACATGTATTGAACTATCCCAATCCTTTTACGACATATACCGAGTTCTTCTTTGAGCATAATCGCCATTGTAATTCACTTGAAGTAAATATTCAGGTATTTACTGTTTCGGGGAAATTGGTTAAATCCATTAATCGAATAGTAAATAATGAAGGATTTCGAAGTGACGGTATCCCCTGGGATGGACTCGATGATTTTGGAGACAAAATTGGACGAGGAGTCTATGTATATCGAGTAGATGTAACAACCCCCACAGGTGAAAGACAAGAAAAATTCGAAAAACTCGTTATTCTTAACTAATTAGAAACAGAATTTCTATTTAAACGTATATTTGAACAGTTTAATTTATCTACAACTATGAAGACAAGGCTTAATTTCTGGTCATTTGTTCTTAGCGTATTTTTTTGCTTTGAGTCCTTTGCACAAATTGGTACTCCGCAGCAATTAACGGGACAAAAAGATGACGAAACCTTGAATACAATTACAACGGCCGTTCCCTTTTTAATAATCTCACCCGATAGCCGTTCCGGAGCTATGGGAGATGTAGGAGTTGCTTTGAGCCCTGATGCCAATTCTATTCATTGGAATCCATCAAAATTAGCTTTTGCAGAAGAAGAGCTTGAACTGTCCTTAAGTGTATCTCCTTGGCTATCTCAGTTAGTTGACGATATGTATTTATCATATCTTTCTGGTTATCGAAAATTGAATTCAAGCTCTGCAATCGGAGCGTCACTGCGTTTTTTCTCATTAGGTGATATCACTTTTACAGATATCAATGGTCAAGAGATTCGCGTATTTAAGCCTAGTGAATTTGCTCTAGATGGAAGCTATGCGATTAAGCTATCTGAAAAGTTCTCTGGTGGAATTACGGCAAGATATGTCAATTCAAATTTAACGGGTGGTATTAATGTTGGTGGAGCAGAATCTCGTCCTGGACGATCTTTTGCGGTTGACGTTTCTGGATACTATGTCAATGATGACATGGAGCTGGGAAATAAAGATGCTACGCTTGCATTTGGATTCAACATTTCTAATATTGGCTCTAAAATGGCCTATACCAATACTGCAGATCGGGATTTTATTCCAACAAATTTAAGATTAGGTCCTGCGCTTACGCTGGATTTAGACGATTATAACTCTTTGACATTTGCCTTTGACATTAATAAATTATTGGTTCCGACTCCACCGGTTTATTTCAGAGATTCTCTTGGAACTCCTGAAATTGATCCAGCAACGGGTGAATTTTTAATCGCTGCTGGAAGAGATCCTAATGTAGGAGTTGCCTCAGGAATTTTCGGCTCCTTTTCAGATGCTCCTGGAAATGTGTCTATCTTCCAAAATGGTGATGTCGAAGTTGAATCTGGAAGTGTTTTCAGAGAAGAAATGAGGGAATTCAATATTGGTGCAGGAATAGAATATTGGTACGACAAACAGTTCGCTTTGCGATCTGGATATTTCTATGAGCATCCAACAAAAGGAGATAGACAATTTTTCACCTTTGGATTGGGAATGAAATTTAGAACAGTAGCCTTTGATGCTTCCTATCTTGTTGCTGCTCAGCAGAGAAACCCACTGGCAAATACAATTCGAATCAGTCTTAAACTCAATTTCAATGGGTCATCATCTGTTGGAGGCGATGATGGACCTCCTCAAGAGTAAATCTGGGTAAAGAAATTCAATACGGCTTTACTTATACTCAGTATGACAATGTCAGTGAGTTAGATGCAAAGTTTGCCCGTCTTATTCAATTTGCGAAAGAGGCCAGTGAGAAGGCTTACGCGCCCTATTCATCCTTCTATGTAGGAGCCGCGATTCTGGGAGATGATCAATCTATCGTGACGGGTAATAATCAAGAAAACGCTTCCTATCCAGTAGGAACTTGCGCAGAAAGAGTTGCATTGAATTATTATCAAAGTCAACATCGGGGATCTTCGATAGAAGCCATTGCCATTTATGCGCATTCCAACGAATTCGAGATGAATAAACCTGTAAGTCCATGCGGAATGTGCCGGCAAGCACTTCTAGAAGCGGAAAAAAATCAATCTTCTTTTATCCGTTTATTCCTTAGTTCAAGATCAGGAAAAGTATTTGAAATTCAATCGGTATCCGACCTATTGCCTTTGGCATTTGGGCCAGGGGATTTAAAAATGCTTTAATTACATCAAATTCGCCTAGGAATAGGGCATTTTTTAACAATTGACGTATATATTTGTTTCCTTATAAAATTGCGACCTTATGGCAACGGCAACAGCGAAAAAGAAATCCGCAAAGAAGTCTCCAGACAAATATGTAAAAAGCGATTACATCAAATGGTATGAGGACATGCTTCTTTGGCGAAAGTTTGAAGAGAAGTGTGGACAATTGTATATCCAACAAAAATTTGGAGGATTCTGTCACTTATACATTGGGCAAGAGGCAATACTTGCAGGTATGGTCAAAGCAATGGGAAAAAACGATAGAGTTATTACCGCATATAGAGATCACGCCCATCCCATGGCATTAGGTACACCCTCAAAAATTGTTATGGCCGAACTTTATGGAAAAACTACAGGAAGCTCTAAAGGCAAAGGTGGGTCAATGCACATGTTTGACAAAGAACGCAACCTGTATGGAGGTCATGGTATTGTAGGTGGTCAAATTCCCTTAGGTGCCGGAATGGCTTTTGCGGACAAATACAAAGGTAACGATAGTGTAACCATGTGTTTCATGGGTGACGGAGCCGTGCGACAAGGAGCTCTTCATGAGACTTTTAATATCGCAATGACTTGGAAGCTACCAGTTGTTTATGTTATTGAAAACAACGGATATGCCATGGGAACATCTGTTGAAAGAACTTCGAATGTTCACGATTTGTACAAATTAGGATTGTCATTCGAAATGCCTGCTGAACCCGTTGACGGAATGAAGCCGGAGGCTGTTGCTGATGCGTTCGAAAAGGCACTTGAACACTGCAGATCTGGCAATGGGCCTTTCTTACTCGAAATTAAAACGTATCGATACAAAGGACATTCAATGTCAGATCCTCAGAAATACCGGACAAAAGAAGAGGTCGAAGAATATAAAGACCAGGATCCAATTGCACACTGTCTTCATCTAATTCAAAAGAATAAATGGTTGACTGATGCGAAAATAAAAGACATTCAAAAAAAGGTAAAAGAAGAGGTAGAAGAAGCAGTTAAATTTGCAGAGGAGAGCCCTATGCCTGAAGCTAAAGAATTGTATGAGGATGTTTATGTGCAGAAAGATTATCCTTTTGTAAACGACTAATCATTTAACTTAGAACGAAATGGCCGAGATTGTAAGAATGCCCAAATTGAGCGACACTATGGAAGAAGGTGTTGTAGCGGAATGGCATAAAAATGTTGGAGATGAAGTAGAATCAGGTGAGCTTTTGGCAGAAATCGAAACGGATAAAGCCACAATGGAATTTGAATCTTTCCAAGACGGAGTTTTACTCTATATAGGCGTTGAAAAAGGTAAGGCCGCTCCAGTCGATTCTGTACTTTGCATTTTAGGAGAAAAAGGAGAAGATTTCCAGTCATTGCTTGATGCAGAAGCTAGCGCTCCTTCTGTTCAAGAGGAAGAAGTCAAGCCAGAAGTCAAAAGTGAACCAGCAACACCAGCGAAGCCTCTTCCTAGTCCGGCTCCTGTTACTGCTCCATCACCTCAGCCTATTGCACAACCTGTAGCGCTCGTTTCAGAGTCAAATGGCAGGATTAAGGCCTCTCCTCTGGCAAAAAAGTTAGCGGCAGAAAAAGGCATTAATATCGCTTTGGTGCAAGGTAGCGGTGAATTGGGTCGCGTAATAAAAAGAGACATAGAAAATTACACAGGCAATTCAATGGCTCCTGCTTTTGTGGGAGTTGAAAGTTTCCGAGAAGAACCTGTTTCACAAATGCGAAAGGTGATCGCTAAGCGATTAGCGGAAAGCAAGTTCACCGCACCTCATTTCTATTTAACAATCGAAATGAACATGGATGCAGCCATGGAAGGGAGAAAAGTCATTAATACTCAAATTGCCCCTAACAAAGTATCTTTCAACGATTTGGTGATAAAGGCCGCTGCAAAAGCTTTGAAAAAACATCCAAAAGTCAATTCCGCATGGCTAGGAGATAGAATTCGATATAACGATCACGTCAATATTGGAGTCGCTGTCGCTGTAGATGAAGGGTTGCTGGTACCCGTTGTGCGATTTGCGGATGGTAAAACACTTACGCAAATTGGAAATGAGGTAAGGGAGTATGCGGGCAAAGCCAAAGCTAAAAAATTGCAACCCGAAGATTGGGAAGGAAATACTTTTACCATTTCTAATTTAGGAATGTTTGGCATTGAAGAATTTACAGCAATCGTCAATCCTCCTGATGCTTGCATTCTAGCGGTTGGGACAATTGTTCAAAAGCCAGTAGTGAAAGATGGTCAGATTGTGGTGGGCCATACAATGAAAGTAACCCTATCATGCGACCATAGAGTGGTTGATGGAGCGGTAGGTTCTGCATTTTTAAAGACGTTTAGAACCTACATGGAAAACCCATTGCTTTTATTAGGAGAAGCTTCTATTTAAAAAATCACCATTCACAACAATTGATAAACCCTACCCTCCCAAGGTTTAATGTGGTTTATGGAATGTTCGGGATAGTTTCCTATTCTGAATTCAACGTTCTGCTTAAAAGAATAGTCGTCTAGCTCTATGGTCTGATCAGAAAAGTTCAATTGAATTAGGAATTCATTTTTATCTGTGTACCTCCGATAAATGTATAGTTGTTCATCTTCAGGAAGCAGATCCTCAAAATTACCATAGATCATTGTGGGACAAGTTTTGCGAAATGCAAGGATGTCTTTGTAAAAATTGAGAATTGAATTTGGGTCTTTCAGGCTAGATGCAACATTGATATCGCGAAAGTTTGGATTTACGGCAATCCATGATTGCCCTTTCGTGAACCCAGCTTGTTTTTCCGTGCTCCATTGCATAGGGGTTCTAACATTGTCTCTTCCATTTAGATTAGCCAAGTGCATGGCGTTCTCCATATCATCTCCCTGGACCTTTATCTCTTTGAAAAAATTCAGTATTTCGACATCTCTAAAGTCCTCTTCTCGATTAAAATACATATTGGTCATTCCTATCTCAGATCCTTGATATATGCATGGAGTTCCGCGTTGTGTAAGAATAAGAATCGCTAACATCTTTGCACTTTCAGATCTAAAATCTTTATCGTTTCCAAAACGAGATACCATCCGCGGGAAATCATGATTATCGAGGAAAATACTGAGCCAGCCTTGATCTCCCATAGCTTCGTTCCAATCGCTAAATAAACGCTTGAAATCTATTAGCGCATGCGGTCTAGCATCAATCCTACCCAATTTACCCGCTCCTAAAAACATATGGTCCAAATGAAAGATCATATTCAATTCTCTTTTATCCCTTTGGACATAACTCAAACCGACTTCTTTATGTATACCTGGTCCTTCTCCAACCGTCATGATGTCGTAGTTCTTTAACACCTTATCATACATTTCCTGGATATAGTGATGAACTTTGGGACCATTCGCATAAACGTACTTTACGGTATCTAGAAAGTCTTCATGCGGGCTATCATTGAAATTCATTGGTTTAGAGATCAAAGAAATAACATCCATTCGGAAACCATCAATTCCCTTTTCACACCAAAACTCAATAATCTGATATATTTCCTTTCTTACTTTGGGGTTTTCCCAATTTAAATCCGGTTGTTTTCGAGAAAATAAGTGCAAATAATACTGATCGGTTATTTCGTCTTTTGTCCAAGCACTGCCACCAAAAAATGATTTCCAATTGTTGGGCTCTCTTCCCTCTACCCCTTCTCTCCAGAAATAAAAATCACGAAATGAATTGTCCTTTGACTTTTTGCTTTCAATGAACCAAGGATGCTCATCCGAGCTGTGATTGACCACAAGATCCATAATGAGCTTTATCCCTTTTCTATTGAGCTTTATTAAAAGTTCTTCGAAGTCAGCCATACTTCCGAATTCAGGATGAATCTCTTTATAGTTCGAGATGTCATAACCGTTATCATCGTTTGGTGATTTGTAAACGGGACCGAGCCAGACCACATCGACTCCCAAGTAGTCAAGGTGGTCAATTTTTTCTATAATCCCCCGTAAATCACCTATTCCATCATCATTGCTATCCTTAAAACTCCGCGGGTAGATTTGATAGATTACTGCTTCTTTCCACCATTCTCGTTTTTCTGAACCATTAGCTGAAAAAAGCAATTCTTTGTCCATAAAGAATTAGACTCCTCCCCGTATTTCCTCGAATTTGTTGATGTAATTTTGAAGTTCTCGCTTTACTTCTTGCTCTCTTGAAATAGCAGACTTTTTATAATTCTCAAATTCCGTTTCAACTTCGGATAATTTGATTCTGGTTCTTTTTGTTATGCCATTGCTTCTTCTGAATCGGAGGATTACAAATATGGAAGTCAGCAATAAAACTGCTAAAAGTGTCCACATAAACGACTTATACTTTGCCTTATTCCAAAGTGAGCCCATGAAATATATTCCGTCCTTTTCTTCGGTGAGTTGTGCATTCTGTTCATTTAGGTCATCAATTTGACCATTCAAAGCATCGATCGAGGCCGCCTGCTTAGTAATCTCACTTCTATTCTCAGCGATTGTTGAATTGAATTGCTTTAGACTGTCGGCAATATTTTGCCAAAACCCATTGAGCTTTACCTTTTCGACTACTTTATACTTTTGGTAGTTATTTGACTTTTTGTAAAGGTTTTCAAACTGTTGTTCGAGTGTAGCTTTTGAAGGATCATTAGTCCCTGATGAGGAATTTTGTGCCGAACAAACTAAACAGAAAAAAAAGAATAGAACTGGAATCAAAAATTTCATACTCAAAATTACGGAGCAATTGACACGAATATTTTGATCTAGAAAAATTTAATTCAAACAGAAATGTGAAGTGATTTACTTCAAACCATTTTCCACATAATCAATGATAGCGTGAATGATTTTAATGTGAATTTCTTGAGCCCTATCTGCGAATTTTGACTGTGGTGCTCTCAATTCAACATCTGCAATTTTAGCGATCTCACCTCCGGTTTTGCCGGTTAAGGCAATCACCTTCATGTTATTCTTCTTAGCTGCTTGAATGGCGTTTATGACATTTTTAGAATTTCCCGATGTGCTGATTGCTAAGAGAACATCTCCTTTTTTTCCACACCCTTCAATAAATCGAGAGAAAATGAAATCAAATCCATAATCATTACCGACACAGGTTATGTGACTAGGATCAGATATTGAAATCGCAGGAATAGATGGGCGATCATCTCTAAATCGTCCCGTTAACTCCTCGGCAAAATGCATCGCATCGCACATCGAACCACCATTTCCACACGAAATTATTTTGCCTCCACTTTGAATAGAATCAACCATAATCTTGGCAGCCGATTCTATAGCAATGAAGTTCTTTTCTTCCGCCAAAAATGTATCCAATACATTCTTCGCTTCAATGAAATGTTGTCTTATCGCTTTCGACATAGATCGAAAAGTATGAAATCAATTTTTCTCAGCCAAACCCTTTTCTTTATTGTAGCGCTTATTCATTTCTATACCTTCTTTCAAGAACTCAACATATTCTTGAACATTCGGAGTGTACCCAACAGGTTCATTCAACAAACAACCATCTGGACTTAGTATTGCGTAAAGGGGCTGAGTACTATTCGCAAAAGACATTATTTCCAAAGTAGACCACTTATTTCCAATAGTCCTGATTTTTTTCTCTTTGGTTTCACCATTACTATACTCAATTAATACTGTGTCTTGTTCTTCAAGTGGCAATTCTCTTTTATCATCTACATATAAAGAAACTACTTGAAATTCTTCATTGAGCAGCTTTAACACTTCTTCTTTAGGCCAAACATTCTCTTCCATTCTTCTGCAATTCACACAAGCATGACCAGTAAAATCGATGAAAATTGGCTTGTCTTTTTTAACAGCCATATCTTGAGCTATATAGAAATCATCTGTACAATCTAAATCCAAGGGACAATGACTTTCATGCGGATACCAACTGTAATGTTTGTAAGGCGGGAATCCTGCCAGAAGTCCATGTTCCCACCAAGGATTTTTTAGTATTCCAGGAAAAAGATAAATTCCAAAAGCAATGAAAATTGTTGCAAATCCTATACGAACTGGGGACATTCTAACTTTTGGAGAATCATGTGGGAATTTAATGACACCAAATAAATACAGGCCACAAGCCAGACTTAAGATCATCCAAATTAAGAAAAAAGTTTCTCTTTTTACCCACCCAAATTGATGAACAAGATCAGCATTTGACAGAAATTTCACGGCAAGTCCCAATTCGACAAACCCCAATACCACTTTAACCGAATTCAACCAACCTCCCGAAGAAGGTAGTTTATTCATTAATTGTGGGAACATAGCAAAAAGCGCAAACGGAAATCCAAGAGCGATTCCAAATCCAGCAAGGGCCATAGTTAGAGGCCAAGGTCCACCTTTCAAAACTCCGGCTAGTAAAGATCCTAAAATAGGCCCTGTACATGAAAAAGACACAATTGCTAAAGTAAGAGCCATAAAGAAGATCCCGATTAATCCAGATTTATTCGATGCTGAATCTGTCCTGTTTGCTAAAGAACTGGGTAATGTGAGTTCATAGTAACCAAAAAAGCTCCCGGCAAAAAACACAAATACAGCAAAGAAAATCATGTTCAACCAGAAGCCAGTTGAAATTTCATTTAAGATGTCTGGACTTACATTCCAAATATGAAATGGAATAGCAATAGCTGAATAAATAGCAAAAATGAAGAATCCGTATGTGATCGCTCTGAATTTCCCTTTCTTTTTATCCTCGCTGCCCTTAGTAAAAAAGGAAACTGTTAAAGGAATCATTGGAAAAACGCAAGGAGTGATTAAGGCAAGCAATCCTCCACCCATACCACCTAAAAAAGCCAAAAATAATTCCATAAATGAAAGTGGGTCCTTTGCTTTTTCAGATGTATTGTTCGAATAGGGGTTTTCTATGTCTACGCAATCTAACTCATATTTTGCATTAGCATATTGGCCCGTTTTTTCTTTTGCTTCTGCATATTCCTTTCCAGTTCTCAGATCAATTTTAAGGTCAACAATTTCAGGTGGCATGCACTCTTTATCGTTGCAGACCATGAATTCTAACCAAGCCTGAAATAAGCCTGGTTCACCCTCTATCGTGGCAACTTGCTTGAATTCAACTTCATTTGAGAAATAAGCTTGATCCATTTCGAAATTTGGATCATATTCAACTGTAGGTATGGGCTCAATGACCTCTGAAACCTCAATCACATTTGATGAATCCAAATAAACTTCAAAATAGGTCGGAACCGCTCCTCCAGGCTCAAGATTTTGAGAATACAAATGCCACTTATCTTCAATTTCTGCCCGATATGTTATCTCATATTTATTGTCCTGTAATGGTATTGAACTGAAAGTCCACTTAACTGGATTCTTTACTTGTCCAAAACTTGGACCATCGGAAGAACTATCGCTTTCTGAATTCTCCAGTGGCGTATTTCCCTTTTCTGAATCATCTGCTTTTACACCAGAAAGACCTGCTACATTAAACTCAAAGTCAACCATTTCTGGAGGAAGACATTCCTTGTCATTGCACACCATGTACTCCAGCCAACCTTTAATCACAAAAGGTGCTGAGTTCTTGATTTTTATTCTCTGATTAAAGGAACAGTCTCCCTCAAAATAGGCAAGATCCATTTTGAAGTTAGGGTCATAGTGCTTTACACTTTCACCTTCATTTACCTTGTCGATTAACTCATAATCTTCGCTAGCTTCAAAATTAAAGGATGTTGGAATCGGCCCTCCATCTTCCAAATATTGGGAGTACATATGCCAAGGCTTGTCTACTTTTGCATCTAAAAAGAGAACTGCCTCATCTCCCTTCTGCTCGGTTCTAAATTCCCAATCGACAGGATCCACTACTTGCGTGGTCATTGCCAAAGCAGTTAAGGATAGGATTATAAGGCCGTAAATAATATGTTTGATTCTCAACATTCAATTAATTTGATAATGATTACGTAAAATTAGCTGTTTGGGTATATAAATTCCACTCAATTCAAAAATAAGATTGTATTCCTAATCAATTTTTAACTCTTCATTTTCGGAAATCTCAAACATTCTTCTAGCAAAGTATACCATCACATACAGGATGGGTGTGTCAACTAAAGCAAAGATAATTTTATATAAGAAGCCGTTCAAAAACAAACTTGAAAATCGCTGCCATTCAATTTTCTCCATGAGACATAACAGTAAAAGAACTACGGCAGTGTCCACAAATTGACTTGGAATCGTAGACAAATTATTCCTCAACCAGAGTTTTTTCCCATTTGTCAATTTCTTCCAGAAATGAAATAAGCGAATGTCG
The DNA here is from genome assembly GCA_039028335.1 of Bacteroidota bacterium. Taxonomy (GTDB): domain Bacteria; phylum Bacteroidota; class Bacteroidia; order Flavobacteriales_D; family JABDKJ01; genus JABDKJ01. Next base: position 19,930 of record JBCCIF010000030.1, read on the forward strand.
ATAAATTGGGCAATGAGATAGGCACACATTGATGCCAATACTGCTGGGCCCGTTAAGCCAAACACCTTGCTAAATATTTCATTCGAAATAGGCGACCAGACTGTGGCCTCCACATTTTCTGCAAGACTGACGAGCAAATAAATGAAAAGCGCAGATATAAATCCGGCAAGGACCACCCGGTTTGCCCATTTCATGCCGTATAGTTCGGATATTAAGTCGGTAACTAAAAAAGTTACCGGATAAGCCAACAAACCAACACTCGCTTCAAAAGTAAATTGGCTCCATTCAGATTGTCCAAAAAAAGCAAATGGCTTCAAGACAAAAAACTTTTGAAAGATCAAATTGCAACCAACCAGAGATGCAATGAAAATCCCAGATAAAATCAGAAATAAGGTAAGTGCCTGTCCTCTAAATTTTCTTTCCATTCAATTAGTAATGTTTGTTCTGTTCTTTCATCTACCTTAAAATCTTCAGCTAAGCGATGACCAACAAGCCAGACTATTCGATCTCCGCTGCAGAGAACTAAAGCATTCGATTTTTTAAAGGCAGGCACTTTTAGATCTGTCAAAAGATCGCTGAGCTTTTTCGATCCTTTCATTCCCAGCGGCACGAATTTATCTCCTTGTTTCCATCTTCTGACCAATAGCGGGAAATCAATCTTTTCGTTGTCCAAGCACGCAAAATTGCTTTCTCTTTTTATGTTTTCACCATCACTCTTCTCAATCTTAAAATGTCCAAAGGCATTTTCTGCATGCATTTGCCCTTTTTCTATATAGTGCTCGCTGAAAAAATTTTCCTCAACATTAGAAACTATCTTTAGAATTTTATCCTCTCTCCAAATTGTGAACTCCTTACCTATAATCTTCTTTCCTTTTTGAGCCCCGAGTAAATCCAAGGCCTCTTTCCGTTGATCAACACTAAATCCAAAATCTTCAAGCAAATAAAACAATATATCTCCTGGGCTTTTTGATGCCAACAATTCGTGCACATCTATGGAATTATCATTCGAAATTAAACTCTTTTTTGCCAACTCTATCCACTTGTTCAATTCGTTCCAAAGCTGTCGGTTATGTTCAATTCGCTCTTTCCACTCCTTGTAAAAATCTTTTGACTTAAGCTTCAATTCGGGAATAATTAAATGTCGAATTTGATTTCGCAGATAATCAAGTTTACGATTTGATGAGTCTTCTCTCCACTTTAACCCATTTTCTAAGGCAAAGCGAGTTACGTCTCCTTTATTTTCCATTAATAGAGGTCGGATAATGTTTCGCCTTTTGACAGGAATGCCGCTCAGGCCTTTGATTCCCGTTCCGCGATATTGATTAATCAGTATTGTCTCAATTGCATCATCGAGATGGTGTCCTGTAGCAATTTTCGAATAGGAGCCTTTAGATGCCAATTGCTCAAACCAACTATATCGCAGTTCTCTGGCGGCTTCTTGAATACTAATCCTCTTTTTTTCAGACCATTCTTGCGTATTGAACCGCTTTGTTTCAATGGGAATACTGTACAAAGCTGCAAATTCATTAGCAAATTTTTCATCAGCATCAGACTCTTCTTCCCTCAATTGAAAATTACAATGCGCAAGCGTAATTGAAAAATCCAATTTCTTTAACAGGTATGCAAGAACGGCACTATCTATACCCCCACTAAAGGCAACTACCACCTGATCCTGCTTATTTAGTAGCCTCTTGGCTCTTATGAATTTCTCTATTCGCTTTATGAATGTCATGTCAAGGCCATTTTCATTGCTTCAACTTTTAATAGGCACTCATCCCATTCTTTTTCAGGTTCTGACTTTGAGGTTATCGCACTTCCAACGGGCACACTAATCCGTTTAAGCCTATCGTCATAAATGATGCTTCTTATAACCACATTGAAGTCAAAATCATCATTTTCATCAATATATCCTATAGCTCCTGAATATATTCCTCGCTTAAAATCTTCGCTGCTCTCAATTATTTTCATGGCTGAAATTTTTGGCGCTCCTGTCATTGAAGGCATGGGAAAAGTAGCAGCCAGAATCTGATTAAAACTTTGATCTTTCTTTATTATACATTCAATCGTAGAAATTAGATGATGAACCGTTCTGAACGAATACAAAGCAGCCAATTCTTTTACCTTGACGGTTCCTTTCTGAGCAATCCGTGAAAAATCATTTCGCACCACATCAGTAGTCATAACATTTTCTGCTATCTCTTTGATGGTAGTAGTCAATTTGGTTCCAAGAAGTTGATCTTCATTTTCACTTCTCCCCCTTGAAACGGTTCCTTTAATAGGCTGAGAAATCAATCGATTTCCTTCTTTTTTTAAGTAGCGTTCCGGGCTCGCACACAAGATAAAGGTATCCTCAATTTTCACTAAGGCACTGAATGGTGCAAGCGTAATATCATTTAGCTTGCGATATGTGTGAAATGGGTTTATTTGACAGTTGTCTGCAAACCATTCGACACAATAGTTTACTTCATAAATGTCCCCTCGCTTTATATGCCATTGAATTTGTTCAAAATTGTCCAAATAGGCCTCCTTAGGTGTTCTCGAGATCAAATCAATTTTTTCACTCTGATTATTTGCTCTTTGCCTCCATCTCGATTGCAATGTCTCTAAGTTTTCATTTAATGCATCGACCGGAATAGATTGAGTCTTTTCAGATTTAAAAAATTTATAGTCCGGAAAAGTTATCAAAGAAGGATTTAAGGAAGTCAAATCCTCGATTTTGTTCTTGTAGTCATAAGAGATGTACCCAAATCTGGCACCCTCACCATCATTGGCTTCTAACGAACCTTCATGGTATTTCAAATCCTTGGAGTCATTTCCATTGAAAAGGCAACAATATGTGCTATCGAATAGTGAGAAATTCGGCATTCAAATAGACTGAACAAAAATTTATTCTGCCAAAGATGCGCTATTTTATGATAATCGTATTTAAATTGGAATTCATTTAAGCTTAGCAATCCTCTTAAATGTTAATCATTACTGGATTTTTCTTAAAAAAATCATTAATTTTATAGTCTTGAGGGTCAACCATTTCCTCATTTAACCAAACTGAGATGAAAAAGATACTTACTCTATTCACTTTCATGGCTTTTTGTTTCATGGTGAATTCTATATTTTGTCAAGCAAGAATGATTGGAACGCAGCAGCCATATGTGGTCATGGATGCCGGTCCTTCCGACAACGGTGTTTTTCTTGTTGTTGAGAACCCGAACAACAATGCCCTCATGCCTCCTGCAGGTGTTCCGGGAAATGCCAATTATTTTCGAATTGTAAGTGAAGATGAAAATAACATAGTCAGGTGGTTTATTGGATCGGGTACTGGAAATCATCAAGTTCCTTTTAGCTCAACCACAGGCACTTCGGTGAGGACATACTTTACCCTTCCTGCAGGATGCCAAGGAACTTCAGCTGGAAATTCATATGTAGACTTTGCAACATACAGAACAGCAAGTTCGAATAATGCTCCTTTTCCATCTGATGTGAATCACTTAACTAATCTAAATACGGCAACTGCAAGTCCAGGGACACAAGCGAATGACGCAAATGCATTAAATACTATTGATCGTTTTTGGATAATTGACGCGACTGGATATACGACCAATCCTTGTCCAAACTTGTTTTTTGCCTATGATGCAAATGATGGTCAGGTACCAAATACCATTACCACAAATGCATTAATGATTCAACGTTTCAACCCGACAGCGGGTACACAAGGGCAATGGGCGGATTATTTGTTCCCTTCGGTTTCATTATCTAATACGAACTTAGTTGGGCCAGCACCAGTTCCATCAGACGAGCTCTATCGCAGCTGGACCATCTCTAGCTTTAACGAACCGCTTTCTGTGGATTTGTTATCCTTCGAAGCTTTTTGTGAGGATGACAGAGCATTGATCAAGTGGTCTACAGCTTCCGAACAAAATTCCGATTATTTTGCTATTGAAAGATCTACCGATGGAGAATATTGGGAAACAATAGGTGAAGTTCAGGCGGCTGAAAATAGCAATTCGATTGTTGAGTATTCTTTTTACGATGAAAATGCAAAAAACGGAATCAACTACTACAAGGTAACAGAGTTTGATGCCAATGGTATGGAAACAGAATTTGGACCTGTAAGTGCGAGTTGCGGAAGCAATGTCTTCGAAATTGTAAATGTAAACAATGACTATTCTACAAATGGACAATTGGATATCATCGTGAATACTTCAGAAGACAAAAGAACGGATATCCGAATTCTTGATATGGCAGGAAAATTAGTGTTTGAACAGGCCAATGAAATTATTCAAGAAGGAGTTTCTACAATAACATTGTCGAAAGGAGATTTATCAATGGGAGTTTATTTCATCGCTATCCAATCTGCAGATGAATTGCTTACTAAGAAAGTAGTACTCAACTAATCAGTCGAGTAGTTTTAAAAAATTTAACCCCAGGTTCGCGCTTGGGGTTTTTTATACCCAATTAATTTCTTTCAGTCCCTTCTCTTTCAAGAAAGTATTGGTCTTGATGAAATGATTATTACCAAAAAATCCACGATCGGCAGAAAAAGGAGAAGGATGTGGAGAAGAAAGTACCAAATGCTTAGAAGCATCTATGATTAGCCCCTTTTTCTGAGCATAAGCTCCCCAAAGCAAAAATACTATGTTTTCTTTTTCTCGATTGACAAGCTCAATTACCGCATCTGTGAACTCTTCCCACCCTTTCTTTTGATGAGAACCAGCGCTTTTCGCTCTGACAGTGAGTGTGGCATTGAGTAATAATACGCCCTGCTTTGCCCATCTTGACAAATCGCCTGACTGTGGAATAGCTGCGTTATACTCAGCTTGAATCTCTTTGAATATATTTCTTAGCGAAGGAGGAAAAGTTACTCCTTCATTTACGGAAAAACAAAGGCCGTTTGCCTGACCCGGACCATGATAGGGATCTTGACCTATAATAACGACTTTCAGATCTTGAAAAGTACAATAATCAAATGCACTAAATATCTTTTTTCCTGAAGGGTAGATCGTTTGAGATGAATATTCACTTTTGACAAAGGTGACTAATTTGCGGAAATAATCCTTTTCAAATTCGAGAGCTAAAAGCGACTTCCAACCTTCTTCAATTTTTACGTCCATCAAATATGCAGGGCTCTATTGTCAGTAGCCGCCAATGCTGCCTCGCGAAAAGACTCAGTATAGGTAGGGTGCGCATGACTCATTCTTGCAATATCCTCTGCAGTGGCTTTATATTCCATTGCTACAACAGCTTCTGCTATCATATCTGCAGCTCGCGGACCTATCATATGTACTCCAAGGATCTCATCCGTTTCCTTATCTGCCAATACTTTGATCAAGCCATCCGTATCCATACTTGCTCTGGCTCTTCCACTTGCCTTAAAGGGAAAAGATCCCGTTTTGTATGCAATGCCTTCACTTTTCAATTCTTCTTCAGTCTTCCCTACGGAAGCGACTTCTGGCCAAGTATATACTACACCTGGTATTAAGTTGTAGTCCATATGAGGTTTTTGCCCAGCCAACCATTCTGCAACCAAGATGCCTTCTTCTTCTGCTTTGTGCGCTAACATTGCACCTCTAATTACATCTCCAATTGCATATACTCCGTTCACATTGGTTTGCAAGTGCTCATCAACATCAATACGTCCCCTTTCGTCCAATTTAACCCCAATATTCTCAAGACCCAAATTATCCGTATAGGGGCTTCTTCCTACAGATACAAGGCAATAATCACCTTTGATTGAAACCTCTTTGTCGTTCTTATCTTTCGCCTTAATCGCAACCTGTTTGGCAGTGGCTTTCACTTCAGTTACTCCATGGTTCAGATAGAATTCCATTCCCAATTTTTTCAAGGACTTTTGCAATTCCTTTCCCATGGTTCTGTCCATCCCAGCAATAATTGAATCCATATATTCAAAGACAGAGACTTTTGAGCCTAATCTCGCATATACTGAACCCAATTCTAGGCCAATTATTCCTCCACCTATTATGACAAGATGCTTTGGAATTTCCGTTAGTTCTAAAGCCTCAGTTGAAGTAATGACTCTTTTCTTATCAACTTTAATAAAGGGGAGTGTCGAGGGTTTTGACCCTGTAGCGATAATTACCTTATCCGTTTTAATTTCTTGACTATTTTTTCCGTCTTTTACCGATATAGTAGTGGCGTCAATAAACGAACCATGCCCATGAAAAACGTCTATTTTATTCTTCTTCATCAAGAATTCCACACCTGTCGTTGTTTGATCCACGACAGCTTGCTTACGCTTTATCATTTGTTTAAAGTTGATCTTTAAACCCGTAAGTCCAATACCGTGTTCCTTGAATCTTTCTTGCGCATTATGATAATGCTCTGAAGAATCTAAAAGTGCTTTAGAAGGAATACATCCAACATTTAAACAGGTTCCGCCTAAAGTGCTGTACCTTTCAACAATAGCCGTTTTCATTCCCAGCTGGGCGCATCGAATAGCAGCAACATATCCTCCTGGACCGGATCCAATAACTGTAACATCGTACTTGCTCATAAAGCTAAATTAGAAGGCAAAATTATAATTTAGAACGGCTTTATCCTTGAATTCTATTTTTTTCTGGGTTTGAAAAATGTCCATAGAATTAACAGAGGAGCGACAAAAAGAAATGGACGAGTCAGGTAATCCCCCCAAGTTGCATAAACGGTCATTCTTTCTTCTTTTTGAATTTTCCCTGAAATGGCTGTTTTCACACCGAATTCCGTTGCCTGGTGAATCCTTCCTTTTTTGTCAATAAATGCAGAAACACCAGTATTTGCAGATCGTGCGATTTCTCTTCGATTTTCAATTGCTCTCAAACTGGCGTAATATAAATGCTGCTCATATCCTGGTGCATCTTGCCACCAAGCATCATTGGTAATAATACAAAAGGCATCGGCCTTTAGTTTTGTATAATCCGTAACGTAATCTCCAAAAACCGATTCATAACAAATTAAAGGAGCAATTCGAAGAGATTCTCCCAGCAGCTCTCTATCCTTTTGTTTACCCAAACTTCCACTAGTGCCCCCTAGATCCCAGGCCAAACTTTCTAAAAAGGCCAAGTATTTGGCAAAAGGCATTTTTTCTGTTCCTGGAACCAACTTACCTTTATGGTAGAATTCAAAACCATTCTTTGTAAAGTGAATAGCAGAGTTAAATGTGTCGTAAAAAAATCCTTTCTCCTTGAATTCGCGAGCGGTTAATGTTTCTTTTTTAGCTCCGTATTTTTTTCGAATAGAGGCACCAATGATTAATTCTACGTGAGGATATTGTTCTACAAAATCACGCAATCGATAATAAGATCGAGAATTTTCAAAATTACTCTCCCATAGACCAATAAGCACAGGCTCACCCGTTCGCATATCAATCCACCCTATTTCTTGTAATGCGGTTTCCGGAAAAAAAATGAATTTAGTGTCCTCCTCAATAAGAGGCTCCGCCAAAGCAAACATACTATCTAACTGATCTATTGGATCTAATTCAAATTTTTCCGTATAGGGATCCACATTTGGTTGCACCAAAATAACCTCTGTCTCTTGCCCTTCATATTCAATTGCGAAAAACATGCAAAGCGAAATCGTAATGGGCAAGGCCAAAATGGTTGCACCGAGATATGCAAAGCGTTTCTCGTGTGTTTTTAACCAAGCAAATAAAGCGAGATTGACCAACCAAACCCAAAGTGTACCTCCTTGAACACCAATAAATTCGTACCACTGTATCCAACTTATTCTATTTGAAAACACATTGCCTAAATTCAACCAAGGCCAATTGATATCCCAATGGTAATGGATATATTCAAAGCACAACCAGTATATGACTAATCCTATATATCCTTGCTTTCTACCGATGTTCTTTTTGGTTTTATGGAATAACCAAAAAATGGACGCCATGAAAAGCGCATTGAGAACATAAGTGACCGCAGACGCTGTGAATTTGGTCATGAAAGGCTCTTCTACATAAAAAATGAAATAGGTGCTACCTATATTCCAAATAAGAAAAGCCAGAAATGCATATCTAAACACTCCTCCTTTCCGAGATTTGCTAAAGTCGTCTTCCAACAAAAGCAAGGGAATAAAGGCCAGAAAAATCAAGGGTGTAATGCTTCCCGTAGCTGGCCAGGAGATTGCCAGCAGCAGGCCAGACAGGACCGCTCTAAAAAGTGGATGACATGATAATTTTTGCATTACGTCTGCAAGGTAGGAATGCATTCGATTTGAAAAAAATTAAATTGTATTTCGAACAAAATTAACCTAGGCAAGCTTAACTTTGCGCTATGAGCGAGATATATCCCACTTACGTTTATTCAGAAATGACCCCAAATCCGGCTACTATGAAATTTGTAGCGGACAGACATTTAGTTGATGAAGGTACCATCGTTGATTATCTTGAGCCGAAAGAAGCAAAAGGATCTTCACGTCTTGCCGAAGAACTATTCAATTTTCCATTTGTCAAAGGTGTTTTTATCATGAACAATTTTGTGACTGTAACCAAAACCGATGGAATTGATTGGGAAATGGTAAAACATGAATTAAGGGAGTTTATTCAACGGCATTTGATGGAAAACAAAGTTGTCGTTCAACATATCCCGGAGCCAAAACCCGTCCAAAAGAGCAATTCCGCAATCGAGAATTTGACACCATCTGAATACGATGAACAAATCAAGCAACTTTTAGACGAGTTTGTTAAGCCTGCAGTTGAAGGCGATGGTGGGGCCATAGATTTCAAATCATTCAATCAAGGAGTTGTAACCGTGAGCCTTCGTGGCGCTTGCAGTGGATGTCCTTCTTCTTCTGTGACTCTTAAAAGTGGAATCGAAAATTTATTAAAATCCAAAATTTCGGCTGTTAAGGAGGTCATTGCAGAAGAATTATAAAATATAATCACTGAATTAAGGATTGTTTTAATCCTTAATTGCTACTATTTTTTCAGTAATTGTATTTCATTTTGTGGAAAAAGAGGGCACTCTGCATCTCTGTAAGAGAACGTTAAATATTTCACAATGAAAAAGCAATTATTAATTCTGGCAGTCCTGTTATGTGCGGGCAGCTTTTGGGCACAAAATCCTGGATCCATAATAGGAAAGGTACTTAACAGTGAAGATCAAATTTCTCTTCCGGGTGCTTCCGTCTATATTGAACTAGGTGGAGAAAAAATGGGAACCTTTACTGATGTTGAGGGCAGATTTACAATCAAACCTGTTCCACCTGGTGTATACACGTTATTCATTTCTTATACTGGATATCATCCATTTGTCTTGGGGGAAGTTCGCGTAGATCCAGATCGTATTTCATTTGCCGAAGACATTCAAATGGTTCCAAAGGCGATCGAAATAATAGGAACTACCATCTACGGAGATAACCCAGATCGTATGTTTAAGAAAGATGAGCCTCAAAAAATGACGATGCTGCAAAAAGAAATTCGTTTGCGGGCAGATGGCAAAAATTTGAAGAGTCTAGTTGCAAATCTTGGTGATGGTGTTTCAACCAATGCAGATGGCTCTGAAATCTACTTTCGTGGATCACGTGCTATGGCCTTTAACTATTACATCGATGGGGTAAAAATGGATGCAGATTCCCGTATAAATATTCCGAGTAGATCCATTAGCTCAATGTCCGTCTATGCAGGAGGTATTCCAGCCAAATACGGTGATGTTACCGGAGGTGTCATAATTATCGAAACACTCACCTATGGTGAATTATATCGCCAATGGAAAGCTAGAAATATGTAAATTGAATTCTAATCAGCTGCGCATTTGCTCTTTGGAAAAAGAAACATAAAGAATTTATCAGATGATCAATTACTAAAGGAATTTTATCGCACAGAGAAACAGCTTTATTTGGCAGAACTCTATCAGCGTTATCTTCCTTTGGTCATTGGTACGTGCATGAAGTACTTGAAAAATCAAGTTGCTGCACAAGATGCGTCAATGGACATTTATGAACATTGCTTAAAGAAAATACCAGGGAAAGCAATTGAACATTTCAAGTCTTGGCTATATGTGGTTACAAAAAATCACTGCCTCATGCATTTGCGGAAAAATAAGAATGTTCATTTCAGTGATGTAGAATCTCTCGAGCATCATTTAACGGCAAGCAATGGATATGATTTTGTCAAAGAAGATCAGCTGCAAAAAATGTCGGCCGCAATGGTTGAATTGAAGCCCGAACAGCAGCAATGTATAGCGCTCTTTTATCTCAAAAACAAGTGCTATCAAGAAATTGCGGATGAGTTAAACATGAATCTTAAGCAAGTAAAGAGCCATATTCAAAACGGAAAACGAAACTTAAAAAACATCTTATCAAAAGACGAAGCATTCAATGATAAGATTGCAGAAGAGAAATGAATGATTTGATTGAAAAATATGCTCGTGGGGAATTGAGTGGTGCCGAAAAAAACGCGCTGGAAAAGGAAGCTTTAAATGATCCTTTCTTGGCTGACGCTTTAGAAGGCTTTGAAATGGAAGGTGCACAATCCGCTCTAGATGCAAGTAAAGAAGCTTTAGTTAATTCGAGCACAGTGTCAATTGCCTGGGGAAAAATTATTTTGGGTACAGCTGTTACGGCTGCCATAATTTTTGGAGTGACAACTCTTATCGATGATACTGAGGAACCGCTTATAATTGAAGAAATACCTGATGCAGGCCCTTCAGAAAACTTATCTAGTGATTTGATCATTGAAAGTATTACTCGTGAAGATTTTCAAGAAGAAGAGATCATTCCTAAACAGGAAGAGCGCATCATCCTTATAGAAGAGCAACCAAATGTTGAAGAGAAGTATGAGTTTGAAGAAGAAGAATTAGTTGCTATTCCTTTCGAAGAATTAGAGCCCATTGCTACTATTGAATCGGGTTCAGATGCGATAAAAAGTGACGCAGAAAAGCCAAGGAAACTCATTCGCGCGTCCAATATGGATTTGGACTATTTCTACCATTTAAAGGTAGTCGATTATAGCGGGATTTATAGAAAATCTATTCGCGTTAATAAAACTCTAGACCACGGTACACCAGCCTATATAGAAGGTCAAAATACAGATAACGGAGTGCGCATCGAATTCGATGAAAGTCAATGGGTTGAATACATGGATTTTCTTGAACCAACTATGAAACATGTATCAAGGGGGCGTAATAAGCTGGCTTTGAAAAATTTCGAAATTATATTCGATAATTTTCCAGAAGATGCAAATGCTGAATTTTATTCGGGATTATGCAATTTTTATCTTGAACGCTATGATAGAGCCATTGAGCTATTTGATGCGGTTAAAGAAAACAAGATCAATACCTTTGACGAAGAAGCAGATTGGCATCGTCTCTTGGCCTATAAATCAACTGGCCAAAAAGCCTTATTCGGAATGTTAAAAAAGGAAATTACTGAACTAGGTGGATTCTATGCAGAAAGAGCTGAGGGATTGGAGTTTTGAGTCTTGGGTCTTGGGTCTTGGGTCTTGGGTCTTGGGTCTTGGGTCTTGGGTCTTGGGTCTTGGGTCTTGGGTCTTGGGTCTTGGGTAAGGAAGTTAAAAAAATTCCCCTTAGGATAAACTTAAGTTGAGCCGTTTACTTTCTGGGCTTCTTATAGACGGGAACAGTAGAACAAGGTTCACCAAACATAAGTGATTTGACCACAGGTTTCAATTTCTCCGCCAATTGAAAATAGGCCGAACGCGGAACAAAATGGTCACTACAACCCTTTAGAATTATCCGTTCATCTTGATATTGCTTCGCATCAAACTGCTCAATCTCAATTTGAAATATTTCCTCTTCCAATTTTTCTTCTGGTCCTACACTTACATGTTTTGCTATACCCTCTAAAGAAACCGCCATCAACATATAAGCCCAATTGGGAATAATGGCGTCAACTGAACAATCAATCGCCACAAATTTTTCCTCGTATTGCAACCAATCGTGCTCCTTGACGAATGCTCTGAAGTCTTTTTCACGCAGAGCCATGCCCTGCCATAGGACTTCTTTCATATCAAAAACTATTCTTTCTCCTTTCGGACGAAAATCTTTCATATCAAGATTAATGAGTCCCGATTGAGCAACTTTATTTACAATTTCATCCATTATAATAATCCCAATTCATACTTCGCTTCTTCGGTCATCATTTCTTGATCCCAAGGTGGATCAAATACTATTTCAACCTTGCAATCATCTACTTCTTCTAAAAAGCGAATTTTGTTTTCAACTTCCAAAGGCAACGTTTCAGCAACAGGACAATTGGGGGAAGTCAATGTCATTTCCACATTCACCATTTTCCCTTTGACTTTAACAAAGTATATAAGACCCAAGTCATATATATTGACCGGAATTTCAGGGTCAAAAATGGTCTTCAATACTTCTATTGATTTCTCTTCTATCTCCTTCTCTGCTTTGTTCATTGGCTCAAAAATAAGGATTAAGCGGATAAAGCTAAGCCATATAGCTTCATTTGCTTCACCATCGAAAGAAGTCCATTGCTCCGCGTAGGAGACAAATGTTCCGTTAGACCAATTTTATCTATGAAAAACAAATCCGCTTTGGCGATATCTTCAGGCTTTGCTTTGCTGAGAACGTGTATCATTAAAGCAATCAAGCCTTTCGTAATTATGGCATCACTATCAGCGGTAAAAACCAGGTTTTCCCCTTTCATTTCAGCATGCAACCAAACTTGTGATTGGCATCCTTTTATCTTGTTCTCATCTGTTTTGAATTGCTCATCGATGAGGACGAGTTCTTTCCCTAAGTCAATGATATATTCATACTTCGCCATCCAATCGTCAAAGAGCTCAAAATCCTGAATAATCTCTTCTTGTCTTTCTTTGATATTCATCTCTGCAAAATTAACCATTCAAGTCCGGAATTGTTGGCATTTTGGGCATTTCTGATAAATTTGAGTAGCAAATACATCGCAATATGAAAGGAGAATGGACCAAAATTCTTGTTTTCGGAATTATCTTTTTAATTCTCGGATTTTTATTAGGACGCGTGACCTGCACAAGCTGCTGTAGTCCTCAAGGAAAAGAAGTGCGTATTCAAAAAATGATGCTGGACGGAGAGGATTTTTCAAGGGGAGGATCAGAAGATGTAGAAGTGATTGTTAAATCATTTGAAGGAGATGACTTTAAAGGAGATACAACTGTTGCGATTGAAGGCGGGGAAATTCAAATTTCTCGAAGTGGAGACGAAATAGAAGTCGAAGTTGAAATAAGCGATGATGGAACGGAACGTATTGAAAAGAAGGTCATTAAAAAGGTGGTTAAGTGAAGCGGGGCTTGAATTAAGATTTTCGATTGAAGATATCTGATTTAAGAATATTTAATGTTCTTGTTGCTTGTTGTTCATGGTCATTCCTTCTTGTTGAACTCAATTATCAACGCACAGGCGATTCATTTTGGAAGGGAATTCCCGATCTCCTTCAGATTGATTTGGCTGATTTTGGCTACTGGGATTTGCCTTGGTTATTTCTGGTCATTATCTTACTCTCCGGATTTATATCTACGCTTTTCATATTCAAGAAGAAGACTATACCGTCATTTTGCCTTTTAATTCTTATTCTTATTATTTGGGTGTTTCTATCTGTTTTGGTTAAACGATCTTACTTCATTGATATATCCTCCTATTGTACTAGTTCCTTCCCCTTTTTGCTATTGGCTGCCGTTTCTTTCATTGTATACTTCAAAAAGAACTGAGCTAATTATGAAATTGAGGTCATTAATGTATCTCACTAAAAATGAAGCTCTTCATAAATGCCATACTAACCCTTTATTTCACCTCGGGTTTATCTCAGGAAGCAAGCCTAATGAATTTCAAAAAATGCACTGGACCTCACCTCAGGCCAATACTGCGCGTTCTCTCCAATCATGAAGACCTTTTTGTTCATGGTGACATGATCCTTGCCAGCAGCTAATATCTTCTCACACTGGCGTTTGCTCATGGC
>JBCCIF010000031.1:0-33052 GCA_039028335.1 Bacteroidota bacterium
AGCTTGATGCTTTTATCAGAAAGTATTATAAAAACCAAATACTAAAAGGGCTTCTATATGCGCTTGCTCTTCTTACAGATGGAGAAAACCTACCAAAGTGCTCAATTAAAGTTACTGACAAGTAAAAAACGGTAAGAAGAGCAAGCGCATATAGAAGCCCTTTTAGTATTTGGTTTTTATAATACTTTCTGATAAAAGCATCAAGCTTTTCAACTAGCTTGTTGTAATTAGTTTCAACGCTCATTTCTACTCAAACGAATTATATTCTGCAATTGGTACAAAAACTATACCTTAAAGTTCAATAAATTCAAGTCTTTATGCAACAGTTGATTTGTTAAAAATTGACATGGTCTTAATTGCTTACCTTTCCAATTACGCCCATTGAAAGTTTTTTACCAAATTGATCTTCCAGATAAAGTTCATCAGCGCTTATTTTAGATTTTGGAAAATGTGATTTCAACAAAGTTTCTATTGTTAATTCAGATAAGCCAAGCGAATAGTTGTTCCACACCAAAACACCATTTTCTGAAAGAAGCTCGTTACACGTATGAAGCAGTTCATTTATTTTATCTGCTAGAGACCATTTCCCACCTTTTGGACCATGTCCAAAAGAGGGCGGGTCCATGATTATAAAGTCGTACTTGTGATTTCGTTTGGCTTCTCGTTGGGCAAACTTCAAAGCGTCTTCTAGAACCCACCGGATATCTGCGATCCCGTTAAGCTCCATGTTTCTTTTACCCCATGAAAGTACCTGCTTTATGCTGTCGACATGATAAACATTGGCTTGATTCGCCCGAGCCACAATACTTGAAGCTCCCGTGTATGCAAAGAGGTTTAAAAATCTTTGACCCTTGGCTATGTTTCTATGAATAAGCTCCCAATTAATCGCTTGTTCGGGAAAAATGCCTACATGTTTGAAGCGCGTTAACTTTAGGTCAAATACAAACTTCTTATTATTAATTGAGTAATTTATTGACCATTGATCTGGGCTTCTTTTGAACCTGCTCCAAGCACCCGAGTTGGATGATTTTTGTTCAAAACGAGCGTGTGCTTTTTGTTCCCATTCTGAATTGCTTAAAGATCTTTGCCAAATTGCCTTTGGTTCAGGCCGAATCAAGACTACACTTCCAAAACGATCCAAGCGAAGGCCTTCTCCACAATCAATCAATTCATAATCCTTCCAATTTTTCGGACATCTTTTCATTCGCATCAAATATATGCGATTACATTTGCCAAAAATTTCTTATGAGCGATAAAGTGAGAGTTAGATTTGCTCCTAGTCCAACAGGGCCTCTTCATATAGGAGGAGTTAGAACGGCACTGTATAACTTTCTTTTTGCAAGGAAAAATGAAGGCGATCTCATCCTAAGAATCGAAGACACAGATCAAAAACGTTTTGTCCCCAAGGCTGAAGAATACATTCAGCATTGTTTTGATTGGCTAGGGATCGAATTTGACGAAAGCCCAAGGAAAGGAGGGGGCTATGGTCCATACAAACAGAGCGAAAGATCAGAGTTTTATAATCAACACATTAAAAAATTAATGGATGATGGCAATGCATATTATGCTTTTGACACCTCTGATCAACTTGCGGAAAAACGAGCAGAAAGTTCCAACTGGACTTACAACGCTGTAACAAGGGGCTCAATGAAAAACTCCTTGAGTTTGGATAAAGCTCAGGTAAGGACGCTTTTGGAGCAAAACACGCCATATGTAATTCGAGTCAAAATACCGGAAAACAAGGAAATTAAAATTATTGACAGCGTTAGGGGAGAGGTCGTTTTTCAATCGCAAGAATTAGATGATAAAGTGTTGATCAAAGAGGACGGCTTACCAACCTATCATTTCGCAAATATTGTTGATGATCATTTGATGAAGATTTCTCATGTGATTCGAGGAGAAGAATGGTTGTCGTCAGCCCCGTTGCACCAATTACTTTATGAATTTCAAGGGTGGACAGCCCCTAAATGGGTGCACTTGCCATTAATTATGAAACCAAACGGAAAAGGAAAACTCAGCAAGCGAGATGGAGAGATTGGAAATTTTCCTGTGTTCCCTTTAGAATGGATGGATCAATCTTCAGGAGCTATCTGGCATGGGTTCAAAGAAGACGGGTATTTTCCAGAAGCCCTGATCAACATATTGGCTTTTTTGGGCTGGAATCCAGGAACTGAAAAAGAAATATATGCGCTGGATGAACTTTTTCGTGACTTTTCTTTAGAAAGAATAAACAGCTCTGGCGCCTCTTTTAATCCGGATAAGGCAAAATGGTATAACAAAGAATACTTACAAGCCAAAAAACCAGAGGAACTTGTTTTGATATTGAAAGATGAATTTGAGAAAAGGGGAAAAGACATTGATAATAGCAAGGCTCAACAAGTAATGGAGTTGATGAAAAGTAGGGCTCATTTTGTTCATGAAATGACGGAAGTAGATTTCGTTTTTGCACATCCAGAGAACTATGATGAGAAAACACAACGTAAAAAATGGAAGGAAGGAACCCCAGAAATTCTGAGCGCTTATTCGGCCGAGCTAAATAAATTATCTGAAATAAACGAGGCGTCTATTGAAAGTCAATTCAAGTCTTTTTTGGAAGAAAAAGAAATCAGCATGGGCGCATTAATGCCAAATCTACGCTTAGCTTTGACCGGAATGGGAAGCGGGCCGTCTTTGTACAAAATCATTGAAATACTGGGCGTTGAAGAGGCTCAAAAACGAATTAACATTGCAATAGCGAAGATTCATGCACAAGATTGAGATAAGAGGAATAAAATGCTTTGGTTTTCACGGGTGCTTAAATGAAGAGGCAAAGATTGGACAGGAGTATATCGTAAATGTCGAATTGGAGACTAATTTTTCAAAGGCTATTGAGACGGACGAATTGAACGACACCATAGACTATTGCGAAGTATTCAATATTGTCAAAGCAGAAATGATGTTAAGAAAAAAACTCATTGAAGTGCTGGGCCATAGAATTGCAAAAAAAATCAAGAACAATTGGGAAAGCATTGAAAAATGTACGGTAGAAGTAATTAAGCCATACCCACCAATTGGCGGGGAAGTACAAGAAGTGAGTATTTCTGTAACTGCTTAATGAAATTTGCGTACAGGAATGAAAATGTTATTTTTGACGCCCTTTTGGGTAATGGTTCGGTGGCCGAGTGGCTAGGCAGAGGTCTGCAAAACCTTGTACAGCGGTTCGAATCCGCTCCGAACCTCATAACTCTATAACCTATAAGCCCTGTAGTGCACGCTACGGGGCTTTGTATTTTATTTAAATAATTCAACATAGGACACAAGGGTATTAATTTCTAACGATTCGATAAACCGTACAACTTTTTCAGGACACCAAGCGTAGGAATAACTAATCTACATTACCTATTAACCGTCTCTCAACCTATAAAGATGGTTTAAGCCCTGTGTTCATTTGAGCACGGGTTTTTTTGTTTAAAGAATGTCCCGATTAACGTTCAAAGAATGCAGTTCAACCCTTGAGACCTTGCAGGCGGCTAATGCCTGGCAACGGAAAATATTAGACCGCGTCTTTATATCAAAGCTTTGGTACTATTTGAGATAAAACTGGGAGCCCTAATTAGGGCTCTTTTTTTATTTTAGTATCAAAAATGATCTCAGCCCAATATCTGAAAGACTTTGTAGAACTTTTTTATCCTAAAAGCTGCGCATCTTGCAATGCTGGTTTGAACAGTTCGGAGCAGGCTATTTGTTTAGCGTGTAAGGTCAATTTTGACAGACTAGACATATGTGATAAGCCTGGAAATGAAGTGGAAAAGAGATTTTGGGGAAAAGTTCGTATAGAAGGAGCAACCAGCTATGCGAGATATGTTAAAAATGGCCTCCTTCAAAAGGCGATTTACGATTTGAAATATCAAGGAAATCGAAAAGCGGGCATAGAATTGGGAATGGACTTAGGTTATTTGCTCAAAAAAAGCAACCGCTTTAATAATTTTGATCTTATCATTCCCGTTCCATTGCATAGCAGAAAGAAAAAGAAAAGAGGCTTTAATCAATGTGATTTTCTTGCGGAAGGATTGTCTAATGTCTTAAGAACAGAATGGTCGGACCAACATCTATTCAGAATTAAATACAACATGTCTCAAACGGGAAAGTCAACATTTTTAAGAAACCGAAATACCGATGGGATATTCCAGGCTAATAACGCTCGAGATCTTCAAAAAAAGAAAGTCTTAGTGATAGACGATGTGATTACCACAGGAGCGACTCTTGAAGCCTGCGTAAAAGCATTTGAAATGATTAAGGGGATAAGAATTTTTGTAGCTACTATTGCAAGCGCATGAATAAAGAACAACAATACGAGCATGTAGCTTTGCAAATAAAAGGGTTGATAGAAAGCGAAACAGACCTAATTGCAAACCTTTCCAATATTGCGAATTTACTTGGAGAAGCCTTTTCCTGGTGGTGGACTGGTTTCTATTTGGTAAAAGACAAGGAATTAATTCTAGGCCCCTTTCGAGGGCCTGTAGCATGTACACGAATTGCTTTTGGAAAGGGAGTCTGCGGGACAGCATGGCAGGAAAAAAAGCCTATAAGGGTGAAAAATGTCAATGATTTTCCAGGGCACATTGCATGCAGCGCTGAAAGCCTATCCGAAATAGTTGTTCCCATTTTGAAAGACAATGAAGTTCAAATGGTTTTGGATGTTGACAGTGAAATGGAAAACCACTTTGATGAATTGGACGAGAAGTACTTGGAAAGAATCTGTTATATGATAGCAGAAAAACTTTGAAATATTTCTACTACATAGGATTCTTTTTTGTGGTTTCATGTGCAAGTATCCAAGCTCCTACAGGAGGAGAAAAGGACGTGGACCCTCCGAGGATTGAACAACTGAGCCCTGAGAATTTCAGCACAAACTTCAAGGGCGATCGAATTGTTATTCTATTTGATGAATATGTTCAACTGAAAAATATTTACGAGCAATTCCTTGTTTCTCCTCCGCTAAGCAATCGTCCCGAAATCATCATTAAAGGAAAAACGGTTATCATAGACCTTCAAGAAGAATTATCCAAAAACACAACCTACACATTCCATCTCGGAGAAGGAATAGCCGATAATAACGAAGGCAACATTTTAGACAGCAACAAGGTTGTCTTTTCTACCGGAGCAGTGCTTGATTCTTTAAGCTTATACGGCACAGTGAATTTGGCTGAAAACAACAGGCCTGTTTCAAGCGCTGTTATGTTGTTTAAAATTGGATCAGATTCATCTATAGTAAATGAGCGCCCTGCTTATTTCACGAGATCAACAGAAGATGGCGAATTTAGATTTGAATATTTAGCAGAAGGCGATTATCAACTTTTTGCGCTAGAAGATTTGGATAAAAATTACAACTGGTCCGAAGCTGAGAAAATGGCCTTTTATGGCGAAGATGTTAAGCTGGACGGCAGTGATAGTTTGGTCTATCACTTAAAACTATTTGAAAAAGTTCCAGATTCAATACAAGTGAGCAATTCCAAAGGAACGGCATTCGGACAAGTAGAATTAGTGTTTAACAAAGAACCCATCAACTTGGCGTACAACGCGATAGGCTTTGAATTTGACAGCGTTTATCGTAAAGACTTTACAAAGGACTCTTTGCGTCTTTGGTTTAAGAATGTAGTGCCATTTGGCGATTGCAAACTTGCCCTCAGAGACAATAGTGGATGGAAAGACACTATAGATCTATTTGCATTCGAATCCAAAAAAGAAAAAGAACTCCCCGAATTGAAAATTTTAAATGGACGAAGGATAGATCAAAACCCCAATAAAAAATTGAGCATTTATTTTTCAAATCCAATTGAACAAATAGACGAGAGCAAGATTGTTTTTATTCTCGACACGCTGGAAAGAGAAATTAACTTTGAATTGATCGATCCACTTGAAAGTAAAGCATCAATAGAATGGAGTGAATGGCGAAAGGGGTCTATAGGCTTTTTCCCTGGTGCGATTCAGGACATATATGGACAAACAAATGACACAACAATATCAAGCATCAAGATATTGGGTGAAAGCGATTTTTCGGAATTTTCATTCAGGGTTCAACCACCATATGAAGGGACATTCATTCTTAAGTCATTTTTGGATAAAGAGCCATTGTACCAACAAGAATTGATTGGAGACACAATCCTTAACTGGACTTGGTTGATGCCCGGAAAAATGGAATTCATTCTTATTGATGACAAAAATCAGAACGGAATATGGGACAGCGGAGATTACTTTAGAGGCAAAGAGCCTGAACCAACTTGGAGTTTTGGAGAGGAAATTCAGTTGCGACCTAACTGGTCATTAGAACAAGAATGGATCATTGAAGAGTAAAGAAATCAGCATCTCGACCTACGGGAAATTTTTCCCTGAATTCTATCATTTCTTTTGCGGAGAGGCTTCCAAACTCACAGCCCTCCTCTCCTTGATTAAAATGGAGTAATGAATGGCCCTTTGGATTGATCAAAGCAGAGTCTCCTAAATAATTCAAGTTGTTGCCGTCTTTTCCTACTCGATTTACGGCCGCAACATAGCATTGATTTTCATGTGCACGAGCTTCGATCAGGTTGCGCCATGCATTGGATCGCGGACTAGGCCAATTTGCAATATATATGGCGAGATCGTATTCCCACTGATTTTGAATGAATTGGTTCCTACTAAATACTGGAAAGCGAAGGTCATAGCAAACTTGCAAGAGAATATTCCATCCCCTAAACGTGACAATCTTTTTATTTGTTCCTGACTGAAAATGTTCGTGTTCTCCAGCCATAGAGAACAAATGGCGTTTGTCATAGTAATCTAAATTTCCTTCTGGAAAAACGAAGAGCATTCTGTTTTTAAAACCATCGTCTTCAATTATTAGCGAAGCACACATAGCAGCATTGAATTCTGTCGCCTTTTCTTTGAGCCACTTAACAGAAGGGCCGTTCATATCCTCAGCAAGATCGGTCTCCATCGAAAAACCCGTGTTAAACATTTCTGGAAAAACATATAAATTGGCTCCAGGAACAAGTAGGTTTTCATAATGCCGTATAGAGGCTTCTTTATCTTGCCAGGAAATAGTACTTTGAATCAGGGCAACATTAAGATCTTCCATTATAGATTTTTTAGAATTTTAGCACCTGATCGAAGCGTCTCTTCGTCCTTGGCAAAACAAATGCGCAATACCTTGGTGTTAGGAGGCTCAGAGTAAAATGGACTCAAAGGAATGGTTGCTATCCCCCTTTCTGTACAGAGCTCCTTGGCATATTCAAGATCACTTTTTGTACTAAGGCCTTCATATTCTAAAAGGAGAAAATACGTCCCGTTGCAGTCCAATGGCCTTAGCCTGGAACCCGCGAGTTGATCCAAAAAGAAATCACGCTTGGTTTTATAGAAGGCTGAAAGACCTGAATAGCTCTTGTCCTGTCGCATAAATTCCGCAAAAGCATGCTGGAATGGACGGTTAACGCAAAACACATTGTATTGATGGACTTTTCTAAACTCCGACATCAAGCCTTTTGGTGCATAGCAGTAGCCCATTTTCCATCCGGTATTGTGATAGGTCTTTCCAAAAGAAGACACCACAAAGCTGCGATCTGAAAGCCCATCAATTTGACAAGCACTGTAATGCGCTCCTTCGAACACGATATGCTCATAAACTTCGTCACTTATTACCAAAGTATTAGTGCCTTCAAGTAGCCCAGCCACCTCAGCTAAGTCTTCTTTTGAGAACACCGTTCCCGTTGGATTATGGGGGCTGTTCAAAATTATGGCCCTGGTTCTTTCACTTAAATACTCCGCCAATAAATCATAGTCTATTGTGTAATTGGGCGTTTTTAAGGGAACCTCAACAACTCGCCCCCCATAGAGCTCTATGGCTGGTGCGTAGCAGTCATAGGCAGGGCTAAATATGATCACCTCATCTTTAGGGCGTACGATTGCACCGAGTGCTGTATAGATTGCTTGGGTGGCACCAGCTGTTATAGTTATCTCACTTTCAGGATTATAATTCCGGCTGTAAATGTGCTCGATTTTTGAAGACAATGCTTGCCTTAATTCAAGAAGACCGGCCATAGGAGCATATTGGTTGTGACCTTTCTTGATAAAGTGGCTTACTAATTTTTTTAACTCATCGTCACAATCATAATCGGGAAAGCCTTGAGAAAGGTCAAGCGCATTGCATTCTGCGGCAAGAGCGGACATTTTTGTGAAAATAGTTGTCTCAACATTGGGAAGTTTACTTGTAAAGTTCATTTCATGAGAAATTTTGTAAATCACAGAGCTTCCTATAAACCCCTTTTAGCTCAAATAGCTCTTGATGATTGCCGCGCTCGACAATATTTCCTTTTTGCAAAACAAGAATTTCATCGACATGCTGAATAGTACTTAATCGATGCGCGATAATTAAAGACGTCCGATTTATCATCAGATTGTTTAATGCGTCCTGAACCAATTTTTCCGACTCAGTATCCAAAGCGGAAGTAGCTTCATCAAGAATAAGAATTGGCGGGTTTTTCAAGATGGCCCTGGCAATGCTTAACCTTTGTTTTTGGCCCCCGGATAATTTGTTTCCACGTTCCCCAATATTAGTCTGATACCCATTGGGTAAATTTGAAATGAAATCATGTGCATTGGCTGTTTTAGCAGCCTCCTCGACATCCTTAAGGGTAGCACTGTTTGAACCAAAAGCAATGTTGTTAAAAACGCTGTCATTGAATAAAATTGATTCCTGAGTAACAATGCCAAATAAATTCCGAAGTGATTTTATTTGCACATCCTTTAGGTCTTCACCATCAATTTTTATTACCCCTTTTTGTATGTCATAAAATCTAGGTAAAAGATCAGCAATGGTCGATTTTCCACCTCCTGATTCCCCAACAAGGGCAATTGATTTTCCTTTGTCAAGAGAAAAGTTGATTTCGTTCAAAACGGAGTCGCTTTCATAAGCAAATCCTACATTTTCAAATGTTATTCGTTCCTTAAATCCTTTTATTTCCAATGCATCAAGCTTATCTACAATAGATGGCTCAGATTCGATCAATTCTTGTATTCTGTCTAATGATGCCGCACCTTTAACTACCTTAGACCAGGCATTTGCAATGGCCTGCACTGGACGAAGAACTTGACTGAACACGATGACAAAGCCCAGGAACTCCTCACCATTGATTGAACTGTCATCACCCAAAACTAATCTTCCACCAAACCATACGAGCCCAATCATAACCAATGAGCCTAAGAACTCGCTCATTGGAGAAGCCATGTCTGAAAAACGATAGATTTTGTTGCTTAACTTGTAGTATTGATTATTAACTTTCTCGTAGCCCTTTGTCATGTAGGTCTCGGCATTAAATGCTTTAATTATTCGCACGCCACCAAGGGTTTCTTCTAAATTACTCAATAACTCTCCCAACTTGTCTTGACCGTCTCTTGAACTTTGTCTCAAAGTCTTTTTCAAAAGACTTATTATAAAGCCGCCTACAGGCAAGAGAAGAATTGAAAACAAAGTGAGCGAGGGAGAAATAAGTATGAGAACAATGAAAGAAACAATGATGGCAAAAGGGTCTCTGAATAACATTTCAAGAGAACCCATAATTGAGTGCTCCACTTCCTTTACATCATTTGATGTCCGCGCTAATAGATCACCTTTTTTCTCTTCATTGAAATAGGAAATAGGCAAACTTAGAATACGGTGGTACATTTCATTCCTTAAGTCTCTAGAAACACCATTGCGAATTGGCGCGAGAAAATACATCGCCAAGTAGCGAAATATATTCTTGAGAAAAAAAGCCAAGGCCACAGTAATGCAGATGAAAACCAACAAATCAAGCTTGTCGTTAGACTCTACATATTGTCCCATTTGATAATTATACCAATCCTGAAAATAATCCTTAGAGAAATTATAATTAGGCTTTTCAAATGAGATCTTTTCCTGCTGAAATAGGAGGCGCAAGAAGGGAATAAAAAGAAGTAAGCTGACAACATTAAATACTTGATAGACAATGTTGCTTATGACATTTAAAAACACATTGCGCTTATACGCCCAAACGCGTTGAAGTATTTGATAAAAACGATTCAAATAATGTCTATAACGGAATATTGCCGTGTTTCTTACGCGGCAGATTTCTCACTTTATTTTCTAACATGTTGAAGCCCTCAATGATTTTCATCCTTGTGTTTTCTGGGATAATGACCTCATCAATATAGCCTCTCGCTGCAGCATTATATGGGTTTGCAAAAAGCTCAGCATACTCAGTTTCTTTCTCTTTCCATTTTTCTTCAGGATTATCTGCAGAACTGATTTCTTTTTTGAATATTATCTCAGCAGCACCTTTCGCACCCATTACTGCAATTTCGGCACTTGGCCAAGCGAAATTCAAGTCGGCACCTATGTGCTTTGAATTCATCACGTCATAGGCCCCGCCATATGCTTTTCGAGTAATGACAGTTATTCTAGGCACAGTTGCTTCGGAGAACGCATAAAGCAATTTCGCACCATTGGATATGATCCCGTTCCATTCTTGATCCGTCCCCGGTAAAAAACCAGGAACATCCTCGAAAACAAGCAATGGGATATTGAAGGCATCACAAAAGCGCACAAAACGAGCGGCTTTTTGACTTGCCTTAATATCGAGAACACCAGCCAAAAATGCGGGTTGATTAGCCACGATTCCGACACTTCGCCCACCAATGCGAGAAAATCCCACGACTATATTTTCCGCAAAACCTTTCTGTACTTCTAGAAAGCCAGTATCATCAATAACACCCGAAATAACTTCTTTTATGTCATAGGGCTGATTGGCATTTTCAGGAATAATCTCATTTAATACTTTATTCGGCTCACCCACTGGGACATTCCATATGTCCGTTTCTTCTTCACAATTTGATGGAATGAAAGACAGCAGCTCCTTGATGTCTTGAATGCATTTCATTTCGTTTGCAGAACAAAAATGAGCAACACCTGATTTGGACCCATGTGTTGACGCTCCTCCAAGTTCCTCTGAGCTGATTTCTTCATGCGTTACTGTTTTCACCACGTTTGGTCCGGTAACGAACATATAGGAAGTATTTTCAACCATGAATATAAAGTCGGTTAGAGCGGGAGAATAGACCGCACCCCCTGCACAAGGACCCATAATTGCGGAAATCTGTGGGATAACACCACTTGCCCGAACATTGCGATAGAAAATATCTGCATATCCTCCTAAGGAAACAACCCCTTCTTGAATTCTTGCACCTCCTGAATCGTTAAGGCCAATCAAAGGAGTTCCTGTTTCTAATGCTAGATCCATGATCTTACAAATTTTTTCTGCATGTGCTTCAGCGAGAGAACCCCCTAGAACAGTAAAGTCCTGAGAAAAAACGAAGACTTTTTTTCCATTTACTTTTCCGTAACCGGTTACTACTCCATCTCCGAAAAACTTCTTTTGATCAAGCCCAAAATTTGTGCTCCGATGCTGCACCAAGGCGCCTATTTCATTAAAACTACCCTCATCTACTAGCAGGTCTATTCGCTCGCGAGCTGTAAGTTTTCCTTTTTCGTGTTGTTTCTCAATGCGCTTTTCTCCACCTCCGAGGAGAGCTTGCTCCATTTTTTCCTGAAGGACTTCAAATTTTTCCATGCTGTCTTTATTATCCTACAAAAGCACTTTCTCCTGTAATGTCTAAGCCGGTAATTAATAAGTGAATGTCATGAGTTCCCTCATAAGTAATTACGCTTTCTAAATTCATCATATGGCGCATGATGGAATATTCATTGGTTATCCCCATTGCTCCATGAATTTGACGCGCCTCTCTTGCAATTTTCAAGGCCATGTCAACATTATTTCTCTTGGCCATAGAAATTTGCGCGGATGTCGCCTTACCCTTATTTCTTAGCTGCCCCAAACGATAAGTGAGCAATTGAGCTTTCGTAATTTCTGTTAGCATTTCAGCTAATTTCTTTTGTTGTAACTGAAAAGCAGCAATGGGTTTTCCAAATTGAATTCTTTCTTTAGAATACCTTAATGCTGAGTCATAACAATCCAATGCTGCACCGATAGCCCCCCAGGAAATTCCATATCGAGCTGAATCTAGGCAAGATAAAGGACCGCCAAGCCCACTTCTTCCAGGAAGAAGATTCTCTTTGGGCACTTTGACATTGTCAAACACTAATTCGCCCGTATCAGATGCCCTCAAGCTCCATTTACCGTGCATGGTAGGTGTCGTAAAGCCCTCCATGCCGCGTTCTACTATCAAGCCGTGAATTCGTCCTTCTTCGTTCTTCGCCCAAACCACTGCAAGATCGGCAAATGGCGCATTTGAAATCCACATTTTAGCACCGTTTAATATGAGGTATTCACCGTCTTCTTTATAGTTAGTGACCATTCCTCCAGGATTTGATCCAAAGTCTGGCTCAGTCAAACCGAAACAACCAATGAGATCACCGGTAGCCAGTTTAGGTAAAAACTTTTGCTTTTGTTCTTCAGACCCATATTTCCATATAGGATACATGACCAGTGAACTTTGGACAGACGAAGTAGAACGTAAGCCACTGTCACAACGCTCCAATTCTTGCATAATTAAACCGTAAGAGATCTGATCTAATCCAGCGCCACCATATTCCTCAGGTATATACGGCCCGAATCCTCCGATCTCTCCAATCCCTTTTATTAGGTGTCGCGGAAATTCTCCTTTTTCAAAGGCCTCTTCTATAAGTGGAGAAACTTCCTTTTTAACCCAGCTTCTAGCTGTTTCTCTAACCAACTTATGCTCATCTGTCAGCAAGTCATCCATCAAAAAATAGTCGTGTCCGTTGTACTGATCTGTTCTCATCTACAAATTATTATGCTGCAAATGTACTTTTTAGGATTTTTTATTCGGCTTGGCCGTGAAATTAATTCTCTACTTTTGCATGGAATTAGATGTATGAAAATAAAAGAGGCGCATATCCTAGCTGAAGACTGGACGATTTTCGTGCTTCTGTTTTCACTGTCATTGCTCGCCTACATTCGCTTTAAACGACCGTTAAAATTGCAGCGCCTCGGAGATGCAATTCAGAATACACGGATGGTGAAGCAAATCATGAGAGATGACAATTTGATCGGCAACCGCTTTTCTTTTTTTATGGCCTTGAATTTTTGTTTGATGCTAGCATTGAGCATTTATTTTGCCTTAAAAGTTTTTGCTGATGGATTCTTTGAACAGTACAACTTTCATCTTTTTTGGATAATCGCAATCGGGATTTTTGCAATCTATTTTATAAAGAGCCTGCTTCTTTCGATAGCGGACAATCTATTTAACAAAGATTATGGATTCGAAGAATACCTGAGAAATGTATTCATTTTCAACGGAGCTTTAGGATTGCTCTTATTACCACTAAATTTTTTACTTGCCTTTTTGCACATACAATTTGCACAATGGATGCTCATTCTAATTTTTGCTTTTGTATTGTTGTGTTTGACATTCAGATTATATCGTGGGCTCCTTATAGGTAATGAAAATCACTCACAATCTCAATATTTATTTTTGTACCTTTGTACGCTTGAAATTTTACCTACAGCTGTAATAATTAAAAAGGCTGTAACTATTATCATTTAAATTCACCTTAGGAAAAAATTCACCATGGCTACAAAAGTGAAATCAATACTTATATCTCAGCCTGCACCAAGCTCTGATAAGTCGCCTTATTTTGACCTGGCAAAAAAGTACAAACTAAAGATAGATTTTAGACCATTTATTCATGTAGTTGGTATCGAGGCGCGTGAGTTTAGAAAACAAAGAATTCAAATTTTGGATCATACGGGGGTAATTTTCACTAGCCGGCATGCGGTTGACCACTATTTTAGAATATGTGAGGAGACACGTGTAAGTGTGCCAGATAGTATGAAGTATTTTTGCATATCAGAAGCAATAGCTTATTACCTTCAGAAATATATAGTCTACAGAAAACGAAAAATATTTTTTGGAAAGAACACTTTTGTTGACTTAATGGAAATAATAAAGAAGCATAAGCAAGAGACTTTTTTACTTCCAACAAGTGATATTCTAAAGCCGACCATTCCTGTGGCATTAAATGAAGCCGAAATAAAGTATACACAATGTATATTTTACCGAACTGTTGCAAGTGACCTTTCTGATTTGTCTGACGTGAATTATGATATGCTTGTGTTTTTCAGTCCTTCTGGAATTCGATCGCTCAAGTCTAATTTTCCAGGGTTTAAACAGAATAAAACACGCATAGCGGCATTTGGAACAAGCACAGCAAAAGCAGTTGAAGATGCCGGATTGAATTTAGATGTGCATGCTCCTCTTCCCAACTACCCGTCCATGTCGATGGCGATTGAGAACTACGTAAAGCAGTCGAACAAATAGAATTTTTCTATTTTCAAGAAGAATGAATTCGACAGGGCCAAAAATCAAAAGGCTCAAGAGCAAAATTCTCATCAAGCGATTGTTTGAAGAAGGGAAGAATATAAGGGTTGGAGCCTTTCAACTTCTGTATATTCAGGATGAAAATAATGTTGGTTTTCAAGTTGGCGTTGGCGCAAGTAAACGAAAACTCACCAAAGCCGTAAACAGAAACAAGGCAAAGCGAATTATGCGTGAAGTTCTGAGGCTAGAATTTGAAAGTTTTGTCTGCAAAGATGAAGCTGCATTTTCGAAGATGGCATTAATGTTGATTTACCATGGTAATCGCAGCCCTGACTTTGCAGTTGCCAGGCAGAAAATAAACACAATTTTAGAACGTTTTAAATATCAAATAGAAGAAGATGAATAAAACCATACAAAAATTAGGATTAGGAGCACTTATTGTAACCGTTATTACTGCTGCCGGATATAAAAACGATTTTTTTGAGGTTTCTAAGAATCTTGAAATCTACTCTGATATATACAAGACACTTAATGTTTATTACGTTGATGACACGCAACCCGGTAAACTAATGAAAACTGGGATTGATGCAATGCTGAAATCCCTTGACCCCTATACCACGTATTATCCAGAATCAAAAATTGAAGACTATAGATTTACAACTACTGGTCAATATGGCGGAATAGGTTCTTTGATAAGAGAAATTGATGATCAAACGTTCATTTCAGAACCTTATGAAAACTCACCCGCAGCGAAAGCAGGCCTAAAAGCAGGAGACCGAATTTTAAGTATTGATGGAAAATCCGTAGAGGAAAAAAGCCAAGATGAAATTTCATCGTTCTTGAAAGGACAAGCCGGAACTGAAGTTAAAGTTGAGATTGAAAGAAATGGGAAGGAGAAGATAGATGTGCTGATCAATCGGGAAGAAATAAAAATTCCAGATGTCCCTCATTCCGGGATGCTTGCCGACAATGTAGGATACATAAAGTTGAGTGGATTCACGCAAACCGCAAGTTCTGAAGTAAAGAAAGCATATCAAGCTTTGAAGAAAGATGGAATGGAAAAATTAGTCTTTGATCTTCGAGGAAATGGAGGAGGTTTATTGCGAGAGGCCGTTAATATTGTCAATTTCTTTGTGCCAAAAGGCACTGAAATTGTAAGCACTAGAGGTAAACTAGAAGAGTGGGATAAAGTGCACAAAGGGCTGAATGAACCTTTAAGTAAAGATATTCCTGTAGTTGTTTTGATAGACGAAGGTTCTGCATCGGCATCAGAAATCGTTTCTGGAACATTACAAGACTTGGATAGGGCAGTGATTATAGGAAAAAACTCATTCGGAAAAGGTTTGGTTCAGCAAACAAAAGATATTCCTTATGGCACTAAATTGAAATTAACTGTAGCAAAGTATTACACGCCAAGCGGGAGATGTATTCAAAAGTTAGATTACTTCAACAAGAATATCACTGGTTTTGCAGAAGAAGTTCCCGATTCTTTG
Source organism: Bacteroidota bacterium (assembly GCA_039028335.1). Classification (GTDB taxonomy): domain Bacteria; phylum Bacteroidota; class Bacteroidia; order Flavobacteriales_D; family JABDKJ01; genus JABDKJ01. The sequence continues at coordinate 15,825 of JBCCIF010000031.1, forward strand.
GTCATGAATTTTAAAACCAAGAATGGAAGGACAGTTTACGATGGAAGAGGAATATATCCTGACGTCAAAGTAGAGGATGAAGAATATGGAAAAATCTTGGAAGCCCTGTTTAAAAACCACCTCATTTTCAAATGGGCAAATCAATTTCAATTGGAAAATCAAGAGATCGATCTTGCAGATTCATTTCACCTTAATGACGAGCAATATGATGAGTTTGTGAGCTTTGCAAGGCAGTTTGACTTGAAATATACTACGGCATCAGAAACCTATTTGGAAGAATTGGTTGAGGTTGCTAAAAAGGAAAAATATTATTCAGAAGTAGAGTCAGAACTGAAAGCTATGGAGACCAAGTTAAATAGTAATCAGAAAGACGACATCTATAAGTTTAGAGACCAAATCCAGCGAATTCTGGAAAATGAAATCGTTTCAAGATATTACTATCAAAAAGGCAGAGCAGAACATTCTTTAAATGACGATCCATTCATTGATCAAGCACTCGTTGTTTTGAATGGAGCAGATTACAGTTCAATATTGGCAGGAAAGAATTAATTTCAGCGAATCGCTGCACTTCTTAAAATAGTTATTCCGAAATATTTGCCACACCTATATTTTATAGGTTTTGCTTTAATAGTTATAGGTCTTTCACTTGGGGTTTTTCTTATAAGTCTAGGTACATTTATTGCGCTAGGAGCCTGGATCATTGATGCTTTGCTCACGGACTTTTCTTTTGCATTTAAATTCAAAAAGTTTTTTGCTAAAAAAGGCCTTGTATTTATCGTCTGCATATTTCTCATCCATGTTCTGGGATTAATTTTTACACAAGACTTTGACTATGCTTTAAAGGATTTGCGCATAAAACTCCCCCTTCTGGCCTTACCTATAATTATGGCGGGAGCCCCTAATTTAAAGCAAAGTGGAAGAGAATGGCTTATAAAGGTTTTTATTCTGTCCTTATTTGTTTCTAGCCTGATTTCATTTTATGTCATATTCACAGAGCGCCCTGCAGACCTTCGAGTAGCAATGTTGTTTTCTTCTCACATAAGAATTGGATTAATGATTGCTTTAGCCCTTTTTCTAATATTCCATCTTTGGAAAAACCAAGGGAAGATTTGGAAAGTCCTTTTTGTTCTCATTGGGAGCTGGTTGATATACTTTCTTTACAAAGCCCAATTAACTACAGGATTAATGGTGTTTTTCATTGCAGCATTAACACTTGCAGTAAAATGGTCAATCTCGAACTGGGAAAGAGGGATGTCAAGAATTCTCATATTGGGCAATTTGGGAATCGCTGTTTTTGTATTTGTTTATTTCTCTGCATTGCGCAACAGTTATTTTGAAGCAAAGGATGATTTGAAGAGTCTTGAGCAATTAAGTCCAAAAGGTGAAAAGTATATACACAATACTGAATCGACCTATAGAGAGAATGGCTATAGAGTAGACATTTATTGGGCTCCCAAAGAAATCGAATCAGGTTGGAACAAAATAGCAAACAAGGGGCTTAATGAGAAGGATGACTTAGGACAAATGATTAAAAGCACATTGAAGCGTTATATGACTTCCAAAGGGTTGAGAAAAGATGCCTCTGGACTTGATTCCTTGACCAATGTGGATATCAAGAATATTTTGAGTGGAAAAACAAACTATCTTCAAGATGAATGGAATCCGATTCAAAAGAGATTCAATGAATTGGCATTTGAATGGACGAATTATGAAAATAGAGGAAATCCCTCTGGAAATTCTCTTTTTATGCGCACGGAATTTTGGAAAGCCGGATGGAGCGTATTTAAGTCGAATTTTTTCTTTGGGACGGGTTCGGGTGATGTAAGAAATGAAGTACTGAGTGAATATGAAAGAAATGGAACCTTATTGACGGAAAACTACCGATATAGAATCCATAATCAATACTTGACCTTCGCAGCCACTTTTGGGGTATTTGGCCTACTACTTTTAATGGCCTTTCTTTTTTATCCTGTGTTGTTTGAAAAGAAGACGTATATCTATTTCGCTTTTGTTTTGATTTGGGCCTTGAGTTTCCTGACAGAGGACACGCTCGAAACGCAAGTTGGTGCTACGTTTTATGCTTTTTTCTCTTCCTTTTTCTTGAGCGCCAGAGACTGATTTTCTATGTGCTTTTGCAATTTATCGTACTTCAACCAAACATACTTAGCAGAAATCCTGCTGATTTCGTAGCCTACGCGCCCATCTAGAAACCCGAGCTGCATGATAAAGTGCTTAAAGAATCGAGCAATCGGCTTCAGACGGAAGTTATAAAATCCGGGCCTAATATTTTTCTTTATTAAATCGTGAACGGCATAATCCGCATACCTATCCATTTTGGCTAAGTAATGTTCGGTGCTTTTGTATGTATTGTGTACTAGCTTTTGCTTGAGAAAACCTTCCTTGCCATTTGTAATGATCTCTTCGTGCACCCAATTATCATTATATCTACAATTGTCCCTTTGAAAAAGGCGGACAACTTTATCTCCTTGCCAGCCGCTGTAGCGCACATGCTTTCCCATGAAGAAATTTTTTCTTTTGATCCAATATGCTTTATGCTTCGGATTTTTAATTTCTTGCAGGATTTCTTCAGCTAGTTCAGAAGGGCACCTTTCATCTGCATCTAAAAGAATTATCCATTCAAATTCTGCCTGAGGAATTGCCCAATTTTTTTGTGAAGCTGGGTTATCATATTTGCGCTTCAATATTCGTGCTCCTTTGCTTTGAGCAATGGCTATTGTATTGTCAGTGCTATATGAATCTACCACAATTCGCTCACTTGCCCAGGACAGGGAATCCAGACAAGCACCAATATTATCTTCTTCATTATATGTCGTAACAATCGCGCTAATCAAAATAAAATATACGCTTTACTCTTTGAGAAACATTTGCAAGCAATTCATATGGAATGGTATTCATTTCGCTTGCGGTTTTTAAAATAGATTTTGAAGGACCAAAGAACTCTACTTCGTCTCCAATCTTTGCATCAATTCCATTTAGGTTTATCATGCACATATCCATACAAATATTGCCCAAAGTTTCGGTCTGCTGGCCGCACACAATGACACTACCATTCCCGTTACCAAAAGAGCGATGAATTCCATCTGCATAGCCTAAAGGAACAATTCCGATTTTGGTATGACCGCTTGCTTTAAAGGACCTAGAATATCCTACAGAATCACCTTCGGCAATTTCTTTTATTTGAGAAATGGTGCTTTTCAATCGTATAGCTGGCTCCAAAAAAGCCTGTTCTTCCTTTATTGGAGACACACCATAAAGCCCTATTCCTAGGCGAACCATTCCCATATGGTGCTTTGGAAAACGAGAAATTCCAGATGTATTTAGAGCATGATAGAAAACATCTTCTAAATCCAAGATACCAGCCATTCGATCAAATTTATCAAGCTGATTCTTGGTGAACGTGTCATAATTAGAATCGTCACTTGCTGCCAAATGCGTAAAAACCGATACTACATCAAAAGGAAATGACTTCAATTCTTCTTTTAGCTCATCAATTTCATTCTCCAAAAAGCCTAGACGGTGCATGCCTGTGTCAAGTTTCAGGTGCACCTTCAAACCATTTGAAAAACCATCATAGGCGGATAAAGATTCAAAAGAATAGATAGCTGGTTCAAGGTTAAATTCAGCTAATTTCGCTGGTTGTGGATCCTCTGGGTTCATTACAATAATGGGCAAGCTAATGTTCTTTTCGCGAAGTGCGATGCCTTCATCTGCGTAAGCTACAGCCAAATAATCGACATTGTTTTTTTCCAACATTTCAGCGATTTCGTGACCTCCAGCTCCGTAAGAAAAGGCTTTTACCATAGCGCAGAGCCGAACGTCATCGCCAATCTTCTTTCGGTAAAAATTGAGATTTTTTTCCATTAAACTCAGGTCAACCTCTAAAACACTTTGATGTGCTTGTTTTTCAAACTTTTGAGTGACTTGTTCTAGTTCAAATGAACGAGATCCCTTTACTAAAACAGTCGAATTTTGAAAGGTTCCTACATTGGTCTTATCCAAGAATGATGCGGTATCTGTATAGAACAAAGTACTTTCTTTATTAAATGCTTGAGCATAGGGCTTTGCGTCTTCGCCTATTAAGTGAACGCTTTCAAAAGAGATATCTTCAACAAATTCAGATATTCTTTTTGTTATTTCCGCGGAAGAATATCCTGTATTGTGCATTTCAGAAAGGATCAGACTCTTCCTTTTTCTTGTTTCATCACTTTTTAATAACTCGATTGCAGCTTCAAAGGAAGATAAGTCGCTATTGTATACATCGTTTATGAACAAGGTGTTTCGCATTCCTTGAACCCGTTCGAGCCTCATTGCAATATTTTTCAGTTTTGCTGCTTTCTTTTGAATGTCTTCAAAATCGATATTTAAATAGATTAAAGTGCTGATAACATGTAAGGAATTCTCAATAGAAGCATCATCAGTAAATGGGAGAACAATAGACTGATTCCGGAAAAGAGCAATGCTCTCTAACCCATTTTTAGTAATTGAGAAATTGAATGTACCCTTCCCTTTAATGGACCATGAAATCTTTTCACAAGCCAAGGGTTTTATCGCTTCATGAACGAAGTCATCATCAGCATTATAAATAAGCGCATTGCAGCTTTTGAAGAGAATACTTTTTTCTCTTGCTTTCAAGTCTTTACTCTCAAAAAACTCATCATGAGCGTTTCCTATATTGGTAAATATTCCAATATCTGGTTGGATAATTTTCTCCAATTTGTCCATTTCATTTTCACATGAAATTCCCGCTTCGAAAACACCAAGGTCGTGAACTTTTGTTATTCCGAAAATGGAGATGGGCACGCCTATTTGAGAATTATAACTCTTGGGTGTTTTCACCACGGAAAAATGATCAATAAGGGCTTCGGCCAGCCATTCTTTCACAGTAGTTTTTCCATTGCTTCCGGTTATTCCTATAATGGGAAATTTAAATTGAGAGCGATAATGGACAGCCAGTTTTTGCAGTGCATAAATAGAATTATCTACTTGAATAAAATCGGCATTTGTATAGCAGGAATAATCAATAGTCTTATCACTTATTACAAATAGCCGAACGCCTTTTTCATAAGCATCTGATAGGAAGTTGTGTCCATCAAAGTTTACTCCTTTGATAGCAAAAAAACACATCCCATTGCTATTCCAAATTTTGCGACTATCGAAGGAAACAGATTTTAGAAAAAGCTCTCCTTTTCCGGCCAAATGTGTGCCTTGGCAAATAGAAGCGATTTCATTTATGGAATAATTCATGAAAGATCTTTATGTGCCTTCAGCTTGAACGAAGCAAGAACGACAAAGGGGTTCGTATTTGTCTGTTTCTCCTAAGACGACTAAATCGTCTCCATCACTTATTCGATGAGAAAACTGAGCCAATGCACCACAACGCATGCATATGGCATGAACTTTTGTGACATACTCAGCCTGAGCCATAAGGGTAGGAATAGGACCAAAAGGCCTCCCTTTAAAATCCATGTCGAGCCCAGCTATTATAACTCGCTTTCCAAGATTAGCAAGGTTGAAGCAAACTTTTGGCAGATTATCATCAAAGAATTGAGCCTCGTCAATCCCAATTACCTCTTCATCAGTCGTTTTATCCCATATTTCAATTGAAGATGCTGCAGGAATTGAGAGAATTGCATTGTCGTCATGGCTAATCACTTTTTCATTATCATAGCGCGTATCCACTGCAGCTTTATAAATAACCGTTTTTTGTTTCGCAATTTGAGCCCTCTTGAGTCTTCGAATTAGTTCTTCTGTCTTGCCAGAGAACATGCTTCCAACAATTACTTCTATCCAACCCGAACGTGCTTTTTTATTTTGATTCTCTAGAAACAAATACTATTCTTATTTTGACATTTGTTGAGCTCACAAAAATATTGAAATTTGTGTGCTATAATTGGACAATATAGGAATGAATAAGAATACTTTCAAAAGCCTTTCAGATCTTTCTCGTGCTATTAATGATAAAACCAATTTAATTGAAAATGGCAAGTATAGCTTAAAGGATATCGAATCTGGAATTTTAGATTTAAATGAGCTGCATGAGCGATTGATTGTTTTAAAATATAAGGCGATTGAACAGCTGGCCAATCAAAACCTTGATTCGGTTGTACATATTGCAGATGATGAAGCCGAAGATCGGCATAGCCAACAAGAAATGCAGAAACCAGAGATAAAAGCAGATGTTTCAAATGCGAATCAAATGACTATTATGGATGGCATTAATGAGGCTGAAAAAGAATTGCAGGTCGAAGAAATAGAGTCAAATTTTTCTCCTTCAGAAAGTGTGGCAGAGCACTTTCATGATCAGACGGAGAGCGTTGCAGAAAAAATGGAGAATAAATCAATTGACGCAATTAAATCTGCTTTAAGCATAAATCAGCGTTTTTCTTTTGCAAAGAACTTATTTAATGATGATACTGCTGCATTGAATGGAATGTTGGACGAATTGGACTCTTGTACTTCCTTGGATTCAGCACAAAAAATTTTGAGCGCAGCCGATGCCAAATTCGGATGGGACAAAGAAAATGAAGTGACGCAAGAATTTATTGAATTGGTTAATAGGAGATTTGCTTAAGAGATGGCTCTATATAGTGTTCTTCTTGTTTCTACCAACATTAATTTTTGGCCAAAACGAAACTTATCTCAGAAAACAAGCGCGAATTTTGGCTTCAGAGAAAATGCAAGGGAGAGGCTATGTTCAAAACGGACTAGAAAAAGCGGCTGGATATATTCACCATCAATTTGACAGTCTTGGATTAAAGCCTTTTGGCAAAGATTTTTGTCAAAAATTTAAGATGAGCGTTAACACTTTTCCGAGCAATCCAACATTGCGAGTTGATAATAAGGAGCTTGAAGTAGGAAAAGACTTTCAACCGGATCCGAACTCTGGAAGTGGAAATGGCATTTTTGAACCTATCGTTTTTTCAAGACGAACGATAGGAGACATTCCCGAGGTCGGAAGATTGAATATCCCGGGCAAAAAACTGATTTTAGTTTTGGATGATTTTGGTATCGAAGACAAGGACAGTTTGGCCTACTTTCGATCATTAAAATATGCCCATTCAAGGCATTTACCGGTGATTTATTTGATCGATGAGAAACTGACATGGTCAGTTGCTAGCGAGGCTAGCCCATTTCCTATCGTAGAAGTTTTAAGAGAAAATTTTGATGAGGACTCCCGAAAGATTGAATTAAACGTTCGATCAAAAATGGAGAACGAATTCGAAGCCATGAATATGATGGCGTTCATTAAAGGAAAGGTTGAACCAGATACTTTTTTGGTATTTACAGCTCACTATGATCATCTTGGAATGATAGGAAGCGATGCCTGTTTTTACGGAGCCAATGACAATGCATCTGGATGTGCGTATCTTTTGGAATTAGCTCGACATTATTCCAAGATGAATAATAAATACAGCATGGTTTTTATTGCATTTGCTGGAGAGGAAGCAGGTTTAATCGGATCAAAATACTATGTTGAGAACCCGCTTTTTCCTCTTGACAAAATAAAATTCTTGCTCAATATAGATCTTATGGGCTTTGGTGAAGAAGGCTTGACAGTGGTGAACGGGACGCTCTTCCCAAGCGAATTTGAAACGCTAACGGCAATTAACACTGATCAAGAATTACTGCAGAAAATCAAACTTAGAGGTCCTGCTGCCAATAGCGATCATTACTGGTTCACGCAAAAAGGGGTTCCTGCATTTTTCATATACACCTTGGGAGGAAACACCGCTTATCATGACGTATTTGACCGATATGAGAATTTAACATTTGCTGAGTTTAGGGACCTATTTAAACTCATCACAACATTTATCAGCACGTTTGAATAAGCCAAGTTTATATATCGTTCCCACACCTATTGGTAATTTGGAAGATATGACCCATAGGGCGATAAGAATCTTGAAAGAAGTCGACCTCGTTTTGGCAGAAGATACACGAACCAGCAAGAAGTTATTCAATCACTATGGGATAGAGACGAAAATGAGCGCCTTTCATCAACACAACGAGCACAGAATAGTGGGCTCTATCATTGACAAATTGAAGACAGGACTTCATATGGCCTTGGTTTCAGATGCTGGCACACCGGGGATATCTGATCCTGGTTTCTTATTGGTAAGGGCCTGTTTACAAAATGGCATAGAAGTGAGTACTTTACCCGGTCCTACGGCATTTGTTCCTGCTCTAATAAACAGCGGGTTCCCTTGTGATCGTTTCATTTTTGAAGGGTTCTTGCCACATAAGAAGGGCAGAAAAACCAAGATGGAATCTATAGCTTTAGAAAAAAGAACAGTGATATTATATGAGTCTCCTCATCGCATAATTAAGTGCATCGAGCAATTAAGCGAACATATCGGTGAAAGGCGAGTCTGTCTTTCTCGAGAGCTTTCAAAAGTTTATGAGGAAAATCTAATAGGCACCTGCGCAGAACTCCTGTTAAAATTTGAGAAGATAAGGCCCAAAGGAGAAATGGTTGTAATCATCCAGGGAATGCAATGAAAAAGGCGTTTGAATTATTCAAACGCCCTTCCATTTAGTGTTTTGTATTAAAAGCTCTTAATCTGCAATAAGGTAAATGACCCCATTTGTTACATTGATGGTTTTATCATTTGCTTGATCGTATAATTGACCTTCAAAAGTAGCCTCAATCGTAAATGTAGGATCGAATCCGGGAATCTCTTGGTATTCCCAAGTCTGAATTTGAAGGATTATTCCAACAGGAGTAGTATTTGAAACATATACTGTTGCCGGGTCATTAGGCGCAACAAATGTTACTACAGCATTATCGCCAGCTACGGCATTAACATTGTTAATGGTATAGGACCCTGGAGTAAAGTCCAATTCACTCGATCCAGGATCACTTTCCTCTTGATCATTTGGTGCTTGTATATCAGTCCAAGCCAATAATGGATTTAATCCACCAACCAAATTGAATAGAGCAGGTGCCGTATTTGGAGGAATTAATTCTGGAGCCGTAACATCGAAAGTTTCTTTCAGACCAGCCATATTCACCGGTTCTGATTCATAAGACTCATAACTGTCCGTGATTTCCAATCCCGTTCCAGCATTGTAGGTAACATCATAAGTCATGTAACAGTCAATAAAGCAAGGAGGACAGTCAGGACCTCCACAATCCTGGTTCGTCTCTGTACCATCGAAAACATTGTTTGCACACAAAGTTGGACAAGAAGGACAAGGTGTAGAAGGGTCATCATCACAATCTACTCCCGTTTCCAAACCATTTTGAATACCATCCGAGCACTGATCAGCACAAGGAGGACAATCATCACCTCCGCAGTCTATCTCTACCTCATTTCCATTCAAAATACCGTCATTACACAATTCAATACATGGAGGACATTGGCAACCACCGCAATCAATCCCAGTTTCATTGAGTATAGCGATATCAAAATTATCGTCTAGTTCACCGTTAAAACAATAAGAATTGTCGCAAGGAACGCAAGCTCCCCCGCAATCTGCACATTCTTCATTACCATTCAACAATCCATCATTACAAAGCTCCGAACATGGAGGACAATCTGTATCTGGGTTGTCATCACAATCTATTCCAGTTTCTGCACCATCCATTACTCCGTTTGCACATTGTTCGCATGGCTCACATTCTGGACCTCCGCAATCTACCCATTCCTCAAAAGCATCTACTACTCCATTTCCACAGCAAGATTCACACGGGCCTCCACAATCAATTCCTTCTTCAATCCAATTATTTGCTACATCGACATCTTGAATACCATTGTCACAAGTCGGGACACAGGGGTCGCAATTAGGCCCTCCGCAATCAACAAAAACTTCATCCTGGTTGAGAATTCCATCCGTACAGGTCGCCTCGATTAAATTGTCCTCATTATAACAAGAGACCAAAAGAATCGCGGCAGAAAATACCATTAGGAAATAGTGAAATACATCTTTCATTCGTGTGATCTTTAATTTTGGGGAAATTAGCCTATTCTTCAAGAGAATCAAATAATACCCAACAAATTATTCGTACAAATATAATAGGCCTAAATTGCAAATTACCCTCAAATCAAGGAATATTTCTTAGGCCTAAATGAAAGTGAACAGAGATTTATTAAATTCAAAAGCTTAAAAAAACAGAGAAAATGCAGTACAAATGGGCCATCCAAAAGCAAAAAGACAGGAGAAAAGTTGAAGAATTGTCAATGGTGCTGAATGTAAAAGAAGACTTAGCAGAACTTCTTGTTAACCGCGACATATCTACATTTGAGCAAGCCAAGCGCTTTTTTAGACCAAATTTGGATCTTTTGCATGACCCTTTTGAAATGAAGGACATGCACCTTGCCGTTGAAAGGCTGGAACAAGCAGTTAAGAATCAAGAGAATGTATTGGTTTATGGCGACTATGATGTAGATGGGACAACCTCGGTCTCAATGGTATACTCATTTTTGGAAAAAATAAATCCAAATGTTGGATTCTATATTCCGGATAGGTACAAAGAAGGATATGGACTATCTTTTCAGGGAATTGACTTTGCAGAAGCCAATGGCATTGATTTGATGATCTGTTTGGACTGCGGAATAAAAGCCATTGAGAAAGTAGAATATGCAAAAGAAAAAGGAATAGATATCATCATTTGTGACCATCATAGGCCTGGAAATGAAATCCCCTCCGCTTTGGCCGTTCTTGATCCCAAAAGGAGTGATTGTCCCTATCCTTATAAAGAGCTATGCGGTTGCGGAGTAGGCTTTAAGTTATTGCAAGCCTTTGTTCAAAAGAACAAAATTAATGAGAACGAACTCTTTGAGTATTTGGATTTGGTTGCGATAGCCGTTGGGGCTGATATCGTTCCCATTACAGGAGAGAACAGGGTGTTGGCACATTTTGGATTGAAAAAGATTAATGAAAGAAGCAGACCTGGAATAAAAGCATTGTTAGAAGTTGCAATGGCTAAAAAAGAGCTGACAATTACGGATGTTGTTTTTATTCTTGGGCCGAGAATAAATGCGGCTGGAAGAATTCACAGTGCAAATAAGGCAGTTGAGCTCCTCATCTCTAAAGAAGAGGGGATCTTGCAATCACTGAGCAAAGAAATTGACGAATTCAATAAGAAAAGAAAGACACTCGATAAGTCAATTACAAAAGAAGCGCTTGAAATGATAGCTAATGACTCTCAATTGATGGATGCAAAATCTTCTGTCTTATTCAAAGACGGATGGCACAAAGGTGTAATTGGCATTGTGGCTTCTCGATTGACGGAACATTATTATCGGCCCACAATTGTCTTGACAGAAAATGATGGAAAAGCCACAGGCTCAGCAAGATCTGTCAAGCATTTTGATGTATACAATGCAATAGAAAAATGTTCCGATTTACTTGAAAATTTTGGCGGGCATAAGTATGCAGCCGGTTTGACCATGAAGAAAGAAAACCTTCCATTATTTCAAGAGCGTTTTGAACAGGCTGTAACCGAAAGTATAAGAGCAGAGTGGCTCATTCCTGAATTACAAGTCGAGTTGGTCATCGACTTTAAGAGGATAACACCAAAGTTTGCAAGTATTATTTTTCAAATGGCACCTTTTGGCCCGGGAAATATGAAACCAGTTTTTGTTACGCATAATTGTTTGGATGCTGGATATAGCAAGACCTTGAAGGATGAGCACTTGAAATTGCATGTAAAACAACAAGACAACCCAAATCTTAAGTACGGAGGAATTGCATTTGGAATGGCAGATAAACTAGAGATTGTAAAAAGCGGAAAACCTTTTAGCATGGTCTATCAAATTTATGAGAATGAGTGGCAAGGAAATAAAAAACTGGAGCTCATGGTAAAGGATATTAGGCTTTCTTAGAACTTCTTTTCCATCTGAACAAAGCATAAGATAAGGCGATGAAAACCAATAAGCCTGAGATTGCCTGGGCACAAGCTGCCGAATCAAAATGAAAGAGCCAATTGCTTGGCATATAATCTTCATGAAGAGAAGTTATGAAGATCACATAACGTTCCATGCCAATTGTAAAGAAGAGTCCAAAAACCAAACGAAAGAGTATATTTCTTCGAAACAGTTCGATGCTAAACATTACTCCAAGAATTAAGTGTAGAGCCGGCTCAAACCAAGCGCTAAACCAATATTTTCCTATGAAAAGATCCTTAGTATATCCATTTAATAAAGAATGAGGATTATTGGTTAAAATTAAATGAATGAAGTCGAATAGAAGAAGCGAAAACACCACAATACATGAGACACAAATAATTTGGCTGGCTTTTTTATCAATGTCCAAGAGCCAAGTCTTTTTGAAGAAAATTCGAGAGAATAAAAATAAAAGCGAATACAGTCCAAAAACCAGGATTGCATCCTGTTTTAGAAAGTTATAGGGCGAGATTAAGAGGTCCACAACTTAAACGTTATGCAACACTCTTTGAGGGAATGGAATCTCTATGTTTTTACTTCGGAATGCTTCATCAATAGCAAAGCGAATATCACTCTTCAAGATATCTACATCCCAGTTTCTTCTTGTCCAAAAGAAGACATTAAACAAAAGAGCGGAATCCCCGAAATCATCAAACCGAACCAATATTTGTCTTGTTTTTTCCACATCGGGATGATTTAGCACACACTCATAAAGCACTTGCCTCACCAATTTTGTATTACTTCCATAGGCTACACCAACTTCGACAGAATATCGTGAAATATCTTTTTGCAGGGTCCAGTTCACGAGATTTTCTGACGTCAGTTTTCTATTGGGCACAATGATCATAGTACCATCACGGGTCATAACTTTCGAGGTCCGAATATCAATTCGTTTCACCTGCGCTATTTCTCCGTCAATCTCAATGACATGGCCAACTTTGAACGTGCCTTCAAACAAGATGAGAAAACCAGAAAGAATGTCATAGAAAAAAGTTTGCAGCCCAATACCAACTCCAACGAGTAAGGCTGCCGAGCCATACAACAATCCGGATAAATTGGCACCTGTGCTTTCCAATGCCAAAACAAAAGCAATGATGTATAAAACGTATTTTACAAGTTGAGAAATGGTAAACTCCTTTCCAGGATCTACTTGACCACTGCTTTTTAATGCTTTGCTCAAAAGCAATAAAACGAAACGAATAATGATTCGAGCAAACATGATTATCAAGGCGATTACCAATAGATTATAGACTTTGGGGTGGAAGTGTTCAGCGTCAACTATTGAGTAGTTCAAAATGTCTTTGAAGAGGACATTTAGTTTTAATACAGAAAAGATGACAATGGTTCCTAAGACGATAATGAGCAGCCTAAAAAATCGATAAATGATATCTGATCTTTCTTCATCGAACCACTCCCTTTTCTTAAGGACTTTACGTATGAATTGTCGGACAAACTTGATTAAAAAGCGAGCCAAGAAGAAAAGTATGATTGCTTCTATGATGTTCAGAACAGAAAACTGAAAGTACTCAGAGTCCTTGAAGAGGGGATGGGTGAATATTTCCTTGAGTTTTTGCAATCAATAAATACTTATGCCAAAATAATTAGAAAGTTCAGCTTTGATAGCATCAAGCTTTTGAATCTTTTTAAGAATTAGCTCTTGATCATTTTCAGAAGTTGCTTCTGCAAGAGCATGTATCAATCGGGCTCGATACTTAAACACCGATTTAATTTTTAATTTGTTCAATGCACTTATCATCATTAAGTCTGGGCGATCCTCTTCCGTGCTGATGTGAATGTTGAATTTATCTGTCCAATTATTCGAAATCTGAATGTCTTTACTCAATATTTTAGAGATACATGAAACCACCTCTTGATCCTCAAGCTGTGTCAATTTGAGCGGATCAATTTTTCCTTCGAGTTGAAATTGCTTCTCTATAGCGGTATAGCATTTAGCATAGGAGTGATTTTGAAATTCAATTCCATTGAAACCAACTTCTTCGAAAATGAATGCCCCATAGGAACAAGCAGTCTGTACCTTTTCGCCTTCTAAAATACCCTCATATTCATAAGTTCGATTTCCATGAACTAGAAGAACTCTCAAAATGTCCTCTTCTTGACCTTCAGAATCTTGCACATCTATTTTCTGCTCTTGTTGAGAAGGCTGAGGCATGGCAACAAGCTGCTCTACAACCTGCCTTTCTGATCGATTCTGATAGCTGGCTTTTATTCTGAATTTTGATATTTCAGACACGATTGCTTCTTCTGAAATGGAGAGTAAATTTGCGCAATCTTGTATGTAGAATGCCTTTTTAACCTCGTCTTGAATTTCTGCAATAGCCTCCATTATAACCTTACTGGCAGCGGCTTTTTTGATAGGGTCATGGGCTGCTGTAACGAATTGTGATTGATGTAAATAGTAGAGAAAATCTTTTGCGTTGTCTTCTAAAAAGTTCTGTAAGTCGAATGCGCTGAATTTCTTTGTCAAAGAATCGGGGTCTTCGCCCTCTGGTAGAGCAACTACTTTGGGATTCAATCCGGCCTTCAGCACTATTTTTATTGTTCGCAAAGCAGCTTTCTGTCCGGCTGCATCGCCATCAAATAATAGCGTAACATTTTTGCTCATGTGACGAAGGCGCGAGATATGATCTTCAGTAACTGAAGTGCCGCATGTTGCTACCGTATTAAGAATACCCGATTGGTGCAAGGCAATTACATCTGTATATCCCTCTACGATGTATACATTGTCTTTTTGAGATATGCTCTTTCGCGCTTCATTTAATGCGTATAGCGTTCGGCTCTTATTGTAGATTAAGTGCTCAGGTGAATTGATGTATTTGGGTTGCTGATCTTTTCTCAAGGCTCTTGCACCAAAAGCGATAATCTTCCCTCCTAATTCTGAAATAGGAAAAATTAATCGTCCCCGATAGATATCGTAAACACCTCTTTCGTTTTCTTTAATCAGGCCAAGCTCCTCAAGAAACTCTTTGGAATAACCTTTCGAAATGGCATAGTTTGCAAATTCTCTTCCTTCTGGAGGACAATAGCCCATTTCAAACTTTTCAGTCATCTCTGGACTTATACCTCGTTCTTGGATATAACTTTGACCAATTGCCTTACCTTTTTCACTTTGATGTAGCTGCTCTTTGAACCAATTGCTGGCCATTTTTAGTATGCCTGCATATGAATCTGCCTTATTTTTTTCAGCTTGTTGTTCAGGGCTATATCGCTCTTCCTCTATTTCAATATTGTATCTCTCGGCCAATGCTTTTACGGCTTCTGGATAGCTGAGGTGTTCGTGTTTCATCATGAATGAAATCACTCCTCCAGACTCTTGACATCCAAAACAATGAAAGATCTGCTTCTGTGGAGATACAGTGAAAGAAGGAGTCTTTTCGTTATGAAAGGGGCAGAGACCCTTATAATTTTGGCCTGCTTTCTTTAAAGGCACAAAAGATTCGATGACCTCTACAATGTCAGACGCCATTAAAACACGCTGCTTATCCTGTTCACTTATCATTTGAATGTAAAATTAGCTAGATGGCTTTTGGCACCCTGCTTTCTAAATGTGAAAGTATTAACAATCCATTCACATTTTCATTCACAAAGCATTCAATTATATTAGCAATCATGAAAGAATTCATTCTCGCTTTGGACCAAGGAACAAGCTCTTCGAGGGCCGCAATTTTTGACAAAGAAGGGAGTGTTTTGGGCTTAGCGAATAAAGCGTATGATCTCATCTTTCCCAAATCTGGATGGGTTGAACAGAATCCTGAAGACATTTGGAGTAGCCAGATGAATGCAATAGATCTTTTATTTGAAGAATGCAGCATCGATCCTGAGCAGATAGCGGCAATTGGCATCACCAATCAAAGGGAAACGAGCATTTTGTGGGATAAGACGACTGGAAAGGCAATTTATAATGCAATCGTTTGGCAGGATCGCAGGACTGCAGCTTACTGTAGGTTTTTGGAAAAAAATCGACTAGGCCAGCACATTAAGTCCGAGACTGGATTATTGATTGACCCTTACTTTTCAGGCACTAAACTGCGATGGATTCTTGAGAATGTGGAAGGAGCAAGAGAATTAGCCAATAGAGGACGTCTGTTATTCGGCACAGTAGACGCTTACTTACTTTGGAAAATGACCGGAGGCAAGGAACATGCTACAGATGTAACCAATGCCTCGCGAACGATGCTTTTTAATATTCATGCATTAGAATGGGATAAAAGAATCTTGGAGGTAATGGATATACCAAGACAGCTTTTACCTGAAGTAAAGATGAGCACAGATGAATTTGGAACATTTGCTTACAAAGGAAATGAAATCCCTATCAAAGCGATTGCCGGAGATCAGCATGCAGCCCTTTTTGGTCAAGTTTGTTTTGAAGAGGGTATGGCGAAAAATACTTATGGAACAGGATGTTTCATGTTGATGAACACAGGAGAGGATAAGCCAAAAAATAGAGGCAAACTCCTTAATACAATTGCCTGGGGGATCAATAGCAAAGTAAGTTATGCTGTTGAAGGATCTGTATTTATAGCCGGGGCAGCCGTTCAATGGCTGAGGGATGGCTTATCCTTGATTGATTCAGTTGAGCAAACAGAAAAGTTTGCCCTAGAGTCCAGAAAAGACAGCCGCGTTGTTCTTGTGCCGGCATTCACTGGTTTAGGGGCTCCATATTGGGATAGCCAAGCAAAAGGAGCTATTTATGGATTAGAACAAAATACAGGAAGGCCTGAGTTAATTAGGGCAACACTCGAATCACTCGCCTTCCAAAGCAGAGATCTAATAGATCTTATGGAAAATGAATCGGGATATACATTAAGAACCTTAAAAGTTGATGGAGGGGCATCTTCAAATAATTTTTTAATGCAGTTTCAAGCAGATATATTGGGCAAAGAAGTGATTCGACCAGCATTTACTGAATCCACGGTATTTGGAATTGCTGCCATGGTGGGAATTAGTCTAGGCTTTTGGTCTCAAAAGGAGATTTCTTCTATCGTGAAAACAGATCGAATATTCAGTCCAATGATGGAGGATTTTGAGCGTGAAAATCGCTATGCCAATTGGAAGAGTGCGGTTTCCTCTACAATGGCTTGGAAGGGTAAAGCACTATGAAATTTCATGGGAAGAAATATCGAGAAAAGACGCTCGAGCGAATGCAGACTCAAGAATTTGATGTTTTGGTAATAGGGGGCGGCATCACGGGAGTAGGGATAGCATTAGATTGCGCACTACGTGGATTGAGAGTAGCCCTTGTTGATAAGGGGGACTTTGCATCAGGTACGAGCTCGAAGTCCACAAAACTCATTCACGGTGGAT
>JBCCIF010000032.1:0-32984 GCA_039028335.1 Bacteroidota bacterium
ATCATTGATCGTGCAATCGTCTCCATCGTCACAGCTCGCACCTAAGGTGCAATCCCCATTGGTATCGTCATCGGCATCGCAAATGCCGTCCATATCGCTATCCTGAAATTCTCCGGCACAGTTGCAATCGGCATCAAACACATCGTTGATGGTACAATCGTCTCCATCATCACAGGCTCCGCCCAAGGTACAATCGCCATTGGTGTCGTCATCGGCATCGCAAATGCCGTCCATATCACTATCCTGAAATTCTCCCACACAATTGCAATCCGCATCGAATGCATCATTGATCGTGCAATCGTCTCCATCGTCACAGCTCGCACCTAAGGTGCAATCCCCATTGGTATCGTCATCGGCATCGCAAATGCCGTCCATATCGCTATCCTGAAATTCTCCGGCACAGTTGCAATCAGCATCGAAGACATCGTTTACGGTGCAGTCATCTCCATCATCGCAGGCCCCGCCCAAGGTACAATCGCCATTGGTATCGTCTTCGGCATCGCAGATACCGTCCATGTCTGAGTCTTGAAATTCTCCTGCACAATTGCAATCAGCATCGAAGACATCATTGATCGTGCAATCGTCTCCATCGTCACAGCTCGCGCCTAGCGTGCAATCTCCATTGGTATCGTCATCGGCATCGCAAATACCATCCATGTCTGTATCCTGAAATTCTCCTACACAATTACAATCGGCATCCAAGGCATCGTTGATCGTGCAATCGTCCCCATCATCGCAGGCAGCTCCCAGTGTACAATCTCCGTTGGTATCGTCCTCTGCATCGCAAATGCCGTCCATATCACTATCTTGAAATGTTCCCGCACAGTTGCAATCTGCATCCAATACATCATTGATGGTGCAATCATCCCCATCATCGCAGGTTGTTCCGGGTGGATCATTGCATCCTTGTTCAAAATAACGCATGTCAAAGAGGTTCGCATCAAAGAAAATCATGTCCAAATCCCCATCGTTATCGATGTCGCCCACATCCAAATTGAATATATTAAAGGCGGTAGACATCAAGGCGACCGGAGTCGTTTCTATGGGGTCAAAAGAATTGGCAGCTGTTTTTTCTTGCCAATTGATATTGTTGAAGAAGCCTGTAAAGGCATCCTCATCTCCATCCTGATCGATATCGATGAAGTTGATGCTCTCTCCTTCCTCACCGATCAAATCACTTAGATCTACAAAGGCACCAAAAGTTCCATTGATGTCATCAAATTCAGCAAATTGCGTATATGCACAGCAATATTTTCCATCTCCATCTACGCCATAAGTAGTTTTCACGCAATCCATATCTCCGTCTTGATCGACATCGGTGAATTGCCCATTGCCAAGTGTTGCAGGAAGTAAAGCATCATCTGCTATCTGCGTATAATTTTGATTTCCGTCATTCTCAAATAAGAGTAGTCCGCCATTATTGGGGTAGTTGTACTTCAAGGAGAAAATTGCCACATCCGTATCGCCATCGTTATCAAAATCGGCAAATTCCATTCTTCTGTCATCCCAAGAGCCCGTTCCTAAAGCAACGGTTTGAACGCCTGTTAAGGGATGATTACTTGGGTCCAGCTGGGTCAAATTCCCAGCACCATCATTTTCAAAATACAGGATAGAATTAAGGTCATTGCTATGAAAAATTACCTCATCAAATCCATCATCATCTAAATCGGCTATGTGAACGTCATGCGGACTTATTCCGCTGAAGATATTATCCGATCCTGTTAATTCCAGAAATGACGCAATTTGCCCAAAGAAAGATGAACAAGCCGCAATCATTGAAGTACTGAGTAGGGCTAATTTTTTAATCACACTCTAATTTTTTAATAAACAAAAATATGAACTAAAGCCTTTGAAGTCCATTATTTAGGACTTCAATGACATTCAGTAAGGTATCTAGTTCTTGACTATTTTTTTTCGAATTCTTACTTCTTCAATCTTGATTTCTATGATGTACATCCCAGCGCTGAAACCGCTGAGATCAATGCTATTGTCCTGCATTGGTTCTGCTCGTATAAATCTCCCCTGAGCAGAGTATACATCTATTCCCAAGATTCTATGTTCAGATTGAATATGAATAAGTCCTTCGGTAGGATTTGGAAATAGCATAAACTGCTCGCTTAATAGTTCATCAATACTAACCAAGAGATCATCGCAATCGACATCTCCATCCATATCGGCATCGCCTATTGTATCGAGCAGGGTGTCGTCCAAGCCGGGACATTGGTCTTCAGCATCACAGACCCCATCACCATCTGCATCTTGAAAAATCCCTATGCATTGGCAATCGGCATCGAAAGCATCATCCGCGGTGCATTCATCTCCATCGTCACAAGCTCCGCCCAGTTCACAATCTCCATTGGTATCGTCTTCTGCATCGCAAATGCCGTCCATGTCGCTATCCTGAAATGTTCCAGCACAGTTGCAGTCTGCGTCAAAGACATCGTCTATTGTACAATCGTCTCCGTCATCGCAGGCACCGCCTAGATCGCAATCGCCATTGGTTTCGTCAATTTCATCGCAAATACCATCCATGTCTGAATCAGGCAGTGCAGTTCCTGCACAATTGCAATCCGCATCAAATACATCGTTCTCTGTGCATTCATCTCCGTCATCGCATGCTCCTCCCAGTTGACAGTCTCCATTGGTATCATCTATAGCATCGCATATTCCATCCATATCGCTATCCGGCAATGCGGTTCCCGCACAATTGCAATCCGCATCAAGCACATCGTTCTCTGTACATTCATCACCATCGTCACAGACAGTGCCAGGCGGGTCTGCGCAGCTTTGCTCGAAATACCTCATCTTGGTTTGACCTGGGTCATAGAGCACCATGTCTAATCGTCCATCTCCGTCAAAATCTCCTACATCTATTTTATGAGCCGTTTCGGCATTTTGCATTTGACTGACTAGCGAAGGCAAAGGCGATTCAAAGGCATTGGCCCCTGTTTTCTCTGCCCAAGTTATTTGTCCTCCATTGAGCACAAATGCATCTTCATCATTGTCTTCATCGATATCTACAAAAAGGATTTCTGCTCCTTCAAGACCGGTAAAACTTTGAAAATCGTCAAAGGTCGAAGTAACATCGTCAAAATAGGCCACTTCGAGATAGGCATTCCAAATTTTGTTGTCATCGTCATAGATGAAATTGTTCGACAAACAATCAATATCTCCATCCTCATCAACATCCGTAAAAACGCCATTACTGCGGTTCAAAGGAATGCTTAAATTGTCTGCGATCAGGTCATAGTTTTGGCTGCCGTCATTGGCGAACATACTCAACTCTCCGTCATTGTAATACTTTTGAGAGAAAACGGCCACATCCACATCTCCATCGTTATCGAAGTCGGCAAAGTCAAAGCGTTTATTGTCGCCATTGTTCAAAATCCCGATGTTTTGAACCGGGGTCAATGGATTGTCATTCGCATCTAATTCTGTGAATTGACCTGTTCCATCATTTTGGAAATAACGGATGGAAGTTAAATCGCTGTTTTGAAATATGACTTCATCGAAACCGTCTCCATCGAGATCGGCAACATGGACATCCATATCATCAGAAATATCCGAAAAAGGATTGTCCGCATCATCATATTCTACAAAGTTTGAAATCTGGGCAAAAATTCCTGCAAAGGAGGCCAACATGGAGCCCAGAAACATGTAAAGTCTCTTCATAATTTTGTTCTTGAATCTATGAAAATAGCAATTAGACTCAGAAAGCCTTATCAATAAAGGACAATTTTCTTTCTGACTGTAGTATCCTTTACCTTTATGGAAAGGATATATGTACCGGGAGCCAGGTCTGATATATCCCAGTTAGGTAGTGCAATTGGCAAGGTTCTTAGGCGTTTTCCGTATAAGTCAAATAGTTCAACATCATCAAGTTCAACGGGAGATTGCACAAAAATTGACCCTCCAGTGGGATTGGGATAAATGGACAAGTCACTTTCGCTTATGCCCAGAAGGGCAGTTGGCGATTCATCGGCACAGTCCGGAATTCCGTCATTATCCATATCTGAAAAACCATCTGGACAAACAAGGGTTTCAAACTGCATTTCTCTTCGCACTTCGCCAATTTTTTGTCCATTTCGGTATTCCTCTACTTTAACGGCAAAAACGAAAATTCCCTGTGTATTGGGTTGAACGGTGGCGATGCCCGTTTCGGAATTGATGCTCAAAGGAACGGTTCCTCCAATCATATTATCATCGGTATAGCCTTCTGCCCATGGACAGGGCATGTAGGGCGCAGGACTAGAAATCAGTGGATTGATATTGTCAATGGAAGCAGCACCTGTGCGCGGATTGTCAATGGAGTATACCAGAGAATCTCCATCCGCATCGGAAGCTCCAATTACTAAATTATTGAGATCTGCATTGCAGAAATAGCCCCAGGTGGGATAGGGATCAAATTCCGGGCTGTTGTTTTGCAAACTGGGATCGGGCATAGAAAAAGTAAAGACCAAACCCCAATCTCCTGGTTCATCAATATTGCTAACGATTTGATTTCTGCAACATCTTTCCCATGAAAAATAATACCCGTTTTTGTTTTGACCCAATCCCAATTCTGTTTGATAGTATTTGGCTTCGACACATACATCGGGCTGAAAACAGGTGTCCCCCATTTGAATTATTTCCTGCTCGATAAAGGGAATTTCGAAGGTATAGAGAAGATTGGTATTGCCATTTTCATAAACACTTATGGTAATGGGATCATCGGTAATGTTGTTTCCATTGCACCAATCGCGGTAGACAATCAGGTTAAATTCAAATGTGGTGTCCGCTATATGTCGGGCAAAAAATTCTCCACCGATGATGTGTGTAGCACTGAAATTTTCTACCAGGAACAAACAGAAAAGAAGACTAAGTTGGGTTAAGGTTTTTTTCATTTCAATAGGATCTTTTTCCTAAAGATATGATCTTTTACTTTTGCTTGAATGAGGTACATGCCTTTTGGTAAATGGCTTAAATCTAATTGCCGTTCATTGGTGCTAAAAATGGGCAAGCTCTTTCCATAAGTATCGAATAGCGCAATGTCCTGCAATTGGTAGGGGGCAGCAATGGTGAAAACAGCTTCACTTGGATTTGGATATATTCTGATTTGACCTTCAATTTGACTAGTGTCCTGGAGATCATTGACTATCTCGTCATCCGCGCCTTCTAATTGAGCGGCATTTTGATATTCGAGACAGTCGGGTATCCCATTCAAATTTTGGTCGTTTTGATCGTTTTGGCCTGGACATTGATCATAGAAGTCACAAATTCCATCGCCATCGGCATCTAAAGCCAAGTCGCCTGTACAATTACAAAACTCGTCATAGCTATCGTTTGTCGTGCATTCTGAACCGTCTGAACAGGGTTGACCCTCAAATGAGGGGTCGCAGTATTGCGAATACAAATTCCATTCTTCGTAAGAACCAAAGAATAAGTACTCAAGAAATCCATCATTTTCAAAATCCAGTATTCTCGAATACTTCCCCAGAGACCATCCATAATTGATTTGATTAAAAGGATAATTCGCAGAGTCTGCTGTCTGAAATTGAGAAGGTCCATTCTTAAAGTGTATATAATCCCGAGAAATGATATCTCCATATCCATTCAAATCAATATCATGAATCATGAACCACGAAACCAAAGAATCTAAAGGTGATTCATTAATACTGAATTCTCCTGTTTGGGGTTCAAATTGATAAAGTTCTAAGTGATCATCTGGCGTATCCGTATGGAAAACTCTTGCAAGCAAATCCATATAGCCATCTTCGTTCCAATCCAACCAGCCCCATTCTCTGCAATTACAGGTGTATTGAGGAGTGTATTGATAGCTTGGAGCATCTTCAAATGTCCCAGTAGAATTTCTTAAGAATGTTAACCACCATTGTTCATTGTCCAATGAATCGCAATAGACATTGGTGAACCTTTCTGTCTTGATATTAAAAGAAATAATTAAATCATCCAAACCATCTGAATTGACATCAACTAATTCCAACTCATAAAGGCCTACATATCCGATCTCTGGGATACTATCTGGAAAATAGGTTTTGCAATAATTCAATGGTGTATACATGCTAGAAAGAGAGTCTTCGATTATCTCAAAACCTCCATTGCCTAGACTTTTGAAGTGAATGTAGTTGTCAAAAAAGAAGTAGTAAAAAAATACATCTTCAAAGCCATCGGTATCCAGATCTCCTGTTATGACATTGTGAAAGAAATGTCCATGAAAATAGTTAGCGGAGTCTTCGACTGCTTGAAAAGGAAGATAAGCCTGTGCATTTTGAAACAAGGGGAAAATAAGAGCAATACTTAAAATGATCTTTTTCATTCTAGGACGACCTTTTTCTTAAAGATATGTTTTTTTGTTTTGATCTCTAAGAAATATAATCCTTTTGAAAGGTAGCTCAAATCGATTTGGTTTTGACCAGACTTGAAAAGGTGCACTTCCTCTCCCATCGCATTGAGTAATCTTAATTGCTGAATGGCGAAAGGTGCTTGAAGGGTAAAGATGCCCGTGCTCGGGTTGGGGTAGATCTTGATCTGCTTTTCTAGAAGTGATTTTTGATCTGCATTGTCGATTGGGGCAATGCCGTCATCTTGAAAGTCGGCATCGCTTTGAATTTCGAGACAGTCTGGTATGCCGTTCATGTTGTAGTCTTGCAAATCGTTTTCTCCTGGGCATTGGTCAAATAAATTGCATATACCATCGTCATCTGCATCCCAAAGAAGTGTACCACCTGTGCAATTACAATTTTCATCGAAACTTTCATTTATTGTGCAGATATCGCCATCATTACAAGGCCCACCTAACACACAATCCCCATTAGTGAAGTCTACATTATCACAAATGCCATCAGCGTCCGAATCTAAGTATTGAGTCAATTCACATTCGCAATTTTCATTGAAAAAGGCTTCTATACCGCAGGTTTCTGGGTCTGGAAAATCAAAACTAATGCATGCTTCTCCGATTGGATTATCCAAACATTTCTGAGTAAGTAGCCTCCATTTTTCCAAAGCATCATCATATACTAACCATTCCGTATAACCATCATTCTCAAAATCCCCCAGACCACTGCGCTCGGGTTGGCCGAGATTAGTGCTGGGAACTTGATTGGAAATTGGATACGGAGTGCCGATGTCTAGGGGAGGATGAAAATTTGTTAAAACAATTTCAGAATTGCCTCCATTACCTAAACGCAGGTTCCATTTTTCCCAGATATCTTCAATTCCATCATTGTTGAAATCGTGAAATTTAAAGCGATCAGAAAACGCGCTCCAATTAACAGCACTATTATCAATATTTGCAGGTATTTCATTGATCAATTCAAATTCAAGATTCGTTTCATTGAATTGATAAAAACTTACCTCTGCATCAAATAAATACTTAGCAGAAGCATAAACTTTTCCTTTGATAATGTCAATGTCTCCATCATTGTCAAAATCTGAAAACTCCACATTAGCGTGAGAAATGCATGAAGGGGCAAGGGCATCTAACTCTTCGGTCTCAAGATTAAATTCTCCTGCTTCATATTTAGTAAATACCAACCAGTTTATTTGATCGTATTTGTCTTCAAAATAGTCATAGCACATGTTCTGACCAGTCCAGGTCTTTAAACCTGCGGAAAACATAATGTCTATGTCTCCTAAATTGTCAATATCTGCAAATCTGATTTTCCAATCACTGACTTCATCTGCCCAATCTACACTATCGGGAAAATAGCTCAAAGCGGAATTTATTACGTCTTTTAAAATCGATTGATCTGCTGGAATCTCTTCAAATTGCCCGTTACCGAGCCCTTTCATGTGTCGAAATCCAAGACTATCCCTTCGGTAAAATAGAACATCTTCTATTCCATCATCATCAATATCTGCGATCTCGACATTACTTTCTGGGAATAAAAGAAAGGGGTTCAAGGAGTCGGGTACAGCAATAGATGGCCAGTAGTCTTGTGCAAAAAGTCCTGAAAGACTTCCTAAAATCGAACTTAAAAAGACAGCGAGTTTTTTCATTCCTTGATCAATTTCTTGCGAAGAATGCCTTCTTCTGTTTTTAACAATAAGGTATACATCCCCTTCGAAAGGTGGCTTAAATCGATTTGGTTTTGACCGGACAGAAAAAGCGGCACCTCTTCTCCCATTGCGTTGAACAATGCTAAATGCTGAATGCTCAATTCTGAATCGATTGTGAAAATTCCTTCACTTGGGTTGGGATAGACCCTAATTTTCTTTTCGGCTTGCTCAATTTCGCTTAAGCCCGTAATTGGATCGGTCGCATCCTCAAAATCTGCGTCATTCGGATATTCAAGGCAATCGGGGATTCCATTTAAATTTTCATCGATAAGATCATCTTCACCGGGACATTGATCCAATGCGTTACAAATGCCGTCATTGTCATCGTCAGGAATTGCAGTTCCTATGCATTCGCAATTTTCATCCAAATGTTCACTATAAGTACAATCGTCTCCATCATCACAAGGCTCATTCAATTCACAATCACCATTGGTCAAATCTAGTTCATCACACAGACCATCTAAATCGCTATCGGATTCGGGTCCGGAACAATTGCAATCTTCATCGAAGGTTTCATTCTCTGAACAGGGATCAAAGTCTAAGCACTCTTGACCATTTATGCCGAGGCTGCATTTTTGTGAAAACAATTTCCATTGATTCTGATCATAAACGAGCCATTCGGAGAAGCCATCATTCTCAAAGTCGCCTAAATCAGTTCTATATCTGAGATTTGAAGTCCCCACACCCAGATTAAGCCCTGGTGAGAAACTGGCATTCAGTGCCAAATTGTCTTCAAAATTGAAAAAAACGGTCGCCAGTCCTAAACCATTTCCAAATCGGATATATTCCCCATTCCATAGATCATCTACTCCATCATGATTGAGATCATGCACCCTCATGAATGTATAGAAATCAAATTCATAATTTCCATTGATATTCATAACAGATGAACCGCCATTTGATTCAAATTCGTTTGTGACATCATCGAACTCATAAAAACCCGTGAATGCACTTAAACCATATGGCCCCCATTGATAGGAAGATTTAAGAATATCAATATCACCATCTGAGTCAAAGTCCATGAAAGCCATATCTCTTCCAAAACAAGTCGCTTGAAGAAGTTCTGAATCGGGATTCGAGCTTTCGAAAGCACCCATTGAATTTTTCTCAAAGACCAAATACCTTTGATCAAGTCCATCATAATAATAGGAGTAACATGTTGAAATGTACTTTGAGGTAATTGGAAAATCCGCTGAAATGATCAAATCTACATCTCCTTCGTTATCAATATCCGCAAAATAACATGTAAAATTTTCCAAGCTTTGTTCCCAATAGATACTATCTCCCGAACTTAAAAATGGAGGAGAAACAAAATTGAGAACTGCGTTAAACGGTGCTTTCAAAATGGATTGATCTGAAGGAATCTCTTCAAATTGCCCATTGCCCAAGCCCTTGAGATGCCTGAAACTCAGGCTGTCTCGATTGTAAAACAAAACATCCTCTATACCGTCATCATCAATATCTGCAATCTCTACACTGTTTTCTGGGAAGGAAAGAAAGGGATTCAAGGAATCGGGAACGGGAATAGAAGGCCAGTAGTCCTGGCCAAAAAAGCTGAATACCGAGCCCAAAATGGACGAAGCGATGAGTGTGAGCTTTTTCACGGTTTTTGTTTTGGTTCTACAATTTACAAAAAATTCTTCAGCCCTTTATTCATAGGACTTTTCGAATTAAAAACCTTTTGTTTATACGAAGTGATTGAAATATAGATTCGAATTAGGCTCGAATAAGAATGCCCTTTTTCTCGATATAGGGAATTTGGGTAAAAAACTGCTCTTCAATGGTATTGGCCAAAAAAACGTATTTCTTGTCGTAAATCTCTTTTGCTTGATAGAAACTCACCCAGTATTGATTGGCCAATTCAAAGACATCTTCAATGATGGGTTCAATCTTTGTATAAGAATTCGGGGCGATTTCCTCATAATAGTAGCGTAGTGTAGAGGTATTGACTTTCTTGCCATCTTTTTTTCCATAGCCAGTAGAAGAGATCAAGACATTCTCCAGTGGTTTGTCCTGAAAGTTGATTAAATAGACGAACCATTCTGCCTTATTGACTTCATTGTATTCTTTGACAATGGCCATGGCCACGTCTTCAACTTTGGGTCCGAATATTTTCTTGATCTCCTTCATTTATCCCCTTTCTTCAATAAAAGATACGAAAATCATACCATAGAGTAAAGCTGGAAATGGTTAGCTAAACGAAAATTAAGTAAAGCCTTAATTTTCAATCAATTCCAAGGCCATTTCTACATATTTAACGAAATCTAGACGCTCTTTATTTTCCAGTTTATCCGGTCTGTTGCGCCCGAGTCTAACGATTACGACTTCCTTATCGGGGATAGCAATGACATATTGGCCCTGCATACCTCGCATGGAATAATTGTCCATGCCCTGATAGTTGGATAACCACCATTGGTATCCATAATTGGTCGCCATGGTGCCATCAGGGTTGGGAATATTGACAGGCTTAATGCTTTCATCTACCCAAGCCGAAGAGACAATCTGTTCGCCTTTCCAATTGCCTTGGCAGAGATAGAGCTGACCAAATCGCGCAAAATCTCTTGCAGTCGCATAATAACAGCACGAAGCTTTTTCAAAACCCTTTTCCTCGTCTAAATTCCAAAGAGCGCTTTCTGTAGCTTCTATTTTCTGCCAGACCATTTTTTCAGCATAATCACTTACTGGCATCCCCACTGCATTTTCTACAACCTTTGCCAATATGAGCGTATTTCCTCCTTGATAGAGGTGTTCTGTCCCAGGTTTTTTTACAGCCGGAAATGTTATACAGGTCTCAAAAAGATCTTCACCATAATAGGTCTTTGCTTGAAAACCGAAAGGGTCGGTATAGGATTCTCCCCAGTCAATTCCGCTGCTCATGCTGATCAAATGGTAGAGGCTAATGTTCTCTTTGTCCGTACCTTTGAGCTCGGGAATGTAATCGCTCGTCAAATCATTCAAGGATTGAATTTTTCCTTCATCAATGGCAATTCCAGTCAATAAACCAATGATGGATTTAGACATGGAAAAAGAATTGGAAATGCGCTCTTCATCATAGTCCTCCCAGTAGTGTTCTGCAATGACATTGCCTTTATGAATGACCAGAAAAGCCACGGACTCATATTTTTCATGATAGGCCTTCTGTTCTTCAGTCAAAGCTTTCATTTCTCCAGCGGGCCAATCGGCACCTTGAACTGGGTCAATACTTCGATTCGGAAAGATAGTATGCTCGTCAATAGAAGGGCCAGTTGTTCCCTTCAAATAGGTATTGGAAACCGCTGTTAGTACATGTTTATTTCCACTGATATACAACCCTAAAATTGCCGCCAAAATCAAAACGAGCAATCCGAATAAAAATCTCTTTATGAACTTCATACAAAATCGATATCAAAGACATTAGCTAAGTTAACTTTTAAAATGTCTTTGACTTCATTGATGTCGATTGATCTGCCCAATTCTTTCGAGAGCGAAGTAACGGCCTTATCCTCTATCGCACAGGGAATGATATGGTCGAAATACGAAAGGTCTGTATTGATGTTGAAGGCAAATCCGTGCAGTGTTATCCACCTGCTAACTTTAACGCCAATTGCGCATATTTTTCTGGCTTTTTCATCGTCATTTGCATCGAGCCAAACACCTGTATACCCTTCATAACGTCCTGCCTCTATTTGGTACTCGGCTAAGGTGAGTATAATAGCTTCTTCGATACAGCGTAAATATTTATGTAAATCGGTGAAGAACTGTTCTAGGTCAATGATTGGATAACCCACAATTTGACCAGGGCCATGATAAGTAATATCCCCTCCTCGATTTATTCGATAATAGGTCGCTTGAATAGCTTTCAATTGTTTTTCAGGGATCTTCAGATTTTCTTCAGATCCGCTTTTCCCTAGGGTATATACATGAGGATGCTCGCAAAATATGAGCGTGTTTTCTATGGGAACATCTTTCTCTTCCCTGCGGTTTTCTATTTTTTGTTGAACTTGTTTCGCATGGATCTTTTCTTGAAAGTCCCAGCATTCTTTATAGTCTATCTGACCAAGATCGTGAAAAGCTGCCTCGGGCATTTAATCTTCTACTTTGGCAAGTTCTCCTTTTAAGAAATTGATGACATCAATTTCTATGGGATCTACATCTTTCTCTACTGAAAGATAATAAGACAGCCAATCACCTAAATGTATCAAGTAATAGGCTCTTTGCAATGTTGTTTCTCCTTGAGCCGGAATATCGAATATCTTTTGGGTATACTTCTCGAAGATCGTTTTACTCAAATCCATTCTGATCTTCGTGCGCTCATGCATATCACTTGTTCTAAACATCAACACAGAGAAGCTATCGTTTCCTCCTGCCCAACCCACCAGTTCATTGTGGTTCATCTCGGGAAATACATGATGCCAGCACAGCATCTTCGAGTTTTCATTGATTTGCTGCCTTAATCGAATGGCTACTCCTTCGTACTTGGCATCGGAATAAATAACAGGGGTCGTTCCTTTGATTTCAGTGGCCAATGCTTGTGCCATTTGTGCAATCTGTCCCTGATTATCCTGCAGATACTGCGCTATGCTTTCAAGATCAGCAATGAAAAAGCCTTTGATTAAAACATACTTGTAGAGAATATAAAATATGGCTACCGAGCTCAAACCAAAAGCCGCTCGAGGTGGATAACCATCTGGAATAACGATATGATTCAATTCTTTTTCAATAGCTATTCTCTCCAGAAAACCTCCACTAGTGAGCACCGCCACTTCGGCATCCTGCTTTATAGCCTGACCAATTGCATTGATAGTTTCTTCCGTATTCCCACTGTAGGAACATGCTACGAAAAGTGTTCGCTTATTAACGAAGGCAGGTATGTTGTAATCGTTATAAACGTGAATTGGAATATCACATCTTTCTTCCAGGATATTGGATACAATTTTCCCTCCAATACCCGAACCACCTAGCCCGGCAATAACAATATTTCGTATTTGCTTTCGGTGCTGTGAAAAGCGGACGTTCGAGCAAATTTCCAAAGAGTTCAATAGATGCTCTGGAAAGGCTTCTATATATTCTTTCATCTGTTTTTTTAAAATTTTTTGTTCCCGTTAGACAAATTTATTGAAAGAATCAATTTTCCAAAACAAATTCATCTGTGTGAATACGCTATCTTTGTCTTCTTAACAATGAATTTTCAAAATGGTTCTTACTGAGCAAGAGATAGTTAGAAGAGAAGCGCTCCAAAAGCTAAACGACATAGGGATAAATGCCTATCCAGCAGATTTGGTCGAAATCACCCATAAGTGCTATACCGTAAAAGAGAATTTTGTTGATGGAGAGGAAGTCAAGATGGCCGGAAGGATCATGTCTCGCAGAATTATGGGGAAAGCGTCCTTTGCGGAATTGATGGATGCAAGTGGGCGATTGCAGATCTATTTCAATCGCGATGAAATTTGTGAAGGGGAAGATAAAAGCAAGTACAATGAGGTCTTTAAAAGGCTTTTGGATATAGGTGACTTCATTCGCATAGAAGGCGTTCAATTTAAGACACAAGTGGGTGAAATTTCAGTGATGGTTAAGTCCTTTGAAATCATTTCGAAAAGTCTTAAACCCTTGCCCGTTGTAAAAACGGATGCAGAAGGAAAAGTGCACGATGCATTTACAGACCCTGAGTTGCGCTATCGCATGCGTTATGTTGATCTTTTGGTGAATGACAATGTCAAAAAAACATTTGAAGCAAGAACAAAAATCTTCAATAGCTTCAGAGAATTATTCAATTCGAAGGGCTACCTAGAAGTTGACACACCCGTACTTCAACCCATTCCCGGTGGAGCTGCAGCACGCCCTTTCGTTACGCATCACAATGCCTTAGACATTCCATTGTACTTGAGAATTGCCAATGAACTGTATTTGAAGCGACTCATTGTAGGAGGGTTTGAAGGTGTTTATGAATTTTCTCGGAATTTTAGGAATGAGGGGATGGACCGGACGCACAATCCCGAATTCACTGTAATGGAAATCTATGTGGCCTATAAAGACTACAATTGGATGATGGACTTTACCGAAGAAATGATTGAAAAGGCTTGTCTCGATGTGCATGGAAAGACAGTGGTTCAGGTTGGCGAAAATGAGATCGATTTTAAACGTCCGTACAAGCGCATTAGCATGACCGATGCGATAAAAGAGCACACCGGTTTTGATATTAGCGGAAAGAGCGAAGAAGAATTGGCCGCATGGTGCAAAGACAATGGAGTCGAAGTAGATGAAACGATGGGGAAAGGAAAACTCATCGATGAAATATTCGGAGAGAAGTGTGAAGGGAATTACATTCAACCTACCTTCATTACAGACTACCCAAAAGAAATGTCTCCCCTCTGCAAAGCACATCGCGATAATCCCGATTTGACTGAACGTTTTGAATTGATGGTAAATGGCAAAGAATTAGCAAATGCCTATTCGGAGTTGAATGATCCTATTGATCAAAGAGAGCGTTTTCAAGAGCAATTGAAGCTTTCTGAAAAAGGAGATGATGAGGCCATGTTTATTGATCAGGACTTTTTAAGAGCATTGGAATACGGAATGCCTCCCACATCTGGTATGGGTATCGGAATGGACCGCTTGGTGATGCTATTGACGAACAACAGTTCTATTCAAGAAGTGCTGTTCTTCCCACAAATGCGACCAGAAAGTTTCGACAGCAAGAAATTACCTGATTTGAATGAGAGCGAAAAAAGTGTTTTTGATATTCTATCAAAATCCAAGCAAATGGATTTAAACGAATTGAAAGAACAAACGCAACTCAGCAATAAGCAATGGGATAAGAGCATTAAAGGATTACGCAATCACGGCCTCGTGAATGTCACTAAAGAAGACGATCAATTGATTGTTTCTCTGGTGGAAGAATAGGGAATTTCTGTATCAGGTTTTCACAAAAGAAATTTTGTGAATCTCTTCCATCGTGCTGATATAAAGGATATAATATCCCCTTTCTAAATCTGTTGTATCGATAAAATTTAAGCCCGACTTTAGTGGGAGTTTCCTGTTGAGAATACCATTTACCGTATAGATTTCCATGAAGGAATTCTCCCCTACTGTCTTGTTAAAATGCAAGTTCAGTTCATTCTCTGTTGGATTGGGGAATAAAACGATTTGGTCTGCCTGATCAGGATCATAAGGCAAATCAAAATTGGGTGAAGTGAAAAAACTGTACTCTGAGAACTCTCCCCAATGCCAAGGCTCGTTTTTACAGTTGCACCGGACTTTCCATTGGTAATTTTGATTGGGCTCTAAAGACGAAAAGGAAAAGAACATACGCAAGCGTTCAAATCCTTCTTTGTAACGCACTGTTTCTTCTTGTCCTACAATTCCCCCTTTGACTTGGCATCCAAAGGTCTTTGGAACAGCGTCCCATTTCAACATAACACCGTCATCGTAAAAAATATGTGTTAAATTGATAGGAGCCTGTTGGCTTTGTGACGAACAAACAGGAGGCTCACCAATTATAAAATTTTCATTTGTATGTTCGGGCAGATCATATTCCGGTCTTTGCCCAAATGATTGAGCAAGAACAAAAATGCAAAAAAGTGTACAAACGTTTTTCAATATGGTCATACCACCTTTTACGAAAAACGCCCGAATTGGTTTGCTTATTTACTGCTTAATTCCCGCGCAGTCTAAAAAGAAAGCATATTCCAATGCAACCTCTCTGTAGCGTTCAAATCGTCCTGAGGCACCACCATGACCTGCTCCCATATTCGTCTTTAACATCAAGAGCTTATCATCTGTTTTCATGTCTCTCATTTTGGCAACCCATTTTGCGGGTTCCCAATATTGCACTTGTGAATCGTGTAAGCCCGTAGTAACCAATAAATTCGGATAATTTTTAGCTTCTACATTGTCGTATGGACTGTAAGAAAGCATGTACTCGTAATACTCCTTAGATGTAATTGGGTTCCCCCATTCATCCCATTCACCGGTAGTCAATGGAATAGATTCATCCAGCATTGTAGTAACAACATCCACGAACGGAACAGCAGCCACAACTCCATTCCACATATCGGGTTCAAGATTTACAATAGCACCCATCAAGAGTCCGCCAGCAGAACCTCCATACGCCATTAATTTATCGCTGGCAGAATAGCCATTGTCAACCAAATACTTTCCACAATCGATGAAATCGAAATAAGTGTTTTTCTTATTCAACAACTTCCCATCTTCGTACCAATGTCTTCCCATCTCTTGTCCACCTCTTACATGAGCAATCGCAAAGACAAATCCTCTATCAAGTAAACTTAATCGTGTACTCGAAAAATAGGCCTCAGTACTTGATCCATAAGAACCGTAGGCATATAATAGCATAGGACTCGTCCCATCTTTCTTAAAACCATTTTTATAGACCAAGGAAACGGGAACTTCAACACCGTCTCTAACTTTAACCATTAGTCTTTCTGAAGTATATTCAGAGGGTTCGTGTCCACCAATGACTTTCGTGCGTTTCTTCAACTCTTGTTCTTTGGTCTCCATATCAAAATCATAGGTTGAATAGGGAGTCGTTAAACTGGAATAACCGTAACGCAATACATTCGTGTTAAAGTCGGGGTTAGTGCTTATGCTCGCCAAATAAGTAGGGTCATTGAAGGGCAGATAAAATTCAGTTTCAGGCGCATTCCAAGGAATGATTCTCAAATGAGTCAAACCGGCTTTTCGCTCATCTACGACCAAATAATTGCTGAATAATTCAACCGCCTCTAATAACACATCATCGCGGTGAGCGATAACTTCTTCCCAATTGTCCTCTCCAGAATTGGTCACTGGTGTCTTCATTAATTTGAAATTCTTTGCACCGTCCTTATTGGTTGTGATGTAGAAGTTTTCTCCATAATGGGCTACGCTGTATTCGTGATCTCTTCTTCGTGGCTCTATGATTTGAAATTCCGCATCCGGGTTATTCGCATCAATAAAGCGGTATTCGCTGCTTACCGTGCTAAATGAGGCGATCATTATATAATCATCGCTCTTGGTTTTGAAAACATAGGTAGAAAAGGTATCGTCATCTTCATGGAATACCTCTGTATCTTTTGTTGCTTCTTCTGACTTTCTGTGCTTTACGATTTTATAGGATCGCAATGCTTCATCCTTGATCGCATAGAACACCGTTTCATTGTCTTTAGCCCAGGTGCATCCTCCCGTTGTATTGGGGACCGTATTCTCTAATATTTCACCCGTTTCCAGATTCTTAAAAAACAAGGTGTAAATTCTTCTGCTTAAGGTATCTACGCCATATGCTAACCATTTATTATCCGGACTAACAGCACGACCACCTACGGCAAAATACTCATATCCCTCTGCCATCGCTGGAACATCCAACATGATTTCTTCTTCGGCCTCTAGGTCGCCTTTCTTTCTGCAGAAATAAGGATATTCCTTGCCTTCTTCATAGCGGCTATAGTACCAGTAACCATTGTATTTGTATGGCACAGATTCATCGGTCTGGTCAATTCTTCCTGTAATTTCTTGAAAAAGACTTTCTTGAAAATCTTCTGTGTGCTTCATCATCTCCTTGGTATAGGCGTTCTCATCTTCGAGGTACTTAATGATTTCTGGATCCTTCCGTTCCATATCTCGAAGCCAATAGTAATTATCGATTCTTTCATGGCCATGTTGAACCAATGTCTTAGGTACTTTTTTGGCAATAGGAGGGGTAATCATTTCTGATGTTTCCATGTTGTTGTTGCAAGAAGTTATGATGATTAATAATGCGATTAAAAAGAGTTGATAGGTGCTTTTCATGTTGGCGCGATTACAAGTTAAATGTTGCGCTAAAGATAAGGTTTCTGCCCGAAGCTGAAAGTCCTGAAGCGAAGGTCTTGTAATGTTGATCCAAAATATTTTCGATTGCGAAATTAAAAGAAAAGGAAGGGCTAAATCTACGTGAAACACGGGCATTCAAGGTATACCATGATGGAAACCCATCTATGGTTGCTTCTGAGGGATTATCCGTTGTGCCTGGCGAAAAGTCTTCTGTTCTTTTCCATCCATTATAATAAGCGTAAAGGGCTCCCGTCAAACTCTCGTTATAGAATATCAATTCCGATTTTCCGAAAACTGGAGGAATGTGCGCTAAGGGGGTTTGATCATCTCTATCACGTCCTTCAGTCCAATTGAATGTACTGGACCATCTGAACCAATCGTTAATTTCCCAGTTTAAGCCAAGCGAAATACCAAAAATTTCTGCCTGGTCAATATTCACGTTGGTTTGAATTCTAGCTAGCTCTCCTTCGAACATCAAAGAATCGGCTCCATTTAACTGAAAATCTCTTCTTACTAGTGCATCAAATATCCGTGTGTAATATGCAGCAATGGAAAAGGAGGACTGTCTTTTGTTCCAGAAATGGTTTATTCCGATTTCTGTATTCACAACGTACTCGGGTTTTACTTCTTCGTTGGGAACAACGATAAAACCGTCTTTCTCAAATACTTTTCCGGCATCGTCCACATTCGGGCTTTTAAAGCCACTGCTCACATTCAGTTTCAGCTGTGTTTGTTCCTTCAGTAATTTTTCAATCCCGATTGTTCCAGTAATTGCTTGATTGTCAAAATCAATTTCCTCAAAAGGAAGAAGAAAAAAGTCGTTGTTTTCAAAGAGTGTCTCAAGTGTATTGTAGCTAAAACGAACACCAATATTACTTTTTAGGGTCTTTGAATGAGAGGTGCTTAGCGAACTATATATAGCTGCACTTTGAACTGCACTTCCACCATCGGGATAACGTGTTGAAGCTGGGAGACTCAGTGAACTTGAAATATGATTTTCACTTGCCTCTGAAGCTACGTCATTTCTAATTAATTCAAGTCCGTAGTATACTGTACTTCTTTTTTTGAAGCGCTTACTGAAATCAGCATTCAAACTGAAGATATCGACCTTCTCAACTCTATTGGTTCTGAACTCACTATTTAATCTTCTGGTATTTCTTGACTCCTCAACTTGTTGATAGGCCGCAGTGATCACTGCATCGTCAAAGTACTTTGATTTTTTCAGATTCAGCGATATGGCTGTGAAGAGTCTTTCTTGCGGGCCATAATACCATTCGGCCCATCTAGGGATACCATCACTGAAGTCGTTCAATCTGTCCCATCGATTGATATCAGACGAAGTAGAGAATTGAAGATTGAACAAAAGTGTAGCAGAGTCCTTTAATTGGATAAATAGTTTAGATCCCAAATCAATTTGATCGTATCCGGTTCTCGGTTGAAGATTCTGCTTGGTATTCTGAACGACCTCGTCATTCTCTGGGTCGACAAAGCTGGAGACAATACCCCAATCTTCATAGCCATGGCTGCGCCTTCTACCCATCTTTAAATCTCCAAATGAACTGGCACTGAAAGAGAGATTATAGGCTATGCGTTGCCCTGCCAAATTAAAATCCAAGTGTCCCGTCCTTTCCGAATTGGCCGTGCTGCTCCTTAAAAAGGCATTGACTCCTACTTCTTGTTCGTCCTTTTTGAGTGAAAACTTGGGCTTCTTGGTATGGAAGTGAATGACACCACCCAATGCATCACTTCCATAAAGAACTGATGAAGGGCCGAAAATTATTTCTGTAGAAGATAAGTAATGTGGATCTATTGTAATTGCATTTTGCAAATGTCCGCTGCGGTAAATTGCATTGTTCATACGAACACCATCGACAACCAATAAAATTCGGTTGGCTTCGAAGCCTCTTATAATGGGGCTACCGCCTCCCATTTGACTTTTTTGAATAAGCACCTGACCGCTTTGTGCAATCATATCAGCTGAAGTTTGAGGGTTCTCCAATCGAGCAGTAATGGCATTGATTCTCTGTATACTGTTGCCAATGTTATGTGCTTCACTATTTTGCCTTCGAGGAGCTTTTACTTCAATGGGTGGAATGCTGTGCCAAGTTGGCTCAAGAAATATCAAATTGAGCCTTAGGCTACTACCCAAATCAATCACCTTGAGTTCATAACTTTGATGTCGCAAAAAAAGCTGTTTACTTTTCTTGAACTTTTCGAGGTTCATTTGACCTTTTATATCGGTTGTTTCAGCCCTTGATGGACTGTGTGATTCATCATAAACGAAAACACCTTCTATCGGCTCTTGAGAAATTTTATCCAAGACGGTTATCGTCTGCCCAAAAAAATTCTGAGTAGCCAAAAGGCAAACTATTCCCAAGAAAAAAAATTTCATTCAAAAACAGTTTGTAGTACTTCGTGTCCTTTTATCTCTTCCATCCCTTCAATATGATAGCGGTAATAATTGAGCACATCGTTCAGAAAAAGATTGCGTCTTTCTCTATTCAGGTGTAGGCTTTCACATGTATCAAAATTCATGCCCGAAAGGGATTTTAACAGCTTGGAATTTTCTTCTGAAAAATAATACTCGTGCCGAGGCTCATGGTCCAATAGAACCGCATTTTGCATATCAAAAATCTTTTCTCCATTCGCCCCCTCTAATACGGGCAGGTATCCATGAAATTTAGAAAGCTTTATTAAAAAAGAAAGATGAAAATTTGCATAGGAATCCGTTGTGTCTAAATAAAGCAAGGCATTCTTCAGAAAGGCAAAAAGCTGAGGGTTTTCAATTTCTTCTTTAATGCTCTTTTGAAGCACCTCCGCCAAAAATAAGACAATACTCGATTTTTCGATATTGATTGGAATAGTCTTGTAAGGTTCTGAAATATCGATGCTATTGGCATAAGCCAGGTCACCGTTCTTTTCTTTCCATTCAATAGAAATCAAGTTGAGCGCCTGGGTTTTAGCAAATTCGTTGGAGCGTGATTTTCGGGATGCGCGAATAACAAAACTCTTGAGTCCAAAGTTTTTGGTAAACGCTTTGAGAATGTGTTTTGAATCTCTAAGTGGAAAAGTCCTGAAAACTATGGCTTCAGTTCGATGAATCATGCCTTTTTTTACAAAGGCGCTAATTTATTACTAAAATCTTAGCGATGCATGAAGAATCGCCCTCTTCATCAACAACCATTGCCAAATAAACACCCGTTTTTACCTGATCTCCTGCAAAATTTCGTCTGTTCCATACGGCTCGTCCTCCGTTAGAGGTTGTTTCTTTCACTAAATTACCACCAATATCCGTGATCTTAACGATGGCATCTCGTTTTAAGCCA
Organism: Bacteroidota bacterium; assembly: GCA_039028335.1. Lineage (GTDB taxonomy): Bacteria > Bacteroidota > Bacteroidia > Flavobacteriales_D > JABDKJ01 > JABDKJ01. Next base: position 21,165 of record JBCCIF010000032.1, read on the forward strand.
TCAATGGCTACATCACCTGTAAAATCTGCTCGCACAGGGTTGGGAAATACATTTAAACATTCATTTTCCTCAATAGGAGCCAAAGCATCGGACACATAGGACAAGAGTCCCTCAGAAGTTCCTATGAACACCTCTCCTGTTGTCTGATCAACCACTACATCTTTTATATTATTCGAAAATAAAGGACTGTTTTCGGTTGTGAAATGCAGTATTTCATCGGTACCATCTTCAGACATCAAAAAGAGGCCTCCACTTTCGGTCCCAATCCATTTTCTATTTCCACCATCTATAGCTATGCTCGTAATCACCTCGGTCTCTAACAACCACTGAAGATTGCCATCCTGACGAATCAAAATGCGCTGTGCGTTTGAAGGATTATTCGAGAGCAAAGAAGTCGGGCTATAAAAAACCGTTATGCCCTCTGATGTTCCTACCCAAATTTCACCATCCAAATCTTCTACCATGGTTCGCACATCGTTAGTGTGCATTCCTCCATTTGAAGTTGAGGTATTTAGTCGCTTAAATGTATCATCACTTTGATTACCAATTGTTCCATTGTAGTCTAAAACAAAGAGTCCATTCGATCTTCCAAAAGCCACCCAAACTTGACCGTTCGAAGTGTGCATTAATTGACCTATGGGTTCTTGAACAGAAGCATTGGGCAAGGTTGGATGATAATTTAAGGAAACAAAATTTCCGTTTGCAAGCCGAACCGCAATTCCGTCTTCACCATGCGAGTTAGACATCCATAAATTTCCGTTGAAGTCAAAATCGAGACCTCCTATTCTGTAAGTACCAGGATTGACATTGCTTTCTTGTATTTCTTCTGTTCCAACCGCGGCATTAAATACATTTATTATCTCTCCATTCAAAACTTCAACTAAGCCCCAATTCCAGGAACCGATAAAGACATGGTTTTCATTGAAAGGATCAATTGCCACAGCCAGATTGTCTCGCACATCCGTCAAAGCAGGATCGTCTTTAAAGTCGTTCCATTCGCCATTTTGAAAATAAAAGAAAGAATCATTGTTGAATAAATTCGCCCATGTTCCCGAGATGGCACCAGGGGTAACCCAAGTTGACCCATTGTAGGAAGCCAAATCAAAAATGGCATTTGAAAAAGGACCATCTAAAACCACTTCCAGGTTATCCCAAGTATTGAGCGCCCATACGGCCCCCGCACTTCCCGATGCAATCCACATATGACCATCTTCATCCACAAGAGCTGCTCGGGGATTTAAAGCGTTTCCACTTTCTAAACCAAAAATCTCTCTATGCAGGCTTAAGTCCTCTTTGTATGTGCGGACATTTCCATCTGAAGACATGGATATGTACCCATTCGATACGCCCAAATGTCTGATATCCGGGGCACTGACAAATGCTATCCAATTGCCATCGTCTAGGTAATACAAAATATCTTCTACGCCAGAAGCCTCGTCAGAACTGACCCAAACCGTTTCATTAAATATGTCCAAGTTTACGTATCCGTTAGGAGCATTGGGCAAACTATTGTCCAAGGTCCAATTTGAGAAATCAGAAAGATTCACACCAGTTTCCGGAGCATACTGCAGGCCCACTTCACTACACGCGTAAATGATTCCATTTACAATTCCTACTCCCGTAATTCTCCTTTGCTCACCTCCATTTCCAATAATGTAAGTATCCCTCACTTCTTGTCTATTCAAATCAATTACAACAATGCCAAATCCAGTAGCTAACCACGCAAATTCATCTTTAAAAAAGATGTCGTAAATCTGTTTGTCACCAATTAATGAAGAAGACAAAATATCCGGCATATTTACAATGCTGTTCTCGAATACCAAATTCAGCGCCCCATTCGCGTAACCAACAAGCAAAACATTCAACTCTTGATTAAAAGCAATACGCGAGACACCCACTCCTGAGAGGCCTTGGATCTTGCTAAGTCGTTGTGATGAATAATCTTCCTTGTCGATAAAAAAGACGGCTTTCTCCGTTGCGAAAATGGTCTGATCTTCATTCTGTGTAACATCAATGCATTTGCGATAAGCCAAATGATCTCTCCATTGACCTAAAAATGTTTGCGCTGATAGATAGGTATTACACAATAAGAAAAGGAATATAAGCGGCTTTTTCATAAAGGTTTGCAAATATAGTGAACGCGATCATTGTAAAATAAGTATTTGTCCAGACAGAAATGTAAGATTTAGACTGTCTTGAATTCTTATTTCATTTGAATAATTAATTTTGCCGTCTATTGGCCCCGTAGTTCAACTGAATAGAATATCAGATTTCGGCTCTGAGGGTTGCAGGTTTGAATCCTGCCGGGGTCACTTGATGATCAAAGCCCATCGCAAAGCGATAGGGCTTTTTCATTTTGTAGCGTTCAAAGCTCACTTTGATAAGTGAAGAAATGGTAAAGCCCACATGAGCCAAGCGAATGGCTTGATCCAATTCACGGATAGGCATGATCACGGCAGTAATCCTGCTAAGAGAAAAGAATGACCAACGCAGCAGTGTGCGAAGCGAATGGCTTGATCCAATTCATGGATAGGCATGATCACGGCAGTAATCCTGCTAAGAAAAAAGAATGACCAACGCACTTTGAGCACAGCAAATCTTCAGCTATTTCATGACAACCCATGTCGTCATTGACCTCATGCCTTCGACAACTACGGATTTAACCGGTTCTATTTTCTCTAAACCAAATTTGCGCTGTATCTCAACTATTTTTTCTTCTGTTAGCAGATATCTCTCTGTATCATCGCGCAAATAGTAGACCCCATCTCCCGCGCTGAGTGGCGAATAATTCAACCCGATATTAGAAGTCATTCGAATAAATAGTATGCCTCCTTTTGAAAGCAGTTGAAATAAGGATTTAAACATCTCATCAAAATGAACATGGTTTCTTGCAAAATGCAATACGGCATTGCAAATGATAATATCGAAGGAGAGATCAATGCTAAATTCCTCAATTCTGGCATGTTTAATCTTCTCTCGATAGGGAGGAAAGTCTGACAAAAGTTCTTCAATGTATTCCAGATTCTCATCGATTGCATATACATCAAAATTGTTTTTTAAAAGGTACCTCACATTTCTTCCTCGTCCACACCCGGCATCCAATATTCGCATGGTCGAATTAATTCGCCCTTTAAGCATTTGATCGAGCAAATAAATGTCTATACCACGGTAATCCTCAAGCATTCTCAGCATTATTTCAGCTCAATTTCAAAAAAAAATTGAAATTTCCAACCGACTTCTGTTTTCTCCCGTCTATCCTATCGCAAACGCAAAAAATAGAATTTATGCAAAGGACAGCTCTAATTATCAGTTTTCTCTTTTTAACCGCAAGTATACAGGCACAACTCGATTCGACCCTATTTGGTTGCACGGACTCTACTGCAATCAATTGGAATCCATCGGCCAGTATTGATGACGGATCATGTATTTACCCTGGAGACAGCATTTTTGGATGCACAGATCCACTCGCCCTTAATTGGAATCCTCAAGCAAATATCAATGATGGCTCATGCATTTATGATACGCTAGAGATTTTTGGATGTACCGATTCAACCGCTCTCAATTGGAATCCATTGGCAACTATTGATGATGGATCCTGCTTTTACGATACCGTTCAGGTATTCGGGTGTACCGATTCAGCTGCATTAAACTGGAACCCCTTTGCGACAATCGATGACGGCTCTTGTATCTATGACACCTTGAATATTTTCGGCTGTACAGATCCTTTTGCTATTAATTGGAATCCCTTAGCAACCATAGATGATGGATCTTGTATATACGATACTTTGCAAATTTCTGGTTGCACGGACTCCACCGCTGTCAATTGGAATCCTTGGGCAACTATTGATGATGGTTCCTGTGTTTATTTGGGTGACACCATATTCGGATGCACTGACTCAAGTGCTTTGAACTGGAACCCATTGGCGAATTTCGATGACGGTTCTTGCTTTTACGATACTGTCCAAATTTTCGGTTGTACTGATCCTTTTGCGATCAATTGGAACCCTCTTGCAACAATAGACGATGGTTCGTGCATCTATGATACATTACAAATTTCAGGATGCACAGATTCAACAGCTATCAATTGGAATCCATGGGCAACCATAGATGACGGCTCATGTATTTATGCCGGTGATACCATATTTGGATGTACTGATTCAACTGCCTTGAATTGGAACCCATTGGCCAACTTTGATGACGGTTCCTGTATCTACGACACGCTCCAAATCTTTGGTTGTACAGATTCAACGGCAATCAATTGGAACCCGTTCGCGACCATAGATGATGGCTCGTGTATCTATGCCGGTGATACCATCTTCGGATGTACCGATACAACTGCGATAAATTGGAATCCATTGGCCAACGTTGATGACGGATCTTGCATTTATGACTCGACTACTGTCGGTATAGGCAACGAACCAATCATACATGGGGTATTGCTTTATCCAAACCCCGCAATGGAAAGATTAAATGTTGAATTTTATTCACTTGGGAATAATACAGTAGAGATTAGAATTTATGATGCCTTGGCTAGAACGCTAATTTCCGAGCAAAAACAAGCCACAGAAGGCAAAAACAAATTTGAATATAACCTAGGTGATTTCAGAGAAGGATTGTACTTTATACATATTCAAAATGCTGAAATGAATCAGACCTTCCGATTTATAAAAGGCAATTAGATTAAAATTTTAATTGTGAATTGCATGCGGCAATAGCCGCATGCAATTTGTTGTATATGATTGACTACAAACTGCTTAAGGCTTGCGCAAAGAATGATAGAAAGTCTCAATTTCTATTGTACAAGGAGAGTTATTCTCTTTTGATGAGTATTGCCTTTCGCTATAAAAGCAATAAAGAAGATGCTGAAGACTTGGTCAATCAGGGATTTCATAAGATATTAAAAAATGTGGGCTCGTTTGTTTCAAAAGAACACCCTATAGGCAAATTCATGCCATGGATGAGCAGAGTGATGATCAATTCGACCATAGATGCTTACCGTAAAAATGTGAAAAGGAGCAATCTGATGAGCAACACACAAGAAATTCAAGAACATATGCATGCAGCAAATTATAATGAAATTGAAGAGCAGATTGAAGCGCATCACTTACAAAATATGCTAGAAAATCTTAGTGAAATACAAAGAAAGATCTTCAATCTATTTGCTATTGATGGCTACGGCCATGATGAAATTGCACAAATGCTCGGTGTACCCGTTGGCACCTCTAAATGGCATTTAAGTTCCGCCCGAAAATCCTTGCAGTCGATGTTGAATGAATTCATAAAAGAAAATGAAAAAATAACGCAGTCATGAATCCCGATCAAATCGATAAACTTTTCAGAGATAAACTCAAGAATCGTCATTTTGAAATGAATGAAAATTCATGGGAAAAAATGGAGGCCAAAATTCGGGCTGACCAACGAAAAAAGTGGCTCAAATTTTTAATCCCCGCTCTTTTCTTAGGTCTTGTTGCAGGCATCTGCGGATTCATTAAATTTGGAAATAGCGAAGCAGAAAATTCTTTGGGCGAGACTCCATCAAAAGCAATTGAACATCATGAAACAAATGCTTCAGGAAAGCAGGAGCTCCAAGAAAACGCACTACAATTTGACAATGAAGAAAATCAGATAGATTTTACCAACGAAAATGAGTCTTCAAGTGAACAGGTCAATGGCTTGCAAGGAACTCAAGATTCGAAAGGCTTATCACACAATAAGAATTCAGATGTTGATACAGGATCAGCCGAGCACAGAGATAATGATGGAATAAATCCAAACACAGCCATTCAAGGAAGTGAAGATCAGAATAATGCCCTTTTTGGCCTTAGGAACAATCCGAATACAGGAGCAAATGACGGAAAGGTAGAAATCAATAGAAAAGGAGATAAGGAAAATAGCCTTACTGGCAGCACAAAAGATGACCCTGCTCATTATTCAGATAACTTATCCCAAAATTCAAGTGGCAATGAGAACAAGGCAAGTGGAAGTCAACCATTAGCAGAAAACCAAAACAATAATTCTTTTGCCTCTATTGAAACTACCGCCAATTCTGAAATTGGAAATACAGAGAACTCTTCGAGCAGTGATGAGCTTACGTTGGCCGATATGAAGAGAGAAAATCTCTCTGGGGTTTCTCCTTCACTTGAGTTGTATGATTCCATTTTTGAGGTAAAAATTCCTCATGTTTCGAATTGGAAGAAAGAAATCGGCTTCTTCTATGGCCAGTCACTGATCAATAAAAATCTTACCAGTAATTCTGCAATTTGGAATGAAGCTGTTCAATTTCGAAATGAGAATGAATCAAGCGTCCGCACTGGAGAATACGGTATTGAATTTAGTTTGAGTCGAAATCGATTGTCCTTACAGACGGGTCTTAGCAGCATTCAATTTGGTGAAGAAATTGCCTATCCGCAGGGTGAAAGAGACTCCTTAGAAATAATGATTTCTCAAGAGACGCAATATATCGACACCACCTATGTCGTTAATATCCTGGATACTGCCGGAATGGTAATTGACACCATGGTGGTCACCGAAATTTTGGATTCTATAATTGTTACAACAGTTGATAGCACACTTATTACTTATCCAGGGAATCTCGATCTTCAAAATGGAAAGACGTCCATTACATACTTTGAGATACCCTTGCAATTGGGATATTCTTTTAGAGCGGGAAAATGGAATTTTAGACCGCAGGCAGGAGTCTCCTATGGTCTTTTGCGCGCAACAAAAGGCTTTTACATTCAAAATGAACTGGACGAATTGATTGAAATAAGTGAAATTGAGGTACTTCGAAAAAATATTTGGAATGCACTTTATGGAATTCGTGTTTCCTATGCAATTGACCCGAACTTTAACATACAAATGCAACTTGGCCAGAGAAGAAATCTGAATTCAATTTTTGAAACAGAAGATTTCTTACAAAAATACCGTTCAAGCTTTGTACGATTGGGAGTGGTATATCGATTTTAACTCTGATACCGAGTTACTTTTCAAAATCAACTTTACTTTGAATTTCTACAGATATTATTCGGTATCTTAGAAAAAAATAATCTCCATGAATATTCGACTTAAAGCAGCAGGCCTTTTATTGCTCATTTCCAATTTTACCCTGGCTCAAGATTTTTCTGGCTTAAATGAATTGACTGAAGGTCTTGCAAGCCCTCAAGACATAAAGATCTCCGACTTGAACAATGATGGACATTTAGATCTAATTACGGCATCAAGAGATGACAAAAAAGTGGCCTGGTATCCTAATCTAGGCAATGCTGTTTTCGGCCGTCAAATTGTAATTACAAGAAACGCAAATGGTGCAAGATCCCTAGATGTAGGCGATTTAAATAATGATGGACACATAGATATCGTATCGGCTTCATTACTTGACAACAGAATTGCTTGGTATAAGAATAGCGATCAAGGAAGTGATTTTGAGCAAATTTCCTTGAGTACATCTGGAGACGGAGCATGGGAAGTAGATCTCTTTGATTATGACTCCGATGGAGATCTGGATATTTTTGCAATCTATTTCAATGCAAATGAAGTTGTTCTTTTTGAAAATTTAGGAACAGGAGATTTTTCATCTGAAATCTTGATTAGTAATGAAGTTGAAGAACCCCGTGCCATTTCTTGCTTAGATGTTGACGGAGATGGCTTAAAGGATATTCTTATTGGAAGCGGGACCTTTTTTGGAGACTATTTGAGTTATTGCAAAAATGAAGGCAATTCGAGTTTTTCTGGTCCAGAATTTTTAAGTACACAAGTGAGTAGAATATCTGATTTGGAATTGGCCGATTTAGATAATGATGGAGATTTGGATATTATCGCGGCTCAGGGAGATGGTGCTAGTATCATTGAATGGATTGAAAACGAAGGTGCCAATTCATTTGACAACGTGCATTCAATATCAACAACATCAAGCGATGTTTCTGATGTTGACATAGCAGACTTAAACGGAGATGGAAATTTAGATATTGTTGCTGGACATGATGACTTCAGCAAAACCATTGAAGTGTTTTTGAATGATGGATTCGGAGAGTTTGCGGAGGGACAAAGTATTTCACCTGAACATACCAAAAGAAGTGCAGTTGCTATCGAAGATATCGATGGGGATAATGATATTGATGTTCTTTCCACTTTTAATCTATTTGATGAACTCATCTTGACAAGGAACAATGGGCTCGCAGAATTTTCCTCTGGCGAAAAAATAAATACCTCGTTGATTAATCCAATTGAACCTCAATTGGGCGATATGGACATGGATGGAGATCTTGACCTCGTTTTTTCAGCATACCAAGGCGATCTCTTTGTTCTAGACAACATTGGAGGTTCTTTTGATCAACAATCTCAACTTTTAGACAATGAAGACTTTGGTTTATTTGAAACACTTGATGATTTTTCTGTCGGTGACTTGGACGGTGATCTGGATCCAGATATAACATTGGCTACAAATCAAGGATTTTATTGGGGGCCGAATCAAGGCGATGGATCTGTAAATGAATTGAACTTAATTGAGGGATTGGGGCCCCTATTCAATAAAACGCATATTGCGGATTTAAATGCAGATGGTCACCATGATGTATTCGCTGCCGATGCATCATTTGACGATTTATTTTGGTTTATCAATGATGGTATTGGGAATTTCGGAAACGAACGCGTGGTTGTTGAAGACCTACACGATTTCTCTGATATAGAAACAAGCGATATCAATGGTGATGGTTATTTAGATGTTCTTTCTGTTGGTTATGGCGGGGCAATAGAGCTCAAACTCTACGATGTATTGGACTTAGATTTTGAACCCATTATCTTTCCGTCAACCGCGTGGATGGATATTAGCGATATAGCAGCAGTTGACATCGATCAAGATGGTGATAAGGATATCGTCTACAGCGAACGCACAAATAACCTATTGGTTTGGATTGAAAGTGATGGCACTGGATATGGATTTATCGAACATGTTATCGACAGTCTACTCCCAGATCCTAAAAGCTTTGGGACTGGAGATCTAAACGAAGACGGATTTCCAGATATCGTTCTTGCAGATTTTAGCACAGGAGATATTTCATACTACAAAAACTTAAGCGGATTTGGTTTTGACGAACCTGTAATCCTGAATTCCGAAATAGACAACCCGATGGATATTGATGTTCTCGATATTGACGGAGATACCGATCTTGATATTCTTTTTTGTTCTGGTAAAGATCAAGGCATTTATTCTTTAAACAATCTAAATGTCGTTATTAGTAGTTCACAAGAAATTGCAAAAGAGAAATTCTCCTTCGCCTTTCCAAATCCATGTTTTGACCTCCTTCTCCTTGAATTAGATCAAAACAAAGAAATTGATCAAATCTTCATCTATAACTCAATAGGGAAAATTGTTTCAAATCATCAATTTAAAGACAGGAAAGAAAAATATCAGCTGGATATCAGTCACCTTAAGTCTGGAACATATTACATACAGGCATTGTCAGGTGATAGGACGTATTCCCAATCTGTCATTAAGCTTTGAAACCCCTAATTTTCTGCTCTATTTTCGTGTTTCTGAAAAATCGCTTGTTTCTGAATGAATGTTTAAGCCTTTAAAACCAACAAATTATATAAATGGTGTCAAAAGAGAATCTAGAACCTTAATTTTGATGAGTCTATATAATACCGAAGTTACCGACTTGTAAAATAGTAGACCAGCTTTATGGATCGAACCTTTCCTATGCCAACTACTCCAATTTTAGTATTCGAATGCAAGTCGGACAACGAAGAAATTTGAATTCAATTTTTGAGTCGGAAGAATTCCTCCAGAATTACAACTCAAGCTTTATTCGTCTGGGAGTAGCTTATCGTTTTTAGCCATAGAATGAAATATGCAGATTATTTGCTTAAGCCCTTTGTTTTCCTCGATTTGAGCTTAAGACGACAACAAGCACGGCTATAGCAAGAAGAATTACACCTAGCAATGGTCGATAATAAATCCAAGATAAGCCCAAAGCAATGAGCCAAATGCTAAAAGCGAGGATGAATGAGATCAATCCTGCACCAAAGTTTACAATATTTCGAACCAACGGAATGTAACTGGCCAAAGCTGTAATGGGATTAAAGAGCATTCTGACTCCTAGAAATAAAAGAATGAATGATCCGACTCGAAGCAACCATTTGATAATTGTATTCTGACTGAAAGCTGAATCAAACAATTCCTTCGCAGATAGCGAACCGGGTTTGATAAAGTCAATCTCTGTATCCTTGTCGGTCTTGAATGCTTCGAAAGTATTCAACTTTTGCTTGGCCACTATGGAGAAATTTCCCGGATAAATGGCTTTATACTTTATGCGTATATCTCCAATATTAGGGTTCTCGAAATTTCCTGTACCATGGAAAATAGTAGAGGCTTGACCTTCTCTATTGATCAATTGCGTATTTTCCATTTGTTGTATTTCCGAAAAATTGAAATCGGCCCAATTATTCAGTCGCGCCAATTGCTTGCCACTTAAATCATGCGCTCCCATTTTTGCTTTAGAAACGGATTCTCGAAATGAACCAAATTTAAAAGCTACTGGATTTTGATGTGAATCGGCCTCTTTGAATTGACTGGATTTATGAAGCCCAGCGGCCCATGTTTTATCATAGAAATACAGCGTTTCCTTTTCATCGCTTCCTGGAATCGTTCTTTGTTCCGATTTCTCGCGCCATTGATACATTTCGACATTTCGTTGGAGTTTTAAATAAGGCACGCGAATACCGAAGTCACGATCCACAAGTGTTTCATTAGAATGAACTTCACCGATTAAATGGAGGAGTTTTCCCTCATTTTCAGGACTCACATAATTGATGTTTTGAGAAGTATAAACCTCCTTCAAGCCTTGCACCAATCCCTTGTGCGTTTTTATTGTCCTGCCTTCGTTCCAACTAATTATATAAATGCTGCCAGCAATAAAAACAAGACCCAACAAAAGACCCATTAAGGAGCCAGAGATCTTTGAGAAAAATGAGTGTTTAGCCATTCTGCGGTGAATTGAGTGAGTGAATATACGGGCAAATGCCCTTATTGCAAGAGGCAATTTTGAGGCCAAAAAGAGTTTTAATCGAGTTAAACCGTTCTGAAAACAAGAGCTTAGGACAAAATAAATTGATTTTATAGTTCAGTCGTCCAGCGAAAGATAAGTCAAGAAAGAAAAAATAATGCAAGTGGAAATGACCCTCTAGATGGTCTATTGCAAGTTTAGGACTTTCCAATATAGTGTGCACTTTTTACCATATTGATGGGAAGAATTGGACTTTGCAATAGCTCGAAATGAAACCATACCCGTTTCAGGATTGTTACAAAATATTATTTCTTCATGATATCCAATCTTGCCAAAATCACTGACATCTTTTATCTTCCTTTTAGGCTCTTTACCATTCTTCCTATGCTTTATAGTTTCAACTTCTCCCCAATGCCAATATCTTATCGTGCAATAGTTTTCTTCTTCTGCTATGAAAAAATAACATGCCAAAGAATCATGCCCAAACAAATGATCAAGATGAAACATTCCAAGTTCATCACCAATCACAGTGCACCATGCGCTTTCTTTTCCTGTGTAATTTTTGTCCGGTCCAAATTGGCCGTGACCTGATAAACTTAATATAAGAAACAGGAATACTAATTTGACCTCCTTAGCCATTTTATCTCGAATCTTTATAATCAAGAGACTTGGTAAATTCTAACGATTAATACAATTTAAGAGAGTGTACTTTATCGACCGTATTTCTCTTGCCATTCTTTGACAATGTCAGGCACTTCATCACCTTCTGCCACAAAAATGAGCGAAGCAGAATTCATACAATAACGCAAGCCCGTAG